>CADCWG010000016.1 GCA_902806335.1 uncultured Thermomicrobiales bacterium | reverse complement strand
AGGCGCCGGCGCCGGCGGAGGACGTGGGGCGGGGGGGCGGCCGCCCCGCGGTGCCCGGCGGCGCGGGCGGGGCTGACCGGTCCGGAGGGCCCTACCGAATGGGAGCCTTGGTACCCGGCATCTGTGGAGCCACTGCGTCGTTTGGGGACGGGACGGCGCCTACGGACGGCCGCGGACGCGCCTGATCATCCCGCGGAGCGCCTCTAGCGATACCCCGAGCCCGGCGGTCGCCGCCCGCAGGCCGACTCGCTCGGAGAGGACGGCCTCCTGGCGCCACCGCTTGGGCGGCGGCTTCGTGCGGTGGCGATACCCCGGAGAGGGCGTTGGCCGCAGGTCGGGGACCGGTGGACCGCCGCGAGCGGCAGGGAGGTGGGCCCGGCCGTTGACGTCACCGCTCGAAGACGGCGATCGCACCGAAGTCGACGCGCGGAACGGTCGTCGCCCAGCCGCCCCCAACCTCGCGCAGCGGCAGTGCGGCCCCGTCCGCCGCCAGGTAGGCGCGGGAGAAGGGGACACCGGCCCGGAGCGTCACCCCCACGTCGCGTAGGGGGATCGGGTCTTCGAGGTACTCGGGGTGTTCGGGACCGCGCCGGTTCGGCGAGAAGTTGACGACGTGGACCAGCCACCGCTCGGGTCGCCCGCCCTCGGCCGCCTGATGGGTCACCGTCACCTCGGCGCTCAGCGGCGCATCCGTCTCGACCAGCGGCGACGGCAGCACCGCCCGCACCAGCCGGCGGAAGACCTCGCGGTAGACCCAGTAGCCGTGGCGGAAGTAGCTCGAACCGACCGGGAAGGCGGTCGCCGCCAGTCGGCCCCGCATCACCACGACGGCGTCGTCGGTGACGTGGTCGAACGGGGTCTGGGCGTGGCTGGTGTAGTGATCCGGCGCCCGTTGGAAGAGCGGCACGCCGAGCCGGGCCAGGACCACGTCCGGGTCGGCCGACTCCCACCGTAGGGCGCCGTCGTAGAGCGCGTACTCGTAGGTCGGGACGCCGGCGAAGAACCCCGCGTCGCCGCTTGGCCCGCCGGGAACGAGGTAGGCCGGCGCGAACGGGGAGCGGCCCCGGGCGGTGAGCCCAAGCTCCTCCGCCCAGACCGTCTCCTGCCCGTTCAGCAGGAGCGACCCGGAGCAGGCGACGACGGCGCCTCCGTCTCGCAGGTGCGCCCGCAGTCGCGCGGCGAGGGCTCCGTCGACGGTCAGGTTGTCGGCCAGCACCAGCAGGCGGTAGCGCTCCAGTTCGGCGTCCGCTTCGACGACGTCGAACTGGACGTGCAGCTCCATGAGGAGCTTGGTCAGGCCGTAGACGCTGTCGTCCCACGGTCCCGCCCCGTCTTCGCTACCGCCCGGCGCGACGGCGTCGGTCGAGGCGCGCGCCTGTGCCAGTTCGTCGAGAGGGTGCCCGCCGACCACGATTGCCGCCTCGGCCACCGGGGTGGCCGCTTCCAGGAACGGCTCGAGCCGCGCGATCTCGGCGTAGCACCCGCCGATCAGGTCGTAGACCGCTGGGTCGAGCCGGCCGGACGGGGGCGCCTGGTCGCCCAGGTCGCAGCGGGCGCCGTTGGCGACGATGCTTGCCAACTCGGCACGCAACTGGTTGGGCAGCTTGAGCCCGCCGAAGTCGGCCCAACTCCGGTGGAACCGCCCGCTCATGCCGTAGACGCTCTTGCCGAAGGTGCGCGCGTAGCGGACGGTGGTCGGAAAGTAGAAGTAGCCCCAGAAGGCGGTCGGCAGCGCCTCGATGTCGATGTTGTCCATGAATGGGGCGCGCTCGCCCAGCCCGAGGCGCGTCTGGTTGTTGTGGTCCACCTGGCAGCCCGGGCGCACCTCCTCCGCCAGGTCGCGGGTGCGACGGAGGAACCCGAGCAGCAGCTCCTGCTTGTGGCGGCGCTGGGCCGGAATCGAGAACGGGTCCTGGCCGGCCCCGCGGAGCGCGGCCAAGCAGTTTCGGCAGAAGCACTCGCCGCCGATCGGCAGGGGCATGTCGTACCAGATTCCGTCGACTTCGTAGCGCTCCAGGACCTCCCGGGAGTGGTCCAGCACCAGCCCAACGAAGTCGTCGTTCGAGAGGCAGAGCGCCGTCCAGTGGGGCGTCTCGTCGAACCCGGGCAGGTAGGTTGTGCGGTCGCGCTTCCAGACCAGCCACTCCGGGTGCTGCTCGGCCAGGTAGTTGTCCCACGTTGTGCAGTAGTAGGCGTAGACGGCGATGCCGCGCTGGCGGCACGCGGCGACCTGCGCACCGAGCAGGTCGCCGTCGAGCCCATGGTGGACCGGGCCGTGGGCGCTTGGGTAGTAGAAGTAGCCGTGCATGTCCTTGGCGAACACGACGACCGCGTCGACGTGCGCCGCCAGGAGACGGTCGCCGAACTCGTCGGGGTCGAAGGCCGCCCCGATCTCGGGGATGTGCTGGCTGTTGTGGAAGTCGAGGTGGACCTTTCGCCAGGGCCGGCGCGGGAGCTGGCGAAATCGCTCGTCCATCCAGAGGGGGCGCGTGACCGTCGTGCTTACCACGGGCTGCTCCTTTCGACGTCCACCGTCGACGCTATCCGGTCGACATCGGGGAGAAGACGACTGTCTCTCCCCGTGTCGTCGCCACCTCCAGTACCTCGCCGATCAACCGAACCTCGGTCCCGGCGCGGACGCAGCGGACGGGGCAAGACCAGGGGTTTCGGAGGCGCAGCGTTGCCCCGGCCTCGCTCCCGATCTCGACCCACTCGACCGTCCCGTTCGCCAGGCTGGCGCTGACGAGGAACGCGCCGACGGCGCGCAGCGTCCGGAACTCGGCGCGCCGGTCGCTCGGCCAGTTGGGAAAGAGGCGGAGCGTGCCGTCGTGGCTCTGCAGCAGGCACTCGTTGACGACAACCGGCAGCGCGAAGTTCTCGAACCAGATGCCCATCGCCGCCATGAAGTCGAACGGCAGCTCGTCGCGGTAGCGGCCGTGGACCTGGAGGACCATGTCGGTGCAGGTGCCGTTGGGCAGGAGGCAGTAGGCGACCTGCCGCTTGAAGCGCTCCAGGTCGAGCAGGCCGAGGCGCGCCGCCTGGAGGTTGAGGAAGACGAGGTCGTTCCCCCCCTCGACCTGCAGGTTGCGGTAGGTGTTGGCGGCGACGGCGAAGGTCCCCGGCTCGCTGCCGAGCCCGTGCTCCTCGCCGGGGAAGACGGTCATCAGCGGCACCGGCACGTTGTGGACGACGTCGGGGTCCTCGCCCGGCACCGCGACGAAGACCGGGCCGTGCCGCGACTCCGCCGTCGCGTAGGGCGGCAGCCGCTCCAGCAGCCGGCGTACCGTCTCGGGCAGTTCCCCCTCGCCGGCCTCGATCTGGAGGATCGCGCAGGTCCGCAGGTAGGCGCCGAAGACGAAGCGGGTCAGTGTTAAGTCGATCAGGCAGTCGCGGTTCAGCCGGAGCCCCGGCGTCAGGCCGTAGAGCTCCGGGACCACCGATGGGAAGAGGTGGACGCGGTCGTCGCCCCAGGCGGGGCCGCTCGCCTGCGGGCGCCGGAGGTAGTCGGCCAGGAAGCGCACCGCGGCCCGGAGCGGGTCGAGGGCCCGCTCCCGGAGGAATACCTCGTCCCCGGTGTAGGCGTAGTGCCACCAGAGGCTCTGCACCGTCCAGGGCGTCTCGCAGATCTCCCATCCCCACGTCGGCACCGGGTAGGGGGGGACGCGCATCTCCGTTGGGTAGGCCGAGTGGGGGAAGCAGGCGCCGCCGAGGCCGTAGTACTCCGCCGCCCAGCGCTCGGCGAGCGGCAGGAGGTGCTCGACCAGGTCGACGTACGGGAGGTGCTTGTCGACGTGGTTGGCGGAGAAGGTGACCCAGAACGGCTGCTGGGTGTTGTAGTTCATGTGGTAATCGCCGTGCCAGGCGGTGCCGATGTCGCCCCGGCTCCAATTCGCCCAGAGTCCGGGGCAGGTCACGCCCGGCGCTACGGCGCAGTTCAGGAAGTACAGGTTCTGGTACCAGACGCGTTCCAGGAGGTCGTCGGCGAGCGCCACCCCCGAGCACCGCCAGTAGGCCTCCCACGACCGCCGGCTCCGCTCCGCGGCCGCCGTGACCGCCGCGGCATCCGGCGTCGGCAGATCGCCCACGGCGTCTGCGACCTCGCTGTCGATGCCGTGCTCCAGCGCCAGGCAGGCAACGAACGGCCCGGTCGGTGCGACGGCGCGCTCCAGGTCACCCGTCCGGGCGGGACGGCCGGTCCAGCCCGACCGCTCGCCCGGCCGGAGGGACGCCGCCAGCCGGACGCCGACGAGGAAGGCGCGATCGCCCGGATCGGGGGGGGCCGGCCTGCCGTCCGCGGGTTCCCGCTTCGGCAGCACCTGCCGGAAGCCAAGGCCGTCCGGCGGCGGGGCGGGCGCCGTCGGGGCCGGCAGATCGGCCGGGCGCTGCGGGTCGGGGAGCAGCCGCACCCGGTCGAACGGCGCGGCGGCCGGACGGCCCTCGGCGTCGAGGGCGCGGAGCCAGAGCACATCGGCGCCGGACTCGACGAAGACCTGGACCGTGAGCGGTGTCCCGTCGTGCCGCAGCCGAACGTCGCAGCGCCCGGTCGCGACGTCGAGGAGGTACCCGACCGCCTCGGTCCGCCGCCGGTCGAAGCCGAGGATCAGCGAGCCGCAGGGAAACGGACGGGGGTAGGGCGCGCGGTAGGGCTCCGCCATCCGCCCGCAGTAGTCCTTGTACCAGGGGTCGTCCTCGAGCGTCGGCAGGTCGTCGGGGAGGGCGGCGACCCGGGCGAAGACCTCGTCGAAGGTGCCGATCTCCGCCATGCTCAGCTCGGCGACCCGGATGTCCCAGACAGCGTTGTGGCCGAGGGCCACGACGAGGGCGTCAGGGCGGAGCATGACGACAGCGCCTAGGCCGCCGTTGCCCAGGAGCGCCCCCTCGAAGAAGCGGACGGCCGGGCCGTCCCGCTCGATGGGGTGGCGGCCCGCGCGCACGAACGCGTCGAGGCGGGAGCGGGTCATGGGTCGGCTCCGTCAGGTCGTCGCGGATGCCATGGCCGCGATCTCGGCCGGGTTGACGGCGCGGCGCTCGGTCGCCGAGCGGTAGGCGGCGTGGACGACCCGGAGCGTGCCGAGATTGTCGGCGCCGCTCGTCACGGGTTCCCCCCCGGTCTGGATCGCCTCCATCAACGAGGCCATCGGGCCGATGAAGGCGTCCGGGATCCAGCGCGTCGCCAGCGGTGCCTCGTGCCAGCGCCGCGGCTCGTCGTTGGGCTGGTACGAGAGCGTGTCGACGCGTCCGTGCGGATAGTCATAGAGGAGCCCGATCGTGCCGCGGACGATCCCCCCGGAGCCGAGGAAGCGGAAGCGGGCGTAGGCGTCGTCGGTCCAGTTGTGGTGGTTGACGTCGATCACCGCCTGCAGCGGCCCGTCGTACTCGAGCACCGTCACCGTCTTGGTCTCCCCTACCTCCGGCTGGCCGGGGGCGCGGCCGTGGACGGCCGTGACCCGGACCGGGTCGCCAAAGAGGGAGCGCATAGCATCGAGGTAGTGGATGGAGTGGTAGAGCACCTCGATCCGCGGCGATTGGGCGATCCAGGGCCAGAGATGCCAGGGCGTCCGCACGCTGACCTCGATCCGCGCGTCGCCCGGCTCGCCGATCGCCCGTTGCGCGATGAGCTGTCGGGCGACGGCGATGCCGGCGTCCCAGCGCATCTGCTGGTTGACCGCCAGCTTTACCCCGGCCTCCCGGGCCCGTGTCACCAGGTGGACCGCGTCGGCGTACTCGAGTGCCAGCGGCTTCTGGCAGAGCAGGTGCTTGCCGGCCGCCGCCACCCGCTCGGCGACCGGCGGCTGGGCCCCAGGGGTGATCGCGACGTCGACGATCTCCACCCCCTCGTCGGCGAGTAGCTCGTCCAGGGACCCCGCAACCCGGGGAATGCGGTGCTCGCGGGCGGTCCGCTCGGCCGCCTCGCGGTCCTGGTCGTAGCAGGCCACCACGCGCAGCCCGTTCGCTTGGTACGCCGGGAGGTGGGCGTAGTTGACGATCCCGCCGCACCCAACGAGGCCGATCCCGTAGTCGCTCTTCGGCGGCAGCGCGATCCGATCGCTGACCTCGAGACCGGCGAGCTTCATCCCGGGCCCGCCTTTCCGGCGGCCGGCGGACCCAACCGGATCGGGGACGCTTCCGCCTGCGCCTCGCGCAGGATCGTCGCGGTCGGGTCATCGGTGGTAATCGCCCGCTGCACCGCCCGGTCGAGGACGTGGACGAGCCGCGGCAGATCCGGCGACCGCGGCAGCTCGCGAGCGTGCTCGTGCAGCTCGGCCAGGCGGTTGGCGAAGGGGATGACCGCGTTGACCTCCGGATCCTCCCAGGTCGAGCGCCGGCAGCCGATGCCCCCTTCCAGCATCGTGATCTTGTCCATCGCCGGCGAGCAGACGTGGCGGAGGAAGGCGTAGGCCTCGTCCGGGTGCCGACTGCCGGCGCCGACGGCGAGGAGCCAGTAGACGTTCAGCGAGGCGGGACGCCCGTCCTCCCCCGCTGGCGGCGGGGCGACATCGACCTTCCCCTTGGTCGGGCAGCCTGGCTGCTCGCAGGCCGCGGCGAAGCCGAACCAGTTGACCATCATCGCGATCGAGCCGCCAGCGAAGCGCTCACCGCTCGCGACCGAGTCGATCGCCTCCTGCCCCGGTGGGGTCAGCGCGCGATCGTTCACCGCGCGGCGGTAGGCGTCGAGCGCGGCGACCGCTGGCGGCGTGTCCAGGGTGGGGGCTCCCGTGGCGTCCGTGAGATCGCCACCACGGCTCCAGAGCTGGAGGCAGAAGTCGTAGACGCTGTTGTGGCCGTCCGGGTAGGCGGCGAAGATCGTCCCGAACAGCCCGTCGGCCGGCCGCGTGAAGAAACGGGCGGTCTCGGTGAACGCCTCCCAGCTGCGGGGCACCTCCAGCGGGCGACCGTGGCGAGCCGCAAACGCCGCCCGCTCGCCCTCGTCCGCGAAGAGGTCCCGCCGGTAGACCAGGCACTCAGGGCCGTCGTGGTACGGAACGCCGTAGACGGCCTCGCCGAAGCGCTGGAAGCGTGTCAGGGCCGGTGCCCAGGCATCGGGATAACCGGGGATCGGGAGCGAGTCCATCCGCGGGGCGAGGTCGAGAAGCGCACCCTGAGCGACCGCGTCCGCCATCCAGTCCGTGACGACGAAGGCGACGTCCCAGGCACCTTCCTTCAGGCCACGACTGGTGAAGAGCGTCTCGTAGAGGTCGGTCAGCTCGAACGACTCGGCCTCGAGCCGGAGCTGGCACCCTGTCTCAGCCTGGAAACGCTCGAACTGCCGTCGGATGGCCGTCGTGAACGGATCGAAACGGCGGATGGCGATGCGCAACGTCCCGGGCATCGTAGCCCCCCTTCCCCGGTCACCGCGACCGGCTGGACGCCTCGAGTTCGGCCGAGATTGCCTCGGTGTGCTCGCCGATCCGCGGCGAGCCCCGACCGGCCGCCAGGATCGACCCGTCGACCCGGATCGGGCAGCGGGTCGTCCGCAAGGACGCGCCGTTCGACCGCACCACCTCCTGGGTCATCGCCAGCACGGCGAAACCGTCGTGGTCCGCCAGCTTCGGCCAGTCCAAGACCTCGGCACACCAGACGTCGGCCGGTTCCAGGACGGCCAGCCAACCGGCCGTCGGGCGCCCCTTGAGGTGCTCGGCGAGGATGGTCTTGATCGCGTCGCGTTCGGTGAACCATCCCTCCGGCTCGGTGAAGGCGAGAAGGGGATTACAGCCGAGGAGTTCCCCCAGCTTGGGGATCGGGACCATGGCGATCGCGAGGAATCCGTCGGCCGTCTCGTAGATCCCGTACGGAGCGGCCAGGTAGGCGTTCGCGTTGCGGAGGCGGCTCCGCGCCGGCGGCTTGCCTCCGTCGTTGAAGAAGGTCGTCAGCGCCTCGAACTGGAAGTCCAGGATCGACTCCAGAAGACTGACCTCGACCAGTCCCCCCCGTCCCGTGACGCCGCGGCGAACGAGGCAGGCGAGGATGCCCTGCGTCAGGTGCGCCCCCGCGAGCGTGTCCGCGATCGAGAGCCCCACCGGAACCGGTCCCTGGTCGGCGTCGCCGCTGAGCCAGGTGATCCCCGAGAGGGCCTGGGCCAGCAGGTCCTGTCCCGGCTTGTCGCGCCAGGGGCCGAGCTCGCCGTAGCCGGTGACGGTGCCGTAGACCAGGCGAGGGTTCAGCTCTCGCACCACCTCGTACCCGAGCCCGAGCCGCTCGATGACGCCCGGCCGGAAGTTCTGAATCAGGACGTCGGCGCGCGCCACCAGTTGCCTGACCATCGCCAGGTGCCCCGGCTCCTTCAGGTCGGCGGCGAGGCTTTCCTTATTGCGGTTGATCGCGTGGAAGAGGGTGCTGTCACCGTCGAGCTCCAGGTTCGAGATGTAGAGCCGGCGGCAGAGGTCGCCCGTTTCGGGACGCTCGACCTTGATCACCCGTGCGCCGAGGTCGGCCATACGCAGCGCGCAGGAGGGGCCGGCCAGGAACTGGCTGAAATCGAGCACGGTCAGGCCGGCGAGCGGGCGCTGGTCGGTGGGGAGGGAAGGCAGTCGGTCGACCGCCCCGTTCGCGGCTGGGCCGACCCGGTGGACGTCACGCATCGGGACGAGCCTCCCGGTAGAGCTCGTTCAAGTTGGCGACGGCGGCCGCACTGTCGCCGCCGTCCCGCAGATAGGCGTGGACGATTTCCCCCGCCTCGTCCTGGAAGGGGATGTAGCCGTCGAAGCGGGGACGCAGGTACGCCTCGTCGACGGTCGGCAACGTGCGCCGAAAGAAATCGCCGGTGTGGCGGTCTGCTTCCGGATCGAGCCAGGCCGTCCGGTGCCCCGGCTGACCGCCGCTCTCGACGTACAACCCGCGCTGACACTCGGGCGACGCGACGAATGCCGCGTAGGCCAGAGCGATGTCGAGCGCCTCCCCGCGGCAACCGCGCGAGATCGCCAAGCCGGTCCCACCGAGGGCGGAACGCAACCGCCGCCCCCCGACGTCGATCAGCCCGCCGAAGCGGAGCGGCGCCCGGGCGTACGAGGGTCTGGCGTAGTTTGAGTACCCGTAGGCGAAGGGGCAGTAGACGTGGCCGTCGCCCCCGACCATCGCCTCGTAGACCCGGATCGGGTTGCGTTGCAGGTTCTCCAGCCCCGCCGCGAAGACCAACTCGCGCAGCATGGCGAGGGCAGTGGCGCCGACCCCGGGATCGACGAGGCCGTCGGGGGAGCCGCCCGGCTCCGATCCGAGCGCAATGCAGAGCATGTAGGTGTGCATCAGGGCATCGACGGGGATGGCGGGCAGGACCACGAGCCCACGTTGGGCCAGGGCCACCAGATCTTCCCAGGTCCGCGGTAGCTCCACCTGGAAGCGCTCAAGCAGGTCCGGCCGGTGGGCGCTGACCGGAGCCGCGGCGTCGACCGCTAGCGCCCACTGGTGGCCGTTGTCGGCGTAGGAGGCATGGGAGGCGCCGACGCTGTTGGCGGCCTGGTCGGCGAGGAATGGCGCGGGGAGGTGCTGATCGAGAGGAACCAGCGTCGGATGCTTCCCCGCGAATCCCACGAAGGGATGGTCGACGATGAGGAGGTCGAAGCGTTGCGCCAGGTCCTCGATCGGGGCGTCCGCGAACGCTTGGAGCGACCGCTTCCCCCAGGTAATCGTCACCCCGGGGTGCAGCTCCTCGAATCGCTGGGCCGTGGCGAGCAGAGGCAGAAGTCCGCGACTGTGGTCCCAGGTGATCCCGCTGAGCGTGACGCCGGGGGACCGGGTCATGGGGCGCTCCTCTCGACCACCGCCGCGGCGGTCGTGATCTCCGGGTCCGGAGCGAGCTCGCGTCGCGTCGGCGGAGCGTGACGAGCCATCACCCGCCCTCTCCGCCGTCCTACAATCGCGGCCACGTGCTTCTCAGGGTGCCTAGCGCGCGCTACAGTGTCCGTGGGCGAATCATCGGTTCATAGGCAAAAAGATGTCAAGAGGCCGAGTCGCGAGCGAGGCGAACGGGCGGGCGACACCCGACTACCACGTGCCGGCCCTGGAAAAGGGGCTGGACATCCTCGAGTGCCTGGCGACGGGGGGCGTGCCGCTATCCCAGGCGCAGCTTGCCCGCGCCCTCGACCGAGGCGCCAGCGAACTGTTCCGGACGCTGTCGACGCTTGAGCGGCGCGGGTACATCCAGCGAGACCCGGTGTCCGGCGCCTACAGTCTCACCTTGCGCCTCTACGAGCTCGGCCACGCCCACTCCCCCTACGAGGCGTTGCTGCGGGCCGCCGAGCGTCCGATGCGGGAGCTCGCCGACGAGCTGCGCCAATCGTGCCACCTCAGCGTTCTCCGTCACGGAGCGCTGGTCGTGCTTCACCAGGAAGAGAGCCCGGAGCGGGTGCGCCTGTCGATCGAGATTGGCAGCGCCGTGCCGGCGCTCCAAACGGCCTCCGGTCGGCTCATGCTGGCATTCCTCGACGACGAGCGGCGCGGGAGGGCGTTGGCGGGAGAGGGAGGGCACGCCGAGGTGTCGAACGCCGCCTCGGCGGCTCTCGTCGAGCGGCTGGCGGCGATCCGGAACGAGGGCTACGAGACGGCCCGCAGCGAAACGATCGAGGGCGTCAGCGACTTGTCGGTCCTGGTCGGTGCGCCCGGCGGGCGCGTCCAGGCGGCGCTGACGATCGCGGCCTTGCCGCGTGACCACGCGGAGTTCGTCGGGCGCGCGCTGCCGCCGCTGCGCGGCTGTGCCGCGAAGATCACCGCGACCGCCGGTTTGGCGCCCGACGTCGAAACCTAGGGCGCGAACGGTCGTCGGACGGGATCCCTCCCTGGAGTCCCAGGCCGGACGGAACGCGCGAGCGGGGGCAAGGCACCATGGCGGCCGCGTTCGAGGAGCGGTACTTCGAGGACTACGCGCCGGGGACGGCGCGAGAGACATTGGGCCGGACGATCACCGAAACCGACGTCGTACTCCATGCGGGGCAAACAGGGGATTTCTACCCCCACCACATGGACGCGGAATGGTGCAAGACCCAAGAGTTCGGTCAGCGGATCGCGCATGGCACCCTCATCTTTGCCGTCGCCGTGGGAATGACCGCCGGGACGATCAACCCGCTGGCGTTCTCCTACGGCTACGACCGACTCCGCTTTGTACGGCCCGTGTTCCTCGGCGACACAATCCGTGTTCGCGTCGCGATTGCCGACACCCGGGAGCACAAGCGACCCAACCAGGGGATGGTGGTCGAGCGCCTCGAGGTGACCAACCAGCGGGGAGACGTAGTCCTGGTCTGCGATCACCTCCTGCTGGTGCATCGCCGGGAAACGGTGGCGGGCACGGTGGACGCCGCTTCTTGACACCCGTTCGCCCGCTAATACAATGCTCACCAGCGAACGAAGGAACGAGAGGTGACGGCGCGCTCGGTGGAATCGGTCGGGGCGGCGCTGGGCGTGGTGGTACGATGCGGACCAGGGAGGAGGGTTGGGTCGAACGGAGCAGTGCTCGGAAACAGTTGCTGACGTGGAAGCGGTCAACTCAGGGTGACGACGACGCATCCCGCGGCCGGCAGAAGCCGGCCCGCGGCGAAGGAGTTGACGATGGCACGCACCTTCGATGACGTGGTGGAGCTAGCGCGCAAGCTCGAGCGGCGGGGGATGAGCCGTCGCCAGGCTCTGGCGCTCGGCGCGAGGGTCGGGATCGGGTCCGCCGCCGTTGCGGCCGGACTCGGCGCTCAGCGTGGCCCGGCCCCGGCCGCC
>CADCWG010000015.1 GCA_902806335.1 uncultured Thermomicrobiales bacterium | reverse complement strand
CCGAGGCGCCGGGCACGCCGCACTGGGGCGGCGGCTGCCGCGGCTTCGGCCACCGGCACGCCGGGGCGGACGCCTCGGTCCCCCCAAGTGAGAGCCCGCCCACGGCGGACCCGCCGGGTCGGGGAGGACCGCCGTGGTGGACGGGCGCGACGGGTGGCGGGCGACGGTCCGGCCCGGCCGGCCGGCCGTTCTCGGGCGGTGGGCCGTTCGCCGCCGGGACCCGCGCGCCGTGGGCCGGCGGGGACTGGCGATCGGCCGTCGGGGACTGGACGCGCACCGCGGCGCTCCCCTCCGGTCGGACGAGGGGAGCGCGGGAATCCCGAAAGTGGGCGGTCGGCGCGCACGTCGGGGCGCTCGTCGGCGGGCTCATCGGCGGGGTGCCGGGCTGCATCGCGCCGCTGGTGGTCTGGCTGCTCCGCCGCGGCGACGACCCGTTCGCCGGCAACCACGCCAAGGCGGCGCTGAACTTCAACCTCTCGTTCGTCGTCTACCTGATCGCCCTCACCGCCCTGACCGGCAACGGCTTCGGCCCCGGTCTCCTCTGGACGGCGTCCTACGGCGGCCTGCAGGCGGTGGCCTGGGTGGGGCTCTCGGTCTTCGCCGCCGTCCGCGCCGCGCGCGGGGAGGGGTTCCGCTACCCGTTCACGATCACCTTCGTGCGCTGACCACCGACGATCGGTTGGCGGTCGACGGGCACGGATTGACGAGCGGCGGGTCGGCAACAGCCGGCCCGCCGCGCTGTCTGCCACCGTCCGCGAGACGACGCTCGCGGTTGCGAGCGGTGACCGGGCGGACCGGGCGGACCGGGCGGACCGGGCGGCTCAGCCCGTGGTCGGGTGCCGGCCGAGGCCCGCCGGCGGCAGGGAGTTGCGGAACAACCCGGTGATCGCGATCAGCGTCAGCACGTAGGGGAGGGCGATCAGCACGTCGGTCGAGATCGGCAGGCCCGTCGTCTGGGCCTGGATCTGGATCGCCTGGGCGCCGCCGAAGAGCAGGGTCGCGGCGAGGGTGCCGAGGGGAGACCAGTTCCCGAAGATCACCGCCGCGAGCGCGATGAACCCCCGCCCCTGCGTCATGTTCGAGGTGTAGAACGAGAGGTCGCCGATCGAGAGGACGGCGCCGCCGAGCCCGGCGAGCGCGCCGCTGGCGAGCACGCAGGCGTAGCGGTAGCGGGCGACGTTGATGCCGACGCTCTCGGTGGCGCGGGGGTCCTCGCCCGCGGCCATCACGCGCAGCCCGGGCTTGGTCCGGAAGAGCAGGTACCAGACGATCGGGACCAGCAGAAACGCGACCGGGACGAGCACGTTGAGCCCGCGCCCGATGGTTGGCAGGCGGTCGATGGTCGGGGTGCGGCCGGCGGTATCGAACAGGCGCTGGGTGAGGAAGGCGGGGATGCTGAGCCCGAGCAGGTTGATCGCGGTGCCGGCGACGACCTGGTCGCCGCGCAGTGTGATGCACCAGACCGCGTGGATCACCGCGGCGAGGGTTGCGGCGCCGACCCCGATCGCAAGGCCGACGAACGGGTCGCCGGCGTAGTGGGCGCCGGTCGCCGCCATGAACGCGCCGACCAGCATCAGCCCCTCGAGGCCGATGTTGACCACGCCCGACCGCTCGGAGAGCAGCCCGCCGAGCGCGGCGAAGATGAGCGGGGTAGCAGTCCGCAGCGTGGCGACCAGCAGCGAGATCGTGAAGAAGTCGTCCACTCGTCGCTCCTGTTGGCCGGTGGCGGCCGGGTCGGTGTCGGGGGCGCGCGGCGTCGGTGCTTGGGGAGCCTACAGGGCAGGCGGACCGGCCCGCGGCTCCAGATCCGGTTCCATGCCGACCGCGGATGCCCGGTCGCTCCCCGCGCGGCCCGCCCGCGGGCCGCCGAAGCGCGCGGCGAACCACTGCCCGACGCGGAACCGCTCCGCGGCGGCGACCCCGGCGACGGCCAGGATGACCAGGCCCTGGAGGACCTGCACCAGTTCCTTGGAGGTGCCGGCGGTGCTCTGCATCTCGGTCGCGCCGGCGTTGAGCGCGCCGAAGAGGAGACCGGCGAGCACCACGCCGAGGGGGTGGTTGCGACCGACCAGGCCGACCGCGATCGCGGTGAACCCGTAGCCCGGCGGCTGGTCGTAGTGGCGCCCCTGGAGGCCGAGGGCTTCGCTGGTGCCGGCCAGGCCGGCCAGCGCCCCGCTGAGGACCATCGCGACCGTGATCGTGCGGCCCCAGGAGATGCCGGCGTAGGCCGCGGCGCCCCGGCTGAGCCCGACGGCGCGGATTCGGTAACCGGTGGTGGTCTGGAAGAGCAGGTACCAGAGGATCACGGCGGCGGCGATGGCCAGCAGGATCCCGGCATGGAGGCGTGTGCCGTCGAGAATCCGGGCGAGGCGGGCGCCCGGCAGTGCGGGGTCGGTCGCGACGCGGTCGGGGTTCACCGGCAGGAGGTCGTCGCGACCGATCGCGAAGGCGCTGATCCGGTAGGCGATGTAGTTGAGCATGATGGTCGTGATGACTTCGCTGGCGCCCGTGCGCGCCTTGAGCACGCCGGGGATGGCCCCCCAGACGGCGCCGACGGCCATCCCGGCGCCGATCGCCAGCGGCAGGTGGACGGCGGCCGGGGCGCCGCCGAGCCCGTAGGCGGCGACGAGCCCGGCGGCCAGGCTGCCGAGGAAGAGCTGCCCCTCGATCCCGATGTTGAACAGCCCCGCGCGGGAGGCGACGGCAAAGGCGAGGCCGCCGAGGATCAGCGGCGTGGAGGCGACCAGCGTCTCGGCCACGCCGCGGCGGTCGCCGAAAGCCCCCGAGAGGAGCGCCCGGTAGGCCAGCACCGGATCGTCGCCGGAGACGGCGATCACCAGGGCGCCGACCAGCATCGCGACGCCGATCGCCGCGAGCGAGACGAGGCCGGAGCGCGCGGCGGCGCCGAGCCGGACACCCACCGGTGTCACCCCGGTCGCCACGGCGTCAGGCTGCCGCACCGGCACTGGTCCGCGCGCCTTCCCGCTCGCGTCCCTGCCCATCCTCGCTCCGACCCCCCATCCGCAGCCCGAGCTCGGTCCGGCTGACCTTGCCACTGAGGAACTCGCCGACGATCCGGCCCTGGTAGAGCACCAGGATCCGGTCGCTGAGGTCCAGGATCTCGTCGAGGTCGAACGAGATCAGGAGCACCCCGCGACCCTGGTCCCGCTCCCGTACCAACTGACGATGGACGAACTCGATCGCGCCGACGTCGAGGCCCCGCGTCGGCTGGATCGCGAGCAGGGCGTCCGGCTCACGGTGCAGCTCGCGGGCGATGATCAGCTTCTGCTGGTTGCCGCCGGAGAGGGACCGGGCCGGCGTCTCCGGGGAGGGCGCCCGGACGTCGAAGGTCTGCATCAGCCGGCGCGTCAGCGAGCGGGCAAATCTGGCGTCGATCCGGCCGGCCCGGCTGAAGGGCGCGTCGTCGGCGTTGCCGAGGAGCACGTTCTCGGCGAGCGAGAAGTCGAGCACCAAACCACGGTTGTGACGGTCCTCGGGGATGTAGGAGAGGCCCGCGCGGCGGCGGTCGTGGGGATCGGCCGCCGTGACGTCCTGGCCCTTGAGGAGGACCCGCCCGGCGTCCGGCCGCCGGAGACCGGCGAGGGTCTCGACCAGTTCGGCCTGGCCGTTCCCTTCCACCCCGCAGACGCCGAGGATCTCGCCCCGGTTGACCGTCAGGCTGAGGTCGGCTAGGGCCGGCTGCCCATGGCCGCCGGCGACGGTGAGTCCCTGCGCGACGAGGACCGGGTCGCCGACGTGCGCCGGCGGGCGCTCGACGCGCAGCACGACCTCCCGGCCGACCATCAACTCGGCCAGCTCGGCGGCGGTCGTCTCGGCGGTGATTCGGGTGCCGACCGTCCGCCCGCGGCGGATCACCGTCACCCGGTCGCTGATCGCGGCGACCTCGCGCAGCTTGTGGGTGATGAAGATGACGGTGTCGCCGGCGGCGCGGAGGCGCCGCAGGATGGCGTAGAGCTCGTCGACTTCCTGCGGGGTGAGCAGCGCGGTCGGCTCGTCGAGGATCAGGGTGCGGCTGCCCTGGTAGAGGGCGCGCAGGATCTCGACCCGCTGCTGGACGCCGACGGGAAGGTCGCCGAGGCGCGCCCTGGGGTCGACCCGCAGGCCGTAGCGCTCGGCCAGCTCGCCGACGCGGCGCTCGGCGGCCGGGCGGTCGAGGGCCACCCCCGACCCCTCGCTGCCGAGGATCACGTTCTCGGCGACGGTGAAGCGAGGGATCAGCATGAAGTGCTGGTGGACCATGCCGAGGCCGGCGGTGACCGCGTCGCGCGGCCCCTTGAACCCGGCCGGGCGGCCGTCGACCGCGATCTCGCCCTCGTCGGGGTGGTAGAGCCCGAAGAGAATGTTCATCAGGGTCGACTTGCCGGCGCCGTTCTCCCCGAGGAGGGCGTGGATCTCCCCCTTGCGGACCGGGAGGTCGATCCCGTCGTTGGCGACGACGGTGCCGAACCGCTTGACGACGCCGCGCATCGCGATGGCCAGCGGCGCGTCGTCGGCGCGGTCGTCGTGGTGCGCGTGGTGGTCCGGGGCTGCGCCGTTGCGGTCCTGGGCCATGGGCTCCTCGGGAGGGCCGCGCGGCGCCACGGCGGCGCCGAGGGGCGGCAGGCGCCGCTCACCCGGCGGTGCCGCGGTGAGCCGCGCGTGGGGCGGGGGTGGGCAGCGCCCACCCCCGCCCCGTCTGTGTCCTGAGTGTACGCCCTAGCTGCTCGGCGTCGCCGCCGGGGAGGCAGCCGGCGACGCGCCGGGAGTCCCTTCCGGGGCGGGGACGGGCTGGAAGGCCGCGGCGGTGTCGCGGTCGAACGGGACCACGATGTCCCCGGCGATAATCGCCGCCTTGTAGCGGGCGGCAACCTCCAGCACCTCGGGCGCGACGTTGTCGCCCGGGTCGGTGAGGTCGACGCCGTTCTCGGCCAGGCCGAGGGCGCGGGCACCCGCCTCAAAGTTGCCCTCGACCACCTGCTGGGCGCCGTCGAAGACGGCGACGTCGACGCCCTTGTTGACGACGCAGAGCTGGACATCGGCGCCAAGCTGGCTCTGGTCGGTGTCGGCGGCGATCACGTAGCGGCCCCCGCCAAGCTCGACGGCGGCCTCGAACGAGCCGATCCCGGTCGCCCCGGCGACGGGGAAGACGATGTCGGCGCCGTTGTTGTACTGCGCCAGCGTCAGCTCCTTGCCGAGCGCCGGGTCACCGAAGCTCTCGGCGTAGACGACGGCCACGTTGACGCCCGACTTGGCCGACTGGACGCCGGCGGTGAAGCCGACCTCGTACCGGACGACCGGCGGGATCTCCTGACCGCCGACGACACCGACGCTGTTGGTCTTGGTCGTCAGGGCGGCGACGACGCCCGCGAGGAAGGCCGCCTCGTGCTCCTTGAAGGTCACCGACTGGACGTTCTCCTGCTCGGCGACGTCGTCGATGAGCAAGAAGCTGCGGTCGGGGAACTGGGGCGCGGTGGCATTCACCGCGTCGGTGAGAAGGAAGCCGACGGCCACGGTGAGGTCCGCCCGGTCGGCCGCCTCCTGGAGGTTGACCTCGTAGTCGGCCGCGTCCTGCGACTCGAGGACGTCGGTGGTGACACCGAGTTCGGCCCCGGCGCGCTGGAGCCCGGCGTTGGCGAGGTCGTTGAAGTTCTGGTCGCCGAGCCCGGCGGTGTCGGTGACGATGATCACCGTCGGCCCGTCCTGGGCGGCCGCCCTCGGCAGTTTGACGCCCAGCGTCGCCAGCGCGGCGGCGGCGGCGGCGCCCTTAAGGACCGTCCGTCGGGTAGTCGCGCCGATCGGACTCCGATTGGTCGCCGGTACCTGCGGCGTGGTGTTCGCGTCGGACACGGTTGCATCTCCCCTGGCCGTCTGGCCTCGGTCTGCCATCGCTCGTCGTCACGGTCGTCACCGGTGGCCACCGCGTCGCCCTTCGCGGGCGTTGCGGGCGCGGCCCGGCAACGACCAAACCCGGCGGATGGTAGCAGCAGCGGCCGGGGCGGGTCGACCGCGCCACCGCCGCCGATTGGACAGACGGCCCAGACCGTGGGAGAGGCGAGGCTCCGCACACCGGCCCGCCCTCGGCCGCCGGAGGAGACGACGATGACGACCGGGGGCGAGGCCGCCGGGGTGGGACAGGCGGCCGACCTCGCCGCGATCACGATGCCGGGGGGAAGAAGGACGGGGGCACCGGTACACCGGTGCCCCCGTCCCGTCGCGTCATTCCTCCCGGACCGCCCGGGTGCGTGGGCGGCGTGCCGGACCGGTCGCCGCTACGTGGACGGTGAGGCGACCGGCGAGACCGCCGGGTTGGCCGTCGGGGCGGGCGGCGGCACCGTGGCGACCGCGGCGTCAGGGGCGTCCGGAGTCGCCGGCGCCACGACGGGGGTGGCGCCCGGCCCGGTCCCGGGCAGCGTGATCAACGAGACGGTGAACGGGAGTTCCGGGTCCTCAGTCTGCCGCCGGTCGAACTGGGAGTTGACCACCAGCGCCCGACCGTCGCCGGTCAGCGCGAGGGTAGTCGGGAAGGCGAAGGTCGGGTCGGTGAACTCCTGAACAAACGTCGCGCTCGCGAAGTCGTCGCTCAGGTCGAGCTGGGCGATCACCTCGTTCTGGTTGCGGACCACGTAGAGGGTCTGGCCGTCGAGGGCCATCCCGTCGCCGTTGGTGAGGTCGGCGCCGCCCAGATCGACTTCCACGACCTCGCCGGTGGCGACGTCGATCCGGAAGAGGCCACCGGTGGCGGTCTGGACGACGAGCAGGTACTGGCCGTCGGCGGTGGCGACGATGCCGTTGGCGTTGAAGCCTTCGGCCTGGAACTCGAAGGCGGTGCCGGTGAAGTCGATCGCGGTCGCGATCGTCGCCTCGCCGTCCTCACCGATGGTGACCGCGTCGACGAACGGGTTGAAGGAGTCGGTCACGTACGCCACGTCGCCGACGAGGGCGATGTCGTTGGCGAAGGTTTCGGGCGCGAGGCCGTTGTCGGCCTGGGCGACGAGGGAGCCGTCGGCGGTGTCGTAGATGGAAACGAGGCCGGTCTGGCCCCCGGCGACATAGAGCAGGCCGTCGGCGTCGACCTTGATCCCGGCGGCGGTGGTCCGACCGTCCGCGCCGCCCTCGGAGAAGACCTCGACGTCACCGGTCTCGATGTCGCCCTGGAAGATGGTGCCGTCGCCGGCGCTGGTGACGTAGAAGACGCCGTTCTCCTCGTCATAGGTGACACCCTCGGGGTAGACCGCGTCGCCGGGCAACTCGAAGACTCGGGCGCCGGCGGCGACCGGCGAGGCCACGGCGACGACGGGGGTGCCGGGGGTACCCTGCGCGGCACTGCCAATCGACCCGCCGGCGGCGAGCCCAAGCAGGAGCAGCGTGACGACGACCGCGACGGGGCTGGCGAGACGCAGGCGTGCTCGCGTGGCAAGGCGACGGCTGGACAAGGTCGTTCTCCTCCAGGCTCGGCCGGATCGGCGGCGCGTGAGTGCCACGGGACAGCCGCGCGGCACCCGCACGGACGGTCAGCACGAACCGCGCCAGGTGTGACGCCGCCGCCGTCGAGCCGGAGGAGAAGGACGGGATGGGTGGGGCGGCAGAAGGCGCCCCAGGAGGGGCACCCCGGGAGAGGGCGGTTTGCCCTGGTCCGCCGGTGGGGACACGGCTCGCCGTGCCCCGACCAGCCACCGGCCGTCAAGACGGCACCTCCACCTAGCGCATGGGGAGGGGAGCGTGCCGTGGCGGATCAGGAATCCGGACCACCGGGCGGCCGTCTCTCGTCGTCGGATCGCCCTGATTGGCGTGTCTCCGCGTCGAGGATGCGACGCCGGGTACCCGTCTGGTGGGCCGCGGGGATTCCGCCCCAGACGGGAAGATGGGGCCGTCGCCGCCGTCGCGGCAGCGGCCTGTTCAGCGGTTCCCGCGGCGACGTTGCCGGCGACCATCTGCTCCCCCTG
Organism: uncultured Thermomicrobiales bacterium; assembly: GCA_902806335.1. Taxonomy (GTDB): domain Bacteria; phylum Chloroflexota; class Chloroflexia; order Thermomicrobiales; family UBA6265; genus CADCWG01. The sequence continues at coordinate 3,946 of CADCWG010000015.1, read as the reverse complement.
GCGCCTGGACCGCCCCTGGTCCCGCGTCAGGCCCGCGGCGACCCAACCCGCCGCAGGCCCTCCGCCTGGGCGAGGGCGAACAGGGCGACGGCCATGGCCTGGCCGGCGACGTAGACGACGCCGATGGCGGTCGGCTCGGCGTCCCCCGTGACCAGCAGCAGCAGGCTCCCGAGCGACCACAGCACGTTGACCCCGATCGCCGCGAGGGTTGCACCCGTGGCGACCGTGTGGCGCATCGCGAGTCCGATCAGCAGCGCGACGAACGGGACCAGACCCGCCCCCGCCCCCCGGAGCAGCAGGGGCGACAGCCCGAGCAGGTCGCCCAGGGGATCGGCCGCGAGCAGCATCAGGGCGGCGGTGCCGCCGCCCGTGGCGGCGTCGACCAGGAGCGCGCGGCGGAGCAGCCCGGACGAGGGGCGTGGACCTGTCCAGGGGCTCGTCGCGGTGAGACGCGGACCTGCCCTGCTCTGCATCGTCGGTGTCCTTCCACGAGGCGGGATGGGGCGCATCGGGTCGATGGACGAGAGGACCCAGGGTCACCGGGCGGGGACCTTGTCGAGGAAGCGGTGGACGGCGCGCAGGCGGCCGTCATCGGCGAAGACCGCCACGTCCATACCGACGAGGATGGGATCGGCGGCGCCCCCAGGGGACACCTCCCACGTGAACCGCGCGAGGTGGTGGTGGGCGTCGACCGCCCCGGCGAGGCGGAACGTGAGCCCGGGGAACCGCGCCTGGACGGCGCTGATCACCCCGTCGATCGCGGCGTGGCCCTCCGCGGCGACGAGCGGGTCGACGTAGCAGGCGTCCTCGGTCAAGGTCCGGGCGAGCAGGTCGCCCCGACGCTCCGGGTCGGTCTCGTTCCAGATCGCGATGTAGCGTTCGATCGTCTCAACCGCCGCGGTCGTCTCGGTCGGCGTGGTGGTCTCGATCATCGGGGCCTCCGTCCGGGCACTGCCGCCGACCCGTACCTCGGGAGCGGACCTGACCGGATGGTCCGACGGATCGGGACGAGGATCGATTACCTCCGAGGTCATTGTTCTTGGACGCCGATCGGACTATCGTCGGGCGATGATCACCGCGAATCCCCCGGTGGGGGACCTCCTCCGCGGCTGGCGCCAGCGCCGGCACCGTAGCCAGCTCGACCTCGCTCTGGACGCCGGGGTCTCCGCCCGGCACCTCAGCTTCCTCGAGACCGGCCGCGCCCAGCCGAGCCGGGCGATGCTCCATCGCCTGGCGGAGCGACTCGACGTACCGCTGCGGGACCGGAACGCGCTGCTGGTCGCCGCCGGCTACGCCCCCGACTACCCCGAGCGGTCCCTCGACGACCCCGTGCTCGCGGCGGTGCGGGACGCGGTCGGCCTGGTGCTCGCCGGCCACGAACCCTACCCGGCGCTCGCCGTCGACCGACACTGGGTGGCGGTCGACGCGAACCGCGCGTTCGGCCCGCTCCTCGCCGGCAGCTCGCCCGACCTGCTTCGGCCACCGCTCAACGTGCTCCGGCTCAGCCTGCACCCCGACGGGATGGCACCGCGGATCGAGAACCTGGCGCAGTGGCGGGGGCACCTGCTCGCCCGGCTCCGGCGCCAGGTCGACGTCACCGCCGACCCTGAGCTCGCGGCACTCCTGGAGGAGCTCGCCGGGTATCCCGGACCGGCCCCTGGCCGCTCCACGGGGTCGGCGCCCGAACGGGCCGGCGGGTGGGTTGTGGTCCCCCTCCGCCTGCGGACCGAGTGGGGCCTGTTGGAACTCTTCAGCACGACCACGGTCTTCGGCACGCCGCTGGACGTGACGCTGGACGAGCTGGCGATCGAGTCGTTCTTCCCCGCCAACTCGGCCACCGCCGCGTCCCTCCGACGCCTCGCCGACGGCTGGGCTGGCGATCAGTAGGCCATGCCCCACATGCGGGCCAGCGCGGCCGCCTATCCGATAGGTCGGGAACTCGAGGCGGCGTCGGCTCCCAAGGGGAGTCCCGTCGGCTCCCAGGGGAGTCCCGTCGGCGCCCAAGGGCGTTCCCGTCGCGGTCCGTGGCCGGACCTGACGGTGACCGGTGGCCCGCCGATCTGGTGGTCGGTGGCGTCTTCGGCCGACTGGGGCCGAACCCGGTGGCACCCCTGGCCGCCACCCCTGGCACGCGTCCTGCCCGAAGGCGGCGGGACCACAGGTTCGTGGACCCAGATTGCGGGCGCCGGCAACCATGCCCGCGGAAGGGACAACTGCGATGGATTCGATGCTCAAGGGGCTCTTCGGCGGGGGCGACGACGACGATCGCCGGCCGCAGGCCCGCGACTTCATCTCCCGCTACGAGCAGGGCCCGATCGACCAGGGCTACTCCGACGACGAGGCCTACGAGCACTTCCAGCGCGTGGCCCAGCACGCCGACCCGGACACGATGCAGCGGGCGGCGGAGCAGACCTTCTCCCGGATGGACCCCGACCAGCGCGCGCAGTTCGCGCAGTACCTGCAGCAGCAGTCGGGCGGCCAGGGGATGGGCGGGTCCTTTGATCCGCGCGGCATGGCCAGCATGGTCGGGCAGATGCAGCGGCAGCAGCCCGGCGGCCTCGGGGCGCTGTTCGGCGGCGGCGGCGGCGGCGGCCTGGGCCAGTTGCTGGGCGGCGGCGGCGGCGGCATCGGCCAGATGCTGGGTGGTGGCGGCAGCGGCGGCGGGGGCGGCTTCCCTGGCGGGACGCTGGGCAAGGTCGCCCTCGGCGGCATGGCGGCCTACGCCATGAAGGAGATGATCGGCGGCGACGACAACGACGGTAAGCACCGCAAGCGCTCGGTCTAGGTGAGGGCCCACCGGATGAAGACCTGGATCCTGCTTGCCGGACTCGTCGCGGTCGTCGCGGCGTCCGTGACACTCGGGTACGAGGCGCGCGCCCGCCCGAGCGCGGCGCAAAACTGCGAGGACTGGGGAAACCAGGCCCTCGATCGGGTGGGGATCGCGCGGCAGTTGCTGGTTCCGCCCGAGCGCGGCGGCCAGTCGAGCGGCTCGGCGCAGGGCGATGCCCAGGCGTTCTTCGATCTGGGCCAGGAGCTGGCGAACAGCAACCCGCCGGAGGAGGCCCTCAACCTGAACGGTGACCTGGTCGAGGCCCTCTCGGCGGCGTCGACCGCGCTGAGTGGGGGTGGCGGGGCCTCTCCGGAAGCCCAGATCGCCTTCGCCAAGGCGATCATCTACAACGCCGACCTGCGGCTCGCCTATCTCCTCGACGGCTGCTAGGGCGGTCCGAACAACCCACCGCCCCAACGCGGGCGGCACGGGAACGCCCCGGTGGCTCTGAGCCCCGGGGCGTTCGCGTGTGGTGGCGCTGTCGGTCGCCGCCATCCGCTGGCGGGCGGCCGGCTGGATCCGGCAAGCAGGCCCGATCCGTATGGCCGGTGGGGAATCCGAGGCGCGGGGACGGCCGGACCTGCCCTTGGCGAACATCGGGCTCACGGACGAAGCCGCCTGATGCCGGCCGGAGGCCAGCCGGGCGGATCGCCGGCAATCTCCCGGATCCCGGACCGGAAGGTCCGGGCGAGGGCGGGGACTCCCCGCACGGGATCGCCCCCGGTCGCCGACGGATGGGTGCCGGCTTGGCGACGGTAGGTCCGAGCGACGAAGCACATGGTGGACCCGGACCCACCCACCGAGGATCGGAGGTGCCGGTCGGCGGGCAGCGCGCTAGACGGTGGGCTCGGCGGGTTCGGCTGGCGCGGGGCGGCGGGTCCGCCGGCGGGGTGCCGGCGGCGCTTCGGGATCGCCGGGCGGGGTGATCGGCTGGTCGGTGAGGGGCTCGGCCGCCGGGGCGCGGCGGCGCTTCGGCCGCGCGGGTGATGCCGGCTCGGGCGGCGCGGCGACCGCGGGCTCGGCCGCCGCGCTGGCCCGCTTCCGCGAGCGCTTCGGTGCGGCCGCCGGGACCGCATCCGCACCGAGCGTCGCCGCGGGCATCTGCTCGACCGACCC
>CADCWG010000014.1 GCA_902806335.1 uncultured Thermomicrobiales bacterium | reverse complement strand
CGTCCCTCGGTTGCTCCCCGCGGGGGCCGTTCGGTCGGCAGTTCGGCTCCGTCGTGGGGCGAGGAGCGGCGCTGATCGTGCTCGCCGAGATGGCCCGCCCGCCGGCCGCTCAGGCGTCTGCCGGTCGCCTTCGGCGGGCCGATCGCCCCGTCGATCGGGGCCGGACCCAGCGGCCGGTGACTACGAGCCGACGACTCGGCCGAGCGCTGGACCGACCTGCCGCGTCCGAGCGGACAGGGACGGCACCGGGGTCCGCCGCCGCGTCGATGCCTCCCTCGGGGTCGTGGTGTCCACCTGACACCGGCCGTGTTGCGGTCGTATTCTCCCCCGCCCCACGCCTGGCCGTCGGGGAGGGTCGGGACCGCCCCGGCGGGCGCGAGGAGGAGGAAGCGGCCGCGTCTGTTCGCCGCCGCCCGGGGGTGGGCGGCGAGACCTCCCCGTCTGGGGATTCGCCCGAGCCCATCGCAGGGATCGGAGAGGGAAGGGTGAGATGACCCATCGCGACCTGGATCGCCGTCGCTTCCTGAAGATCTCGGTCGGAGGCGCCGCCGCGGCGTACCTGGCGGTCCGCGCGCCACGGGGCTTCGCCGCGCAGTCCACACCGGCGGCCGACCTCGCCTTCCAGGGCACGGTCGAGTTCTGGGACTGGGAGTTCGCCAGCCGGCAGGCGGCCGAGGACCAGATCATCGCGGCGTGGAAAGAGAAGTACCCCGACATCACCGTCGAGTACCAGGTGCTGCCGTACGCGGACGCCGAGACCAAGCTCCTGACGGCGGCCACCGCGGGCGAGGGCCCCCCGTTCGCCAACGTCCACTTCAACTGGCGGGTCGACCTCCAGCGCGCCGGCGTGCTGGTGCCGTACCCGGCGGACCTCTTCAGCTACGACGAACTCGTCAGCACCCAGTTCAACCGCGAGCCGGAGACGGGCAACATCTACACGTCGACGTTCGCCTTCTACACCGATCAGGTCTACTTCAATACCGCCCTGCTCGAGGAGCAGGGGATCACGCCCGACAGCGTCCCCCGCCGGTGGGACGACTACATCACGATGTGCGCGCAGCTGACCAAGCGCGACGGCGACCGCCTCGTGCAGGCAGGCTGGTCGCTCAACCACTACTACTCCCGCGAGTGGCTCTGGACCTCGATGATCTACCAGCTGGGCGGCTTCCTCTACAGCGAGGACGGCACCCAGGCGCTCTGGAACTCCGACCAGGCGATCCAGGTGCTCCAGTTCATCCAGGACGTCTACCACGTCCACAAGCTCGATGACCCCGAGTTCCTCGACATGTTCGACGCGTTCGGCGGCGGCGTGGCCGCCACCTACATCAGCCAGGGCTACACCGGCGCGTTCTGGACCGAGGAGGAGTACCCCGACCTCGCGGGCAAGTGGGGGACGGCCGTCACCCCGACCTTCAGCGGCACCCCGGACCCGGCCTGGGGGCTGATGACCCCAGAAGAAGGGTTCTGCGTCTTCGCCGACGCGGCGCCGGAGGTGCAGGCGGTCGCCTTCGCGTTCATCCAGGAACTCGTCGGCACCGACGAGCAGCGCATCCGCTGGTCGCTGATCTCGAACGGTCCGCCCGACAAGGCGTCCCTCGTCGCCGCACCCGAGATCGCGAGCAGCGACCCCGGCCGGTCGATCGCCACCCAGGCCGAGACCCTGCCCTACCGCATCAACTACGGCGAGCGTCCGCTCGAGGCCGAGCCGATCTGGCGGACGATGTTCGATGAGGTCGTGCTGAACAGGGCAGACGTCCGCACGGCCGCGAACACGGCCACCGAGCAGATGAACGCCGCCCTCGCCTCCTCGGGCAAGCGCCGCTTGTTCACCGAGCGCCTCTACAAGGCGCCGACCGCGTAGAACGTCTCGTTCGCGGGCGTCGGGCCGGCCGGACCCCTGGCCTCCCCGGCGCCCCCTCGCGCCCCGTGCGCCCCGGCGTCGTCTGGACCGGTTCTGGAGGATGGGCCGCTTGGACATCAGGGTACCCGCCGGCCCGACGGGGCTGGCAAGCCGCGGCGCTCCCCTCGCCCTCGATCGGCCGGACGCCGTGGCCGTGACGCGCGACGGTCGCGGGATCAGGCGGTTGGAGCGCTATCTGCTCTGGCTCCTCCTCGCGCTGGGCGCGGTCGTGATGGTCGGCCCGTTCTACTGGATGCTCGTCACCTCGCTCAAGGTGCGGCAGGAACTCCTCCAGTACCCGCCGACGTGGTGGCCCGCGGAGCCGACCCTGGCCAACTGGCGGGCACTGAACGACCTCGCCGCCGGCAGCTTCAGCCTCTTCTTCCGCAACAGCCTGTTCGTCTCATCCACCATCACCGTCCTTACCCTGCTCACCAGCGCGATGTCCGGCTACGTGTTCGCGAAGCTGCCGTTCCCGGGACGCGACCGCCTCTTCTGGGTCGTGCTGAGCTTGATGATGATCCCGTTTACGGTCTCGATCATCCCCTCCTACGCGCTGATGGTCCGTTTCGGCTGGCTCGACAGCTACTGGGCGCTGATCGTGCCGATCATCTTCAACCCCTTCGGCATCTTCCTGATGCGCCAGTTCATGTTCGCCCTGCCCGGCGACCTGCTCGACGCGGCACGGATCGACGGCGCGTCGGAGTTCCGGGTCTTCTTCCAGGTCGTGCTCCCGCTCTCCCAGGCGGCCCTCGCCGCGCTCGGCATCCTGACCTTCCTCGCGCAGTGGGACAACTTCCTCTGGCCGCTCGTGATCCTCAATGACCCCGACAAGTTCACGGTGCCGATCGGCCTGGCGCAGTTCCGGGGTCGCCTGGGAACCGAAGTCGGGCCGACCGCGGCCGGATCGGTGCTGGCGGTGCTGCCGGTCCTGGTGCTCTACGTCTTCGCGCAGCGCCGGTTCGTCGAGGGCATCGCGCTCTCGGGGCTCAAGGGCTGACACCCACGCCACCGGCAGAGGTGCCGCTCCGATCGCGTCGGGCGGGAACCCCGACGCGATCCGGCGGCTCAGGGATGGGGGATCTGTGGCCCTGGGAACCAACCTGTCGCTCCCGGCGACGCGGAAGGCGCGACGCCGTCGGGGAGGGCGCGACGCCGACCAACGGCTCTTCGTCGCGGTCACCCTCGTCCCGACGCTGCTGGGCCTGCTCGTCTTCTGGATCTACCCGCTGGCGAACGGGCTGCTCGGCAGCTTCACCGACTGGCAGGCGTTCGCGTCCAGCCGGGAGTTCATCGGCCTCGACAACTACCGCGCGCTGCGCGACGACCCGGTGTTCGTCAAGGCGCTCGGCAACACCGGCCTCTACACCCTGATGTACCTGCCGCTGAACGTGGCCATCGGGCTCGTGCTCGCGATGGCGGTCGAGGGCAGCGGCAAGCTCCGGGGCCTGTTCCGCACCGTCTACTTCCTGCCCGTGGTCGCCTCGGCGATCGCCACGGCGCTGATGTGGAAGTGGCTCTACCAGCCCTCGCTGGGTCTCTTCAACCAGATCCTCGACCTGGTCGGCCTGCCGACGCAGAGCTACCTGGCGTCCACCACCCAGGCGTTGCCGTCGATCGTCGCCTACTCGCTCTGGAAGAACGTCGGCCTGACGATGGTCCTGTTCATGGCCGGCCTCAACGGGATCGACCGCAGCTACTACGAGGCGGCCCGGGTCGACGGCGCCGGCCGCCTCCGGCTCTTCTGGGGGATCACGGTCCCGCTGCTGCGCCCGACCCTCGTCTTCGTGGTCATCACCGGGATCATCGAGACGCTGCAGGTGTTCGGACCGGTCTTCATCCTCAGCAGCGTCGGCGCCAACTCCCCTCCCGGCGGGCCGGCCAACTCGACGATGGTGGTCGCGGTCTACCAGTGGGCGGTCGCCTTCGGCCAGCTCAACCTCGGCTACGGGATGGCGATGGGGATGGTCCTGTTCGTGATCATCCTCGGCGTGACGCTGACGCAAGCCCGCTTCCTGCGCCAATCCTGGGAGTACTAGGCGGCGCCGGGGCGGTCCCCGCGTCCGGGCCGGGACGAGCGCCCGGAGGGCATCGACCTCCGAGCGGATCGCCCGGCCCGCGGTTCCGGCGAGGGTGCCGCACGTCGGACCGCGCGCCGACGGCCGGTGCTTGGCGGGACGGCCAGCGAGGTCGAAGGGGAGAGTGGCACGACGGCGCGGCGTTGTCGGCCGGTGCCCCCCGTGCTAGGCTCAGGGGAGTCAGAGATCGCACCGGCGCCGACGGAGACCGCGCCGGCGCCGTGCGACGCCAAGCGAGTCCGGGACGGTGGGAGCCGGGCTGAGCGCGCCGACGCCGAGCCATCGCTCCCGAGCCGTCCCCGAACCGCGCCCCGTCCGGGCGCCCAGTAGGCGCGACCGACCTCGTCGCCCGTTATCGCGACGCCCCCCGCCCGACGGCCCAGCCGCCGGGTGGGCGCGAACGAGTGGGTCCGGCCGACGGCCAGACCAACCGAGGTGGTACCGCGGGTCACCCCGTCCTCGAAACGAGGGCGGGGTTTTCTGTGCCCGCCCGCCGGTAACCGTCTCGGCAGACCAGCACTCTCCGTCCGATGGCCGTATGCGACCAGGGCAGAGTCGCCCCGGCTGGCCGCCCGCCAATGCACGCGACATCCCGCCGGCCGTCCCGTTGACCCTTCCGCCCGAGGAGCACCGCCGCATGGCCACGTTCACCGAGGTTCCCCAGAAGGTCGACTTCCCCGCCCAGGAGCGGGCGACGCTCCAGCGCTGGCACGAGGAGGGGACCGTCGCGCGGTACCTCCACCGCAACGACGGCGCGGAGGAGCGCTTCTCCTTCCTCGACGGGCCGATCACCGCCAACAACCCGATGGGCGTCCACCACGCCTGGGGCCGGACCTACAAGGACCTCTTCCAGCGCTACCAGGCGATGCTCGGCAAGCGCCAGCGCTTCCAGAACGGCTTCGACTGCCAGGGCCTGTGGGTCGAGGTCGAGGTCGAGAAGGAGCTCGGCCTCAAGAGCAAGCGGGACATCGAGGCCTTCGGCGTCGCCGAGTTCGTGGAGCGCTGCAAGCAGCGCGTCCTCAAGTACGCCGCCCGCCAGACCGAGCAGTCGATCCGCCTCGGCTACTGGATGGACTGGGACAACTCCTACCTCACGATGTCGGACGAGAACAACTACACGGTCTGGCACTTCCTCAAGACCTGCCACGAGAAGGGTCTGGTCTACAAGGGCCACGACGTGATGCCCTGGTGCCCTCGCTGCGGCACCGGCATCTCCGAGCAGGAGATCGTCACCGAGGGCTACCAGGAGCGGACCCACCTCTCGGTCTACGCCCGCTTCCCGCTCCTCGACGAGCCGGGCGCCTACCTGCTTGCCTGGACCACCACGCCCTGGACCCTGCCTGCCAACGTCGCCGCCGCCGTCCACCCCGAGCTGACCTACCTCAAGGTCCGGCAGGGCGACGCGACCTACTACGTCGCCAGGGACGCCGCGAAGACCGCGATCCGGGGCGAGCACGAGACCGTCGGTGAGGTCACCGGCGCGGAGCTGGTCGGGCGCCGCTACGGCGGCCCGTTCGACGAGCTGCCGGCCAGCGCCGGGATCGAGCACCGGGTCATCCCCTGGGAGGACGTCGACGCCGCCGAGGGGACCGGGATCGTCCACATCGCGCCCGGCTGCGGCAAAGAGGACTTCGGCCTCTCGAAGGCGCACGACCTGCCGGTCGTGGGGCCGATCGACGAGTTCGGCGTCTTCGTGGACGGCTTCGGCGACCTCACCGGCGGCTACGTCCACGAGGTCGGTACCAGCATCGTCCGGCATCTCGAGGCGAGCGGCCACCACTACCGCGCCGAGCAGTACACCCACCGCTATCCGGTCTGCTGGCGCTGCGGCACCGACCTCGCCTTCCGCCTGGTCGACGAGTGGTTCATCGCCATGGACGCGCTTCGCGAGCCGATGATGGAGGCCACCCGCCGCGCCCGCTGGATCCCCGGGTTCGGCGAGGACCGCGAGCTCGACTGGCTCGCCCACATGGACGACTGGATGATCTCCAAGAAGCGCTACTGGGGCCTGGCGCTGCCGATCTACGAGTGCGCCGACTGCGGCGCGTTCGACGTGGTCGGCGGCCGCGAGGAACTCCAGGAGCGCGCGGTCGCCGGCTGGGACGAGTTCGACGGCCACACCCCGCACCGGCCCTGGGTCGACGCGGTCAAGATTGCCTGCGGCCAGTGTGGCGGGACCGCCAGCCGGATTCGCGACGTCGGCAACCCCTGGCTCGACGCCGGGATCGTCGCCTTCTCGACGCTCGGCTACCGGACCGACCGCACCTACTGGGAGGAGTGGTTCCCGGCCGACCTGATCACCGAGAGCTTTCCCGGCCAGTTCCGCAACTGGTTCTACTCGCTGATCGCCCAGAGCGTCGCGCTCGAGGGCCGCGCCCCGTTCGAGACGGTCTTCTCGTACGCGCTGATGCGCGACGAGAAGGGCGAGGAGATGCACAAGAGCAAGGGCAACGCGATCTGGCTCGACGACGCGGCCGAGATCGCCGGCGTCGACACCATGCGCTGGATGTTCTGCACGGTCAACCCGAGCGCGAACCTCAACTTCGGCTACAACAACGCCGACGCCGTCCGCCGCCGCTTCGTGCTCCCGCTCTGGAACTGCTACGCCTTCTTCGCCAACTACGCCCGCCTCGACGGCTGGGACCCGACCGACCCGTCGGCGCGGCCGCCCCTGGCCGAGCGGACGCTGCTCGACCGCTGGGTCACGTCCCGACTGAACCAGGTGGTGGCCCACACGCGCGACCGGCTCGACAACTACGACCCCGACGGCGCGGCCCGCGAGATCGAGCGCTTCGTCGTCGAGGAGCTCTCGAACTGGTACATCCGCCGCAACCGGCGTCGCTTCTGGAAGCCGGAGAGCGACCGCGACAAGGACGCCGCCTACGCCACCCTCTACGAGTGCCTGACGACCCTGACCCGCTTGCTCGCGCCGTTCGTGCCGTTCCTCGCCGAGTCGATCCACGACAACCTCGTCCGCGCCGTCGATGCCGCGGCACCGCCGTCCGTCCACCTCACCGACTACCCCGCCGTGGACCCGGCCGCGATCGACGAGATGCTCTCCGCCGACATGGCCGCGGTGCTGGAGGTCGTCCGCCTCGGCCACGCCGCGCGTCAGGAGGCCGCGATCAAGGTGCGCCAGCCGCTGCCGGCGCTGCTCGTCCATGCGGGTGACCCGGCCCGGATGGCGGCCGTCACCCGCCTCGCCGACCAGGTGACGGACGAGCTCAACGTCAAGTCCGTGCGACCGCTCTCGGCGGGTGAGCTCGGCGACGTTGTCGCCTACGACATCCGGCCGAACCTGCGGGTCCTCGGACCGAAGTACGGGAAGCGACTCGGGGCGATCCGGCAGGCGCTCGGCGCCGCCGACCCGGCGGCGGTCGCCGCCAGCGCTGCGGCGGGCGAGGCCGTCACGCTCACCCTCGCCGACGGCGAGTCCGTCGCGCTCTCCCCGGACGAGGTGCTCGTCGACCTCGTGAAGCGGTCCGGCTTCGCGGCGGCGCAGAGCGCGACGGCGACCGTGGTGCTCGACACGGCCCTCACGCCCGATCTGATCGAGGAGGGCCTGGCGCGCGACTTCGTCCGCGGCGTGCAGGACGCCCGGAAGGCGGCCGGCTACCAGGTCGAGGAGACCATCGACGTCGCGTACGACGGCGACCCCGAGGTCGTTGCCGCGCTCAACCGCAACGCCGCCTACGTTGCGAACGAGACGCTGGCGGTCGCGGTCCGGGCGACCCCCATCGCGGGCTTCTCCGACGCGGTCGAGCCGGAAGCGACCGAAGGTCCCGGCGGCGCCCGGGACGACGAGGGCCGCTACTTGGACCAGGTCACCGTCGGACGCCACCAGGTGCGGATCGCGCTGCGGCGGGCCGTCCGTCAGGCGGGGGTCGGTGCCGCCGCCGAGTGAATGATCGGGGGCGACGGGTCCTCCCGCAGCCCCCGATCAATGCTGACCGACATCCGCCCGCTCCGGCGCCGCCGACCGTCAGGCGGACGGCGTGGCGGCCCCGGCGAGTTGCGCGAAGTTCTCGATCAGGAAGACGCCGTCGACCGCCCGGAAGGTGAACAGGACGGCGGTCGGCTCGTCGTCCACTCCGTCACCGACCACGGTCGCGGCGACGCGGCCGTCGCCGAGCACCACCACGTCGCGAACCTCGACGAACCCCGCGAGGTCCTCGTCCGGGGAGGGTCCGGCTTCGGCCAGCGCCGCCTCCGTGGTCGCGACGATCGCCGGGATCTCGTCGGTGGCCACGCCCTCGGCCGGCATCGCACCGGCGAGGGCGAGCGCGGACTCCGGGGTGAACACGGCGGCCAGGCGGAAGTAGTCTCCGGCGTTGAGGCAGGCGAAGAACTGGCGCACCGCAGCCTCGACGCCCCTGACGGTCTCCTCGTCGGCGGGCTCTCCGACCGGCGGCGTCGCCGTCGCCGCGCCGAGCCCGTCCGCGACGGGCGAGTTGGGGTCCGGGGTGCCCGCGGCCGCTTGCCTGAGCAGAGCCTCAAAGTCGACCGGCTCCACCGTGCACGCCGCGGCGCCGAGGACCTCCCCTTCAGGCGTCGCCTGGGCGAGGACCTGCGCTGGGCCCATGACCAGGGTCGCCGCGGCCATGAACACGACGCCAAGCCTGCGGAGCATCCGTTTCTCCCACCTTTTTCGTGCCCGTGCCGCGAGTGGCCGCGACGCGGGCCGGGCCAGCAGGAACCGATCCAGGCGGCGCACATGGCGCGAACGCGTACAACCGCCAGCCGACTGGCTCAGACGTGACGTCCCCTCGCCCGGGCGGTGGCCCGAGTGGTGCTCAGGCGGCGAGACCGCCGTTGGGGCGATCCGCGGGGACCGCGCGACGGCCCCCAGGTTCCTCCCCGGCCAGCTTCGATGATGGACCGTCCCCTCGCCGCCGAGCGTCTGGAGCCCCAGTGAGCCCGTCCGCACCCGAGTCCTCCGCGAACGACCCCACCATTCCCGCCGCCGAGCGCTCTCCCGTCGCGCCACTGGGGGCGACCGACGCGACGCTCTCCGCCGCCCGGCGCGGCGACCTGATCGCCCTGGTCGGCACGACGACGCGGGTCTTTGACGACTGCCTGCTACCCAACGGGGCACTCGTCGAGGCGCCCGGACACCTGCCCTTCTACCCGTCCGCCGCCCGCGACGCGATGCGATGTAGACCCGGGCGAGACCTGGCGCTCGCGATCGCCGCGATGGACGCCCTTGGTCGCGACGTGCGCGCTCCGCTCCTGCGCTGGCTCGGCGAGCGCGCCGCGGGTTTCGGAGACGATGCCCTGCTGCGCCGCGCCTATGCCGTCCACGGTCCGGTGCTCGACGAGCGCCACGACCTGGTCGGGACGGGTCTGCTGCTCCGGGCGATCAGTGCCGATCCGGCGGCTGCCCTGGCCGAACCCGCCTCGGCGGTGACCCGGAGCCTCGCCTCGGCGCTGGCCGTGCGCTGGGACGGCCATGGGTTCCGCGACCACGACCGCCCGGATCCCCTGGCGCACGCCGCCGAACTGGCCGCCGCCGAGGTCGGACTCCGGGCCGCCGGTGCCGCCCAGGGCGTGGATGAGTGGTCCCGCGTCGCGGACGCCATCGCGCGGACCCGGGCCGACGCCGCCAAGGCGACACTCGCGGGCGCCGACCGTCTGGACTCGACGAGACATCGGGATAGCCTGGTCGAGGACGCCCTCACGCTGGCCTGGCCCCTCGGTGCTCCCGCCGGGGACGTCGTCGCCTTCGCCACGCTGGTTGAGCGGGCGGAGCGGGCCGTCGGCCTCCACGACCTCGAGTGGCAGGAGGACGGGGCAGACGAGCCGAGGCGCACGCTCCACCGGGGCACCGGCCTGCGGCCGGCCGAGCTCTTCTGGCTCGCCCTGGCCCTCGCCGCCGCCGGCCGCGTCGGGGACGCGGAGCGCTACTACACGCTCGGCTGCGAGCTGGCCGACAACGACGGTCACTTCCCCGAGACGGCCGACAGCCCCGACCTCGAACCGGCCGCGCGGCCGCTGCTGGCCGCCCACCTCACCTTTCTGCTCGCGGCGGACGCCCTGGGCCGGATCGCCGAGATCCCGAAGACCGGGCACACCGCGACGCGGCGCCGCTGATCCCATTCGGGCGGCACGGTCACGCCTCGGGACGGCACGTGGGGCGGCACGGCGCGCGGTGTTCGCCCCCCGCTGACGCGGTGTCGCGACGTGGTGCCCGGTTCGGCAGGGCACGTTGCCATCCGACCGGCTCCAATGGCCGGCCCTTGCCCAGGTTCCTCGACTCCGGTCGAGCGTATCGCGAGTGATCGTCGGCAGTTATGTCCAACGGACCGTCCGGGAACCGGTGGTGCTAACGAGCGGCACCCGCGGCCGGGCCCGCTCGGGGCGAGCTCCGGGCTGCGACACGCCGCCCGCTGAGGACCGCCGCGGGAGCGCCTTGCCAGGTCCTGACCCCTACCCGCACGCCATCCGGGACGCATTGGGACGGCATCCCGCCGGTCAGCATGTCACCCGAGCAGGGCACCGTGACTTTGTACGGCGCCATTGGGATCCTCCCACGAGGCCCTGTCGGAACCTGAGCGACCGGGCGCGCCGCCGGCGGCGGTTGGCTCGGAACACCCCTGGCCGTCATACTTGGCGGGTTTGCCCGGAGGCCACGGCCGGTCGGGTCGGCTCCGCGCGACTGGAGATGGGAACGCATCCGTGGCCACGCAACTCGTCATCATTGGTCTGCCCAGCAGCGGCAAGACAACGGTCTTCAATGCCCTCACCCGTGCCGAGGCCCAGACCGGCACCTTCGGCGCCTCCGGGGACGAGCCGAACCTGGCCAACGTCAAAGTCCCGGACCCTCGGCTCGACCGCCTGACCGAGCTGTTCCAGCCGCAGCGGAAGGTGCCGGCCGACGTCCAGTACCTCGACGTCGCGGGGATCGCCAAGGGCATCGCCGAGAAGGGCATGGGCGGCCAGCTCCTCGGCCACCTCAGCCAGGCCGACGCCCTCGTCCACGTCGTCCGCGCCTTCGAGGACGCGAACGTCGCCCACGCCGAGGAGACCGTCGACCCGGCCCGCGACATCGAGACGCTCAACCTCGAGCTCACCTTCAGCGACCTCGGCCTGATCGAGAAGCGTCTCCAGCGCCTCGTCAGCCAGATCCCCAAGACGCGCGGCGCCGAGCGGGAAGCGTTCGAGCGGGAGCAGGTGGTCCTCACCCGCCTCAAGGCCGCCCTCGAGAACGACACCCCGATCCGGGAGGTGGTCCCCGACCTCGACCCCGACGACGCCAAGGTTCTCCGCGGCTTCGGGTTCCTCTCGGCGAAGCCGCTGCTGGTGCTGCTCAACCTCGGCGAGGACCAGCTTGGGGAGACCGGCGAGGGGCTCAGCGCCGAGCTGCGGGGACGGTTCGCGCGCCCGGGCGTGGCCGTCGACGCGATCGCCGGCCAGATCGAGATGGAGATCGGCCGCCTCGACGCCGACGACGCGGCCGTCTTCATGGCCGACCTCGGCATCACCGAGTCGAGCCTGGGGCGGGTGATCCGGCTCTCGTTCGAGCTGCTCGGCCTGATCCCGTTCTTCACCGTCGGGCCGGACGAGTGCCGCGCCTGGACGATCCGCCGCGGCGAGACCGCGGTCGAAGCCGCCGCCGCCATCCACTCCGACATCCAGCGCGGGTTCATCCGCGCCGAAGTCGTGGCCTACGACGACCTGATCGCGGCCGGCAGCCTGGCGGAGACGAAGCGGCTGGGCACCTTCCGTCGGGAGGGCAAGGCGTACGTCGTCCAGGACGGCGACACCATCAACTTCCTGTTCAACGTCTGATTCGGCGCCGCGTCGGTGCACCGGGTGGAACGGGTCGGAGGGGCGACGGACGTGGCGAACCCGACGACGACCGCGGCGAGCGACGACCCGGCCGACGGGGCCGACGACGCGGAGGACGACGAGCTCGACATCCGCCTCCGCTCGCCGGCGGAGACCGCGGCGCGGGCGGTCGTGCTCGGCGCGGTCTGCCGCCGCGCCTACCTGGAACTGCCCCGTGAGCCGGCCGACGAGGGCGCCGAGGACCCCGAGGCCGAGCGGTTCGACCTCTCGGCCTGGCTGCGCGACGAAGGGCTCTGGCCGGCGGTCTCACCCACCGAGCGCCGCCTCCTTGAGACCCGGCTCGGCCGGGTGCCCGCAGAGCAGGCCGAGACCGCGAGCTGGCGCGGCGAGGCACTCGCCGCCCTCGGCTGGGCGCTTGGACTCGTCGACCCGCTCCCCCCGTTCGACACCCCCGCCGACCTCGATGCCCTCCTCGGACTCGTGCCGGGGCCGTGGGACAAGACGAGGGCCTTCCGCACCGCCGCCACGCTGCGCGACGAGGGGTCGATCGCGGCGGCGCGGGAGGCCGCCGAGCTCTGGCACTGGCGCGCGGACACCGCCGACCTGATCGGCGCCGCGAGCGCGCGGGAAGCGAAGGAGTTGGCCGCCGTCGTGCGCGAGGTCGCGGCCGACGCCGCCCGGGCCGGCCTGATCCCCCGCGCGGCCGGCGGCGACTTCCCCGCCGCCGGCCGGCCCTACCGAGAACTGGACGACGACCGGCGCTCGGCGCTGGCCAGCGTCGCCGCCCAGCGCCACCACGCGCTCAACTGGCTCTGCGGCTTCGGCAGCGGCTGGGACGACGTCCCGCTGGACCTATAGGCCGGCCCCGACGAGCTCGCCCCCGATTCCCCAGGCCACGCCGTCAGACTTGACGCCCCCTGTCCTTCGATGTACATCTAATTTCGACGACGGTGAAAGGAGGCATGCCGATGGACGCGGACGATCGCCTGGTGACGCTCGCGGCGACGCTGCGGACGCTGGCCGATCCCGCCCGGCTCCGGATCCTGGGCGCCCTCGCCGAGGGCACGATGACCGGGACCGAACTCGCGGAACGCCTCGGCCTCACCGCCCCGACGATCAGCCACCACATGGCGAAGCTCGTCGCGGCGGGCGTGGTGAGCGTTACGCCCGATGCCCAGCGTCGCCGCTACGCGCTCGACGCCTGGGCCCTGCGCGACCTCGGACGCGACGGCAGTTCGGTGGGCGCTAGGGCGGGTGACGTGTCGGCCAGGGCCACGTCTCAGGCGGACGCCTCACCGGAGGCGGCGGCCGAGCGCGAGCGGACGAAAGTACTGCGCGACTTCTTCGACGGGTCGCGGCTGCGCTCGATCCCGGCTGGGCGCAGGAAGCGGGTGATCGTCCTCCGCCACCTGCTCGAGCGCTTCGCGCCGGGCCGTGACTACCCCGAGCGGGAGGTCAACGATCTCCTCCGGGAGGCCCACGAGGACGTCGCGACGCTCAGGCGGGAACTGGTGGACTACGGCTACATGACCCGGGAGGCTGGCGTCTACCGGGTCGCCGAGTCCCTCCCCGAGCGGACGCCGACGATCGCCCAGGAGATCCTCGGCGACGAGCACGCCTGGCTCAGTGGCCTGATCGCTGGCGCCGCGCACCGCGCCCTCGCCGATTCGCCCACCGGTCCCATGGAGACCCCGTAGTCCCCCTCGTTGCCGTGGCCCCGGTCCGCGGCCGCTCTCGGCGGAGTGGCTTCGCCCACCGACGCCGAGCCACTGACGCCGGCGAACGGCGACGGCGTGGAACCGCTCTCAGGGACGGCCGAAGGCCCTGCGGGCCGCGGCGACGTACGCGGCGATCTTGGCGTGGTCCTTCGCCCCATCGGTCTCCACCCCGCTGCTGACGTCGACGCCGAGCGGCGTGACCTCTAGGATCGCCTCCGGTACGTTCTCTGGCGTCAGCCCGCCGGCCAGGAGCACCGGATAGCGCGCGGCGAGGTCGGCGGCCAGTGTCCAGTCGGCCCGGACGCCGGTCCCGCCATGGGCCCGCTCGTCCCAGCCGTCAACCAGAAAGGCCACCGGCGGTCGGTCGGCTCCAAGGTACCCCTCCATCCGTCCCGCGACGACCGCCGAAGACTCGCCCGGCCGCGGGCGGATGGCCTTCACCGCCGGCCGGCTGAGGGCCGCGAGCAGGGCAGGGTCCTCGTCGCCGTGGAGCTGGACCAGGTCGAGATCGGCGTCGGCCGCCGTCCGGTTGATCTCCTCGGGATCGGCATCGACGAAGACGCCGACCGCCAGCACGGGGCGAGTCGTCGCGCCCCGGGCGGCCATGATCGCCGACGCGGCCTGGTCGGGCGTCACGCGGCGGCGAGCCGGGGCGAAGATGAAGCCGATCAGGTCCGCGCCAGCCGCGGCAGCCGCCGCCGCGTCGGCCGGCTCCCGGAGCCCACAGACCTTGATCGCGCCCGCGCCGATCACGGCGGCAACGCTTCGCTCGGCCAATCCGCTGACCATTCGTTCACCCTCTCGATCGCTGGGGGACGTCCGGGGCGTGGCAGCGACACCGGACGACCGCGCCCCCTAGTCCTGTTCGGCAAGCAGCGCCCGGACCGCCGCCGTCCGGTCGGGCGCGACGATCAGGGACTCGCCGACGAGCACGGCGTCGACGCCCGATCGCCCCAGCCGGGCGACGTCCGCCGCGGAGAAGACGCCGCTCTCGCCAACCAGCACCGCGCCCTCGGGTGCGCGGGGGGCCAGGCGCTCGGCGACCCCGAGGTCGACATCGAAGCTCCGCAGGTCGCGGTTGTTGATCCCGATGAGGTCCGCACCGGCGGCGGCGGCGCGCTCGAGCTCGGCCGCGTCGTGGACCTCGACCAGCGCGTCGAGCCCGTAGCCCCGGGCGGCGCGGAGGAGCGCGGCGAGGTCGG
This sequence comes from uncultured Thermomicrobiales bacterium, assembly GCA_902806335.1. Classification (GTDB taxonomy): domain Bacteria; phylum Chloroflexota; class Chloroflexia; order Thermomicrobiales; family UBA6265; genus CADCWG01. The sequence continues at coordinate 100,081 of CADCWG010000014.1, read as the reverse complement.
CGTCCGCGAGGGCCGCGACGATCAGGAGCACCGCATCGGCGCCGTGGGCCCGGGCCTCGACGACCTGGTACGGATCGACGACGAAGTCCTTCCGCAGCACCGGCGCCGGGTTGGGGCGGGCGTGGGCCACCGCGGCGACGGTCTCGAGGTCGGCGAGCGAGCCGTGGAAGAACGGGCCGTCCGTGAGGACCGAGATCGCGGCCGCGCCGCCGGCGAGGTAGGCGGCCGCGACGGCCGGCGGGTCGATCTCCACCGGGAAGACGCCCCGCGACGGAGACGCCCGCTTCACCTCCGCGATCACCGCCACGCCCGGCCCGGCGAGGGCCGAGCGCAGGCCGACCGGTGCCGGCCGCGCGTCCGCCCGCGCCTCCAGGGCGGCGACCGGTACCGCCGCCCGGCGCTCGGCGATGTCGGACGCGGTCCGCGCCAGGATCCGGTCGAGGATCGTGCCCGTCAGCACCGGTCCGGCGGTCACGCCGGCACCCCGACCGCCGTCGCGGTCTCCGCGAGCTCCCGCGTCGTTGCCACCAGCGCCTCGAGGGTGGCGAGGGCCCGGCCGCTGTCGATCGCCTCCGCCGCGCGCGCGATCCCGGCGCCAAAGTCCGGTGCCCCGCCGGCCGCGTAGATCCCGGCACCGGCATTGAGCAGCGTCACCGCCCGCCGCGGGCCCGCCTCGCCGCCCAGAACCGCGCGCGTGATCGCCACGTTCTCCTCCACCCCACCGCCGTCGAGGTCGCGAGCGCGGCCCCGCTGGAGTCCGAAGTCTTCCGGAGCCACGCGGTAGGTGCGGATCCCGCCGGCCGTCGCGTCCCACTCGGTCACCGTCGAGGAGCCGGCGATCCCGAGCTCGTCGAGCCCCTCCTCGGCGTGGACCAGCACCGCCCGCTCGCTGCCGAGCCGGCCGAGTGCCTCGGCCAGCTTGGCGGCGATCCCGGGGTGGCCGACGCCGATCAGCTGGTGCCGGGCGCCGGCCGGGTTGGTCAGCGGGCCGAGCACGTTGAAGACGGTCCTGATGCCGATCTCGCGCCGCGTCGGCCCGACGAACCGCATCGCCGGGTGGAACGCCGGCGCGTACATGAAGCCGATCCCCACCCGATCGATACAGGCGGCGACCTGCTCCGGCGAGAGCTCGACCCGAACCCCAAGCCCTTCGAGGAGGTCGGCCGACCCGCAGCGGCTGGTCACCGCCCGGTTGCCGTGCTTGGCGACGCGGACCCCCGCCGCGGCGATGGCGAACGAGGCGGTCGTCGAGATATTGAACGTGCCCGAGGCATCGCCGCCCGTGCCGCAGGTGTCGACGAGCGGTCCGTCGTCGTGGTTCACCTCGACCCGCAGCGCGTGGCGGCGCATCGTGGTCGCGAACCCGGTGATCTCGGCAACGCTCTCGCCGCGCATCCTCAGCGCGGTGACCAGCGCCGCGATCTGGGCGCCGGTCAGGGCGCCGGTCATGATCGCGTCCATCGCCGCCGCCGCCTCGTCGGCGGTCAGCTCGCGTCCGTCGACCACCGCCTGGATCGCCGCGCGAGGGTCAAAGGAGGCCGGTGGTGCCGCACCGGCGCCCTCACCCCCCCGTCCGTTCGTCATCTCGCCCCCTCTTCCCGCCGGTGGCTGTCGACCATCGATCAACGCCTAGTACCCGAGCACCGCGACGGGCGCCGTGACCGGCCGCCGCTCCGCCGTCGCCGGCCCGCGGCCGAGGAAGTTCGCCAGCAGGTCGGGGCCGGCGCTGGTGAGGATCGACTCCGGGTGGAACTGCACGCCCTCGAGGTCGAGCTCCCGGTGGCGCATCCCCATCACCAGCCCGTCGTCCGTCTCCGCCGTCACCTCGAACGCGCCCGGCAGGCTCTCCCGCTCGACGATCAGCGAGTGGTAGCGGGTCGCCGGGAACGGGTTGGGCAGCCCGGCGAAGACGCCACGGTCGGTGTGGTGGACCTCCGACGTCTTGCCGTGCATCAGCGACGGCGCCCGCACCACCCGACCGCCGAAGGCGGCGCCGATCGCCTGGTGGCCGAGGCAGACCCCGAGGATCGGGACGCGCCCCGCGAGCCGTCGCACCAGCGGCACCGAGATGCCCGCCTCGCGGGGCGTGCAGGGCCCGGGCGACAGCACCACGCGCTCGATCTCCCCGTCCTCGACCCGGGAGGCCACCTCGTCGACGGTGACCTGGTCGTTGCGTCGGACCTCGACTTCGGCGCCAAGCGTTTCCAATGCCTGATAGAGGTTGAAGGTGAACGAGTCGTAGTTGTCGAGCAGGAAGATCATCGGAGCGGCTCCTCGGACAGTCGCGGGTCGGGTGAAGACGGTGGCTCGGGGACGGTTGCTCGGCGGGAAGTAGCACCGCCCGTTCGGGTCACGGCTGGGCGGCATCGGAACGCGGCGGACCCCACGCCTCGTCGGCCTCCAGGTCCTCCGCCGCCTCGATCGCCCGCAGCAGGGCGCGCATCTTGTGGTGGCTCTCGGCGAACTCGCCGTCGGGCGTGCTGTCGGCGACGATGCCGCCGCCGGCCTGCATCGAGGCGATGCCGTCCTTGTAGACCAGGGTCCGCAGGGCGATGCAGGTGTCGATCCCGCCGGAGAAGTCGACGTAGCCGACCGCCCCGGCGTAGGCCCCGCGCCGGTCCGTCTCCAGCTCGGCGATGATCTCCATCGCCCGCACCTTCGGGGCGCCCGACACGGTGCCGGCCGGGAAGCACGCCCGCAGGGCGTCGAGGCCGGTCAGCCCGTTCGCCAGTGTGCCCTCCACGTGGCTGACCAGGTGCATGACGTGGGAGTAGCGCTCGACCGCCATCAGCTGGGGCACCCGGACCGTTCCCGGCGCCGCGACCCGCCCGACATCGTTGCGGCCGAGGTCGACGAGCATGATGTGCTCGGCACGCTCCTTCTCGTCGGCGGCGAGCCGGGCCGCGTTCGCGGCGTCGGCTTCGGGCGTCTCCCCACGCGGCACGGTGCCGGCGATCGGGTGGTTCGTGACCGTCCCGTCCTCGAGCCGGACGAGGAGCTCCGGCGAGGCGCCGACGATCTGGTGGTCTCCCAGGTCGAGGTAGAACATGTAGGGCGACGGGTTGATGCCCCGCAGCGCCCGGTAGATGGTGAACGGGTGGGCCGGGGTCGCCACGTCGACCCGCTGCGAGAGCACCACCTGGATCACGTCGCCGGCGGAGATGTACTCCTTGGCCCGCTCGACGATCGCCCGGTAGCGTTCGGGGGTCGTGTTCGGCCGGCAGCGGTCGGCCACGGGCTGCCCGACCGGCTCCCCGCCGCGCGGGAGCGGCGGGGTCGAGCCCCGGAGGCGGCCGACGAGGTCGTCGACCTCGGCCGCCGCGGCGGCGTAGGCGACCTCGACCGGCCCGGCGTCGAGGTGGACGTGGGCGACCGCCTTGATCGACCGCGCCAGGTGGTCGAAGACCAGCAGGGCGTCGACCAGCAGGAACCGGCCGTCGGGCAGCCCCAGCCCCGGCCCGGCGGCCTCACCGACGCGCGGCTCGAAGGCCCGCACCGCCTCGTAGGCGAGGTAGCCGACCGCCCCGCCGAGGAACCGCGGCCCGCCGACGATCGGGGCCGCGTGGTAGGGCGCGAGCGCCTCGTCGAGCGCGACCAACGGGTCGGTGTAGGCCCGGCGCTCCGTGGCGCCCCCGGCGGTCTCCGTGGCCAGCACGCCGCCGTCGAACGTGAGCACGGCCAGCGCGTCGGCACCGATGAACGAGTACCGCGCCAGGCGCTCTCCCCCCTCGATGCTCTCGAGCAGGAACCCCCGACCGCCGCCGGCGACCTTCAGGTACGCGGAGACCGGCGTCTCGAGGTCGGCGATCACGTTGCGGGCGATCGGCACCGTGCGGACCGCGCGGTCGCCCCGGGCGGCGATCGCCCGCACCTCGTCGAGCGAGGGGGACAGCTGCCCGCGCCGCGTTCTCGGGGCCGGGGTGATGGCGGCGTGGTGGATCTCGGCCTGGGCGGAAACCATGATCGGCACCCCTCTCTGGCGGCACCGACCCAACGGGGGCGGCGCGGACGACGCTCGGGAGGGGGGGGTCGGCCTCGACGCCGAAAACACAAAACGCCCCCGTCCCATAGGGACGGGAGCGTGCCCTGCACGTCCCGCGGTGCCACCCCGCTTGGGGCCGGCCGAGCCGCGCCCCCACTCTGTCCGCACGGGCAGGCACGATGCCTCGCCGATGCGCCGTCCCCGGTAACGTGGGGACCACCCGGTGCCGCCTACAGGGCGCGGCCAGCATGGCCTCACCGTTTGGGGCACGGCTCCCGGAGCCATTCGGCGCCCGCACGGTACCGGGCTCACACCGCCCCCGGCTCGCTAGCCCGCGCGTGGCCGGCGCCTACTCGTTCCGCTCGCCGCCGTTCGCGCTCTTCACTTCGCCCGAAATCTATCAGCGGTCCCCGACCACGTCAACCGGCTGACGTCGCGATGTGATTAGCATCGACGCGTCGGTGGGGCGGGCCCGTCGCCCGGCGGGCGGGGCGCTGAGGCCAATCGGCGGGCGACGCCGCGCTCCCCCAACTGGGGTAGCATCCGGCGTGGACGGCGTGGGACGAGGGCCGCGGGGCCGGGCGACCCGACCGTTCGCGGCGGGTCGCCCCGCTGCCGTGGCGACGGGAGTGACCGCGTTGTGGGCTACTGGATCCTCGTCACCATCGTGGTCCTGGCCGGGTTGGCGGTGCTCGTCGCCGTCGTCGCGTCGGAGGCGCGCCCGGCGCCGATCCGGCGCGGGCCGGCGCCGCGACGCCCCTGGGTGGTGCTCGGCTCCGGAGCCCCGGACGGGACGCCCCGCGGCTGGGTCGCGCTCGCGGCCGGGACGCTTCCGGCCGGCGTGGCGGTCCATGACCTGAGCGAACCCGGCGCCACGATCGCCGACGTCCGCCTGGCGCAGTTGCCGGCGGCCCTCGCCCTCGAGCCAGCGGTGGTCACGGTCCTCACCGGCCCCGTCGACCTGCTCGGCGGCGTCCCGCTTATCGACTATGCCGAGGACCTCTCCGAGACGCTGACGGCGCTCGCGGCCGTCGGCTGCCGTGCCGTCGTCGTGACCGTACCCGACCTCAGTCGCCTGCCCGGCCTTACCGAGGGTGACCGCGATCTCGCGGGGCTGCGGACGCTCGTGGCGACCTGGAACGCGGCCATCGTCCAGGTCGCCAGGTCCCGCCGCGCGGCGGTCGTCGACCTCTCTCCCGCCTCGCGCGCACTGCTCGGCCCCGGGACGTCGCTCGACGGGCGCGGGTTCCGCCCGGGACCGGCCGCGACCGAGCGCCTCGCCACCCTCCTCGGTCGCGCTGCCGCCCGCGCGCTGGCGACAGGACCGCTGACCGCCGGGGATTCCGAGGGGCCAGACGCCGACCCGCTCCCGCGGACGGTGGGACCGGCCACCGTCCCCCGGACGGCACCGGGACACGGGGTATGATCCCCCGTCCGCCATCCCCGGCGCGGCCACCCGCCTCGTCCTCGGCGGCTTGAGCCGCGGCGACCCCGGTCCCCGATCTCGGCCCTGACCATCGCGCAGACACGAAAGGTCCGCTCCGTGGAACCGCGTGCCCTCGACTTCCTCCGCCGGCTGCTCGATGCCCCGGGCCCTTCGGGGTACGAGCAGGCGCCCGCCGCCGTCTGGCGGGCCGAAGCCGAGACCTTCGCCGACGAGGTCACCCGGGACGTGATCGGCAACGCCTTCGCCCGGGTCGGCACTCCGGGCGGGCCGCGCGTCCTGATCGAGGGCCACATCGACGAGATCGGATTCCTCGTCACCCACATCGACGAGACCGGCTACCTCTGGTTCGACCAGATCGGGGGCTGGGACGACCCGGTGGCCGTCGGCCAGCGGGTCCGGATCGCGGCCGCCGGCGGCGACGTCCGCGGCGTGGTCGGCCGCAAGGCCGCCCACCTGATCCGCCGCGAGGAGCCGAAGCGGCCGCTCTCGACGCGCGACCTCTGGATCGACATCGGGGCGAGCGACCGCGACGACGCCCGGCGACGGGTGGCGGTCGGGGACCCCGCCGTGATCGACGCGCCGTTCCTGCAACTCACCGATGACCTCTGCGTCGCGCGCAGCATGGACAACCGCGTCGGCGCGTTCGTCGCCCTCGAAGCGGCGCGTCTCCTCGCGGCCGAGCGCCCGGCGGCCGAGGTCTGGGCCCTCGCCGCGACGCAGGAGGAGGTGTCGTTCGCCGGCGCCTACACGGCCACCTTCCGGGTCGCTCCCACCGTGGCGATCGCGATCGACGTCACCCACGCCACCGACTACCCCGGCGCCGACAAGAAGTCGGACGGCGAGGTGGCGCTCGGCGGCGGCCCGGTCCTCTCCCGGGGCGCCTCGATCAACCCGGTGGTGTTCGCCGGCCTGCGCGACGCGGCGGGTCGGCTGGGGATCGACTGTCCGGTCCAGGGGGCGGCCCGCGCGAGCGGCACCGACGCCGACGCGATGATCCGAACCGCCGCCGGCACCGCGACCGGGTTGGTCTCCATCCCCAACCGCTACATGCACTCGCCGAACGAGGTCGTCAGCCTCCGCGACCTCGAGCAGGCCGCCCGCCTGATCGCGGCGTTCGTCTCCACCGTCACGGCGGACACCGACTTCCGCCCGTGACGTCCCCGTCCAGGGACGGCACGACCGACCTACGTCCACTCCGCGCGGCGGACCGGCCCTCGTACGGAAGCTGACGCCCCGGGTTGGCGGCGGGCGGAGAAAGCGCGTTCCGAACCGGAACGGTCCGCCCTCGGTCATTCGGGGTCGGGCCATTCGGTGGAGGTACTGGAGCCGCGCCGACGCCCGGGCCCGCCCGGGGCAAGCCCCGGGCGGGCCCGATGCCGGCGGAAGTCGGTCGCGGGCCCGCCGGTCGACGCTTCCGGTGATCACACGGCCCCCGGATCGGCCCCTCGGCCGGCTACCGGTCCTCGGCCGGACCATCATCATCGGCGGCGGGACGTGCCGCGCGCCGGGGGGCACGGGCGTCGGCCGCGACCCAGCCGGGCGGCGTGGGCTGGCAGGCGACGCAGAGGTAGGTGCCGCGGGCCCCGACCCGGGTCTTGAGGATCTCGCCGCCGCAGCCGGGGCAGGGCTCGTCGCGCCGGCCGTGGACCTGGGGGAAACCGTCCCGGGGGTAGGCGCGGTTGTTGATGATGGTCGCCCCGCCCTGCTCGATGCCCCGTTCGAGGGCCCAGGGGATCGCCTCCGCGAGCCGCGCCAGTTCGGTGGACGAGAGGCCGTTGGCGGGACGGGCGGGGTGGAGCCGCGCCCGGTGGAGCGCCTCGTCGACGTAGATGTTGCCGAGCCCGGCGAGGACGCCCTGGTCGAGCAGCGCCAGCTTGAGTGGGATCGTTCGGCGGGCGAGGCGCCCTCCGAGCTGCTCGGCGGTGACGGTCGGCTCTCCCACCGCCTCCGGGCCGAACCCGAACCCGTCGAGCGTCGCCGCGACGTCCTCGGTGGGCAGCAGTCGCAGCCAGCCGAACTGACGGACGTCGCTCAGGTAGAGGATCCGGCCGTCGTCCGCCGTCACGATCAGGTGCGTCGTCTTGTGCGGGTAGGGCCCGTCCGGTGCCGGGACGGGGTGCCCCGCCGCGTGCCGGGTGCCATCCGGCGCGTGGACCGCGATCTGCCCGGCGAGCTTGAGGTGGACGAGGAGGCTCAGGTCGCCGCCGAAGTCGAGCACGAGCACCTTGGCCCGGCGCCGCGCACCGTCGACCCGACGGCCGAGCAGCGGGTCGAGGGTCGGCAGCGGGGACGAGCGCAGCAGCTTCGGCAGGCGCAGGTCGAGCGCGACGATGCGTCGGCCGGTCAGCTCCCGCTCGACGATCCGACGGGCAGTCTCGACCTCGGGCAGTTCGGGCATCGCGCGCGTCTCTCCCGGGCCGGATCGGGTCCTATCCGGACGAGGCACGACCGGCGAGCCGGGCGCTCAGCCGCGCGCGACGTCCAATCTCATCCGAAGGTGGGTCGGGGTTTCCCCCTCCACCTGGAAGCCGAGGCGAGCGTAGAGCCGGCGGGCCGGGTTGTTCTTGAGCACCTGGAGCGCGACCGGCAACCCGTCCCGGTGGGCGTCTGCGACGACGTCCCGCACGATCGCCGTGCCGAGCCCCCGGCCCTGGTAGGCGGGCAGCAACTCGACGAGGTCGAGCCAGACCTCGGCGGGACGCCGGACCACCGTGAGCACGCCGACATCGCTGCCGTCGGCGACCACTATCAGGGACTGCTCGGGCGCGAAGGCGGCGTCGAAGCGCCGTCGCTGGTCCTCCGGGTCCCAGCCCCAGGTCGCCGCGACGAGGTCCCCCATCGCGGCGACGTGTAGGTCCCAGAGGAACTGTCGGTCGGCCTCGGTGGCCGGTCGCCGCGCGTAGGGGCGACCGGGGCCGGGACTCGAAGCGGTCAGTCGTCGGTCTCGTCAGGGATGCCGATCTCCCGCATCCACTGAGCCGCCCGCGTCGCGACCCGGAGGCCCTCCTCCTCGTCCCGCGAGGCGCGGATCACGCGCGCCATCACGTCCCAGGCCGCGTGGTTGGCGCGGCGGTGCCGCGCCTCATGGAGCACCTGACGCGGACCGAGCAGCCGACCATTGGACGTGTAGACCACCCGCCAGGTGCTCCCGTCGCGCTCGAGGGAGACCTCAGAGCGGCCCTGACGCCAGACGAACGCGTCCTCGGCCACTCTGTCGGCGAAGCCCCCCATCCCCTGCCCCCTTGGGTCGAGTTGGAACGGCGGGGCCTCCCCGCTGCGCCACGCCCAGCGCACGCTGACTAACTGGTCGGACAACACTGTCCTGACGTCCACCCACTCCCCCTGTCCCAGCCTTCGGCCCCGGAGCCACCGGGGCGATGTCCCGATCTCGACCGTCCGCCGAGACCGCCACGCCCACCGCCGGGCTCCCGGCCAGCGGGCCGGTCTGCCACGGACGGACTCGTCCGGTGGGCGCGTTCGTCCCACGCGGAGGCGACCAGCCCCCCGCACAGGGGCCAGCCAGAGCATGCGTTCGTCGGTCGTTTCTGACGGTCGCGCGTCGCCGGCCGGCGACGCTCGGGACGCTGAGTTTAGCGCAAAGCTTGACGCGGGAACACCCCGTTCCGCCTCGGCCCGGGTCCGGCCGTTCGGTGCCCGGCACCGGGAGGGGGCGTCTCCCGCGCCGCTCCCTCCGGTCCCCTGATCAGGCCCCCGACACGGCGCGCCGGCGGTCGAACGCCTCCGCGGCGGCGATCCGCTCGGCGATCGGCGGGTGGCTGCCAAGGAAGAAGGTCACCAGGCGGGGAGGGTCCGGGTCGGCCAGGTTCTGGGCGGCGAGCCGGCCCATCGCCGCCGCGTAGACCCGTCCCCGGCCGGTCAACTCCATCGCGAAGCGGTCGGTTCGCCGCTCGACCGCCCGGCTGAACGCGGCCGAGATCGGCGCGGCGACGAACCCGACGACCGTTCCGACCAGGGAGAGGATCGGCAGGCTGGCGACGTCGCCCAGCTCCCGCACGCCGGTCCGCGTGGCCGTCCGCCTGACCAGCGGCGGCGTGAGGCGGGACATCGCCCAGGCACCGGCGAAGCCCATCGCGCCGCCGAGGCCGACGAAGCGCCAGATATCGCCGTGGACCTGGTGGCCGAGCTCGTGGGCGACGACGCCGTCGATCTCTTCCGGGGCGAAGCGCGAGATCAGCGTGTCGCCGAGCACGATCCGCTTGGTAGTGCCGAGCCCCGTGAAGAACGCGTTCGCCTTCTCGGTCTGCCGGCTCATGTCCATCTGGTAGACGTCGGCGATCGGCACGCCGGCCTTGTCGGCGAGCGCCTTCACCCGCGTGGCCAGGTCCTCGTCGCGCAGTGGCTCGAACCGGTTGAAGAGCGGCGCGATCAGCACCGGCGCCAGGGTGCTCGCCGCCACCGCCAGCGGGACGGTGCCGCCGGCGAGCACCAGCCACCAATCGTTCGGCCGGCGCCGGATCACCGCGTAGGCCCCGGAGACGAGCCCTGCCTGGAGCACGGTCCCCAGGGCGAGCCCCTTCAGGGAGTCGGCCAGCCAGGCCGACGGCGCCTGCTTCGTCAGGCCGTAGGCGCGCTCGACCCGGTAGGAACCGGCGTAGCCGAGGGGCAGACCCGCCAGCCACGACAGGCCTCCGGTGGCCGCGATGTAGGCCGGGGTCCGGAGCCGAGGGTCGGGGACCACGGCCTCGACGGCGGACCGCAGGCGCGCCGACCGCCCGCTGAGGGCGAACCAGGCCGTCTGCGTGGCGGAGAGGGCCGTCCCGCCCAGGAAGAGGCCGAGCCGAATCCGGCTGTAGCGCTTGGCGCGGGCGACGTCGAGCCCCGGGATCGGCGGCAGGTCGGGCACGGGAGACTCCTTCGAGGCGCGTGACGGTGGGGCAGCAGCGATGGGCGGCATCGGGGGCGGCCCAGCACGGGCTATGCCCAAGACGGGGATCGCGCGGCCCCTATGCTCATGGACCGGGCCGGGTCACAGGGCCCGCGCCATACCACGCGGCGATTCGGCAGGCTCGTCGTCCGCGCGTCCCGCATCTCCGCACCACCCGACACGGGGCAGTCCAACCTCAACCCACGACGACGCCGGTTGGCCGGAACGCCCGCCGTATCGGCCGCTATGGGGTCACCGAACCCCTATTCGCCGCCGCGCGTCCGCTCGGCGTAGCCGGTCAGCTCGACGTAGCCGAGCCCACCCACCGGCTCCCCGGCCCGGACCCCCTCGACGGTCACCTCACCTTCCCAGTAGATCACCCCGGTCGTCCGGGTGGTGTCGAGCTCCTGGTCGGCCACGGTCGGCGTGAGGGTCAGGGCGAGGTCCTCGTCGGGCAGCGCGATCTCCCAGCCCGATGGGTAGGTCACGCCGGTCTCCGGGCTGGTCCAGTTCGTGGTCGGCTCAACGCTGAAGTCGGGCCCGTCGAGGATCGTCAGCGACCCATCGCGGTCGACCAGCGAACCGTCGAGGATCACCGGCGTGCCGTCCGGCGCGTTGATCAGGTAGAGCATCAGGTCGGTGCCGTCGTCGAGCTGCACCGAGAACCAGTCCCAGCCGCCCTCGGCGAAGGTGTCGAAGTCGCCCCACTGGTGGTCCATCCAGGCCTCGCCCGTCACCGCGAGCGACTGGCCGGCCACGACCAGCGTGCCGTCGACCGCCATCCGGGTCCGCGAGTAATAGTAGGACCCCTGCCCGTTGCCGTAGTCGATGAACCCGTCCCCGTCGTGGAGCGTCGCCGGCTTCTCGGCCGTGAGCGCAAGGGCGTACGCGTAGTCGCCCACGTCGGCGCGGAGGCGGTCGTCGCCGTTGGCGCCGCGCATCAGCCAGCCGCCCACGTTGAGGTCGAACCCCACCGCGGCGGTCGAGACCCCGGCCTCGCCGACCAGCTTCTGGTCGTAGCTGAACCGTTCGGCCGCCGCGTCGGTGATCGCGACGTGGGACGCGTAGCCGGTCAGGCCAGTGGACTGCCCCTTGAACACGACCTGCTCGAACCCGAACCGGGAGCCGTCCGCCGTGAAGAGGTGCCCGGTGTAGTACCACCATTCGATGGCCGCGTCGTGCGGCCCGTCGTCGCGCGGAAACTCGACCGGGACCGGCGCATCGTTGACACCCGGAGGAGGCTCGACATAGGGGGAGGCGACCGGGCTCGCCTCCTGCGCCGCGACGGCGCCCAGGGCGACCTGGACGGCGAGCACCGCCGCGACGGCGGCGGCGATCGGACGGGACACGGCGGGGAGCCGGCGGGGAATGGCGAGCACGGTCAGATCGACTCCTCCACGAACGAGCGGGTCGGCAGCAGGCGCCCGAGCGGCTTGGGCATCCACCAGTTCCACTTCCCCAGCAGGCGCATCGTCGCCGGCACCAGCAGGGCGCGGACGATGGTCGCGTCCAGGAAGACGGCCAGCGCGATACCCAGGCCGAGCGCCTTGATGATGATCACGTCGGCCGAGACGAACGAGGCGGTGACGACGACGACGATCAGCGCCGCGCTGGTGATGATCCGGCCAGAGCGCTCCAGGCCGATCGCGACGCTGTGCTCGTTGTCCCCGGTCCGGTCCCACTCCTCGCGGACGCGGGAGAGCAGGAAGACCTCGTAGTCCATGCTCAGCCCGAAGAGGACGCAGAACATGATCACCGGCAGCGACGCCTCGACGAACCCCTGGGGCGTGAAGCGGAGCAGCCCGCTAAGGTTGCCCTCCTGGAAGACCCAGACCAGCGCCCCGTAGGACGCCAGGATCGAGAGGGTGTTCATCAGGATCGCCTTCAGCGGCAGCACCACGGACCGGAAGAGCAGCAGCAGCACCAGGTACGTCGCGACCAGGATCAGCGCCACTGCCTTGGGGAAGTCGGCGTACATCCGGTCGACCACGTCGACGATCTCGGCGGTGCCGCCGTCGGTGAGCAGGGTGAGATCGCCGCCGGGAGACCAGCTTCGGATCTCCCGCAGCAGGTCCTTGTTCCGGTCGTCGTTCGCCGGGAACTGGGTGTAGGCGAGGACGACGGCGGTCCGGTCACTCGCGAGCTGGCCGAGCCGGGTGTCGACACCGAGGCGGGCAAAGCCGACCCGGGTCCGATAGAGCTCGATCGCCTCCTCCTTCGGCACGTCTCGGCCGTAGGAGACGATGCTCTGGACCCGGACCACGCGGGGATCCTCGGCCAGCCGCCGCTGGAGGTCGTAGAGGGCGCCGAGATTGGCGTCGGAGGTGATCTCGGTGGGCGACTGGAGCGCGAGCAGGAAGGGCGAGATCTCACCGGCTCCGTACTCCTCGGTCAGGAGGTCGAACCCCTGCCGCGACGGCAGGTCGGTCGGCAGGATCCGCCCATCGGGGGACGAGACGTTCACGTTGAGGAAGGGCGCGCCGAGCACGACCAGCACCGCCAGCGTCGGCACCAGGACCCGGAACGGGCGGGCCATCACCCGCCGCGAGAGGCGCGCCCAGAAGCCGTCCTCGGCCGGACCGGCATGGTGGAAGCGGCGGAACGGGTGGAAGCCGAGCCGGTCGATGTTCGTCCCGATGATCCCGAGCGTCGCCGGCAGCAACGTCAGCGCCGCCAGGGCCGAGAAGGCGACGACGATCACCCCCGCCACGCCGACCGAGCGCAGGAACATGAAGGAGAAAAAGGTCAGCCCCGACAGCCCGATCAGCACCGTCAGCCCGGAGAAGAAGACGGCCTTCCCGGCGGTGGCGATGCTCCGCTCCACCGCCGCGGCCACGTCACCGTTCTGTCGCTCCAGCTCCTCCCGGAAGCGGCTGGTGACGAACAGCGAGTAGTCGACGGCGAGGCCCAGGCCGAGCATCGTCGCCAGGTTGAGCACGAAGATCGAGAGATCCGTGACGTGGGCGACCCAGTAGGTCGTCAGCAGCACCCCGGCCACGCCGAGGCCGCCGACGACCAGCGGCACCAGCGCCGCGACGACCGAGCCGAAGACCAGCAGCAGCGCGACGAGCGCGAACGGGAAGGCGATCAGCTCGGCGCGGCGGAGGTCGCGCTGGCTGACCGTCTCGATGTCGGCGTAGAAGGCCGGGGCCCCGGCGACGATGGTGGAGAGTTCCGGTTGGGGTCGGAGCGCGGCCTCGAAGGCCTCGACCTCCCGCTGCGCCTCTTCCGGCGGCCGGTCGAGCCCGACCACGGCGTAGGCGACCGTGCCGTCGCGGGAGATCAGACTCGGGTCGTCGGACGGGAGCAGGACATCGGTGACCAGGGGCAGCGCCCGCACGTCCTGGAGCGACGCCGCCACGCGGTCCTGGAACACCGGGCCGTCGGCGCGGAGGGTCGTGCTCTGGTAGAGCACCACCATCTGGGACGGTGCGAGATCCAGGTTCTCCTCGAGCAGGGCGCGGGCCCGCGCCGCCTCGATGTCCGGGGACGAGAATCCCCCTACCTTGAGCGGCTCCTCGACCCGCAGCAGGGCCGGGATCGCCGCCACGAAGAGCAGCAGCCAGGCGCCGAGGACCGGCCAGCGCCAGCGATACGAGAAGCGACCGAGGAACGCGAACACGGGGCCTCCGGGTCGGCGACGTCGTCGAGGGGTGAGGATCGCGGTCGGGGCCGCGCCACCATGAGCGTAGCCTCCCCGGGATGCGCGGCCCAGGCGCGGCCAAGACGGCCGCTACCGCTCGGACCTCAGCGACCACGCACTCTCGGAGCCCGGCGGTCGCCGGACGATGCGGGGACCGACCACTCGTGGGTGTCGACCGTCGCGATGCCCTACTCGACCGCGACGAACGACCCGTCATCGGCACGCCGCACCCGCCGCACGGCGACAACGGCGTCCGTATTCAGCGGACCGTAGATGTGGGGGTAGATCCGGCCCTCGTCCTCGAACCGGATCTCCGGCCCGACGCCGGCGGGGTCGAGGGTCAGCACGAGGTGCGGCCGCGGATCGCCCCGGTAGAACGCGTTGGCGACGACCAGCAGGTTCTGCTCGCCGAGGGTACAGTGGATGAAGCCGTCGGCGTCGAACGCTTCGGGGACGTACTCCGCGCCGTCCTCCTGGCGATGCCAGACCTCGTCCGGGGTCAGGTGCAGGGTCGGCCCGTCCACCCCGGGCTCGGGACGCGCCGGCTCGGCGCCCCCACCTCCCAGGCTCAATGGTCTCCCGGCGCGGGGTCCTCGCCGGCCTCCTTCGGGGCGAAGGGGTCGGGTCCGGCTCCCGAGCCGCGGTCCATGCCCTGGGCCTCGAACGGGTCGACCCCGCCGCCCGAGAGGCTACCGCCGGCGCCGGGGATCGCCGCCTGGGGCTTGCCCGGCACGGCGCCGGGGACGTGGTGGACGACCTGGGTACCGTCCGTCGCCCCACCGAGGCCGCCAGCGACCATCGCGGGGTTCACGTCCGTCGGGTCAGCGACGCCGGCCAGATCCGCCTCGGCGGGGGCCTGCGGGCTCGGCAGGTTCGTGCGGCGCTCGTCGTCGGCCATCGGTTCCTCCTCAAAGGTGGCCAGGCGCCCCCACTCGTCGGTCCCGGGTCCGCCACGACCCGGCCGAGAGGCTGTCCCGGCGCGTTCGGCGGTCATCCGCCGGCACCCCGCCGCTGGTGCAGAGCGCGTGCCAGACCATGCGGAGGCCACCCGAGCCTGACGCCGGGGAGCGATGTCAGAGTCCGCTCATGCGGACCACCTCGACGCCTCGGCCCCGCAGGGCGGCGACGAAGGGGTTGATCCCGATCAGGTCGGAGGCGATGTGCCCGGAGACGACCACGTTCACGTCGGGCAGTCCGAGCGTCCTGATCCGTTCGGCCTCCTCAGCGGCGAGGTGGATGTAGACGACCGTCCCGACACCCGCCGCGAACAGCGTCCGGGCCACCGCGAAGCCGCCGTTGGTCCCCGCGCCGTGGTAGACGGCCACCCGCCCGGCGGGGGCGTCCAGGCGTCCGACCGGCACCATCACCCGGGTCGCCGCGCCGCCGATCTCGGGGATCCGGCGGAGGGCGTCCACCACGTCGCTGACCAGCGCCTCCCGGCCCAGACCCGCCGCGTGGGCGGCGATCGCGTCGACCATGACCCGCCGGCCGACCTCGTCGAGGGGGAGGTGAACATTGAGGAACGGCATCCCGAGCAGCCGCGCCACCGAGGGGGCATGGTCGAAGTTCGCCGCCTGCGCCCGCAGCATCGCCGCGGCGACCTTGGGCTGGATCGTCGCGCGGGCCGCGTCCAGCGGCACCCCGGCCTCGACCATCAGCTCGACGCCGCGCTGCAGCACCCGGGGGTAGTTGAGCTGAGCGTCCCCGCCGGCCGGGTGGTGCGCGATGACGCCGTCCATCCCCATCTGCCTGGCGAGCAGCAACTCCGCCGCGCCGACGTCGACGCCCATCATCACCCGGCGCAGCGGTCCACCGGGCACGTAGACGGCGCTGTCACCGGGGATCGCGTCCATCCCGGCCATGGCGAGTGCTATCGCCATCACGCCGTCGGCGTCGAGCGTCGCGTCAGTCACGTTCGTCTCCTCCCGGGACACTGGGGTAGGTCACTGGCAGGTCGATCCCCGGTTCCGGCCGCGCGCCGACGCGGGGCGATGGGTCGGACTCGCGGACGGTGATGCGGCGACCCGTCGCTGCTAGGCGCACGCGCGCCTCGCGTGGGAAGCGCGGGTAGAGCCGGACTCGGCCCAGACCGGTGATCGGGAACCGCCGGACCTCGAGCCAGCGATCGTCCACTCCCCGCCCGAGGTGCGGCCCCGAGCGGCCCGCGAGGAGACGGCTCTCTGGAGGCAGCGTCGCCTCCCAGAGAGACCCCAACCCGTGCGCCCGGACGCTTTCGTCGCTGTCGCGGCACTCGGGCACGACCGGGAGCCGGCCGACCCCGACCGATGTGCCCGGTTCCTCCCCGAGCTCACGCCGGATCGTCGCGTCGCTGTCCTCCTCGACCTCGACCCGCCCGCCGGGGAGCGACCAGACGTCGTCGAACTCCGATCGGTGGAGGTGGACGAGACGCTCGTGCAGGATCGCAGCCCGCGCCCGCCGCGGGAATCCGGACGGTGCCGCGCGTCACCTCGATCGGCTGCCGAGACGAGACGATGACGTCCACGGCCGACTCCTCGGGGTGAACGAGCCGGCGCCGCGCGCCGCGTCGCGTGGACAGTCTACCGAGGCGCGACCTATGATCGTCGGCGAGGGGGGCCGCTCCCGGGACCGACGGTCTCCGACGGTCGGCGAGACCCCGCGACGAACGAGTGGGACGAGAACCGGTGCAGACCCGAGACGAGATCCGCCTGACCACGCTGGCGCGCGCCGCCGGCTGAGCGTCGAAGATGGGCCCCGGGGCCCTGGCGCAGGTGCTGCGCTCTTCGACCCTCGCGCAATACGGTCACCCCGATCTGCTCGTCGGTCTCCAGACCAGCGACGACGCGGCCGTCTTCCGGCTGTCCGCCGACCGGGCAATCATCCAGACGCTCGACTTCTTTCCGCCCGTCGTCGACGACCCGTTCACCTACGGGGGGATCGCGGCGGCGAACAGCATGAGCGACGTCTACGCGATGGGCGGCCAGGTGCTGCTCGCGCTCAACGTCGTGGCCTTCCCGGCCGACCTGCCCGGCGAGATCCTGACGCGGATCCTCGACGGCGGCGCGGCCAAGGTCGCCGAGGCCGGCGGGGTGGTCGCGGGCGGGCACTCGGTGACCGACGACGAGCCCAAGTACGGCCTCTCGGTGACCGGGACGGTCCACCCGGACCAGGTCTGGACCAAGGCGGGCGCCAGGGCCGGGGACCGACTGTTCCTCTCCAAGCCGCTCGGGACCGGGGCGATCACGACGGCGACCAAGCGCGGCGCCGCCGACGCCGCCGACGAGCGGAGCGCGATCGCCTGGATGCTGACGCTCAACCGCGCCGCGTCCGAGACCGCGCGCGGATTCGGTGACGCGGTCCACGCCGCGACCGACATCACCGGCTTCGGCCTCCTCGGCCACGGCGCCGAGATGGCCGCTAAGAGCGGCGTCGCGCTCGAGATCCGGGCGGGGTCGGTGCCCCTGATGGACGGCGCTCTGGGCTACGCGGAGGCGGGCCTACTTCCCGGCGGCCTCGGCCGGAATCGCGACCACTTCACCGGGTCGGAGGCCCCGGGCGCCGGGGTCACCGTCGATCCGGCCGTCGCGGCGGCGCTGGGGTCGCTGCTCTGGGACCCGCAGACCTCCGGCGGCCTCCTGCTCGCGGTCGCCGCCGACGCCGCCGATCGCCTGATTGCCGCCTTCACGGCGGCCGAGGTGCCCCTCTGGGAGATCGGCGTCGTCTCGGCCGGCGCGGGCGTCCGCGTCCTCCCGTAGCGACGCATGTCGGCCACGACCCGGACCGGACCGGCCATGCCCGTCGGCGTCGTGATCAATCCCGTGGCGGGCGGCGGTCGCGGTGCCCGGGCGCTCGGGGCCGTCGTCTCCGGGGTGCACCGACTCGGCCGGACGCCGCGGGTCCACGTCACCGGCGGGCCGGGCGAGGCGATCGCCGTCGCCGAACGGTTCGCCCGCGACGGCTGCACGCCGATCCTCGCGGTCGGCGGCGACGGCACGACCAACGAGGTCGCGAACGGGCTCCTCCGCGCCGGGACCGGCACTCCCCTCGGCATCGTGCCGGTCGGGCGGGGCACGGACCTCGTCCGCACGCTCGGCGGACCGACCGACGTCGCCGCCTCGGTCGCCCGCGGTCTCGCGCCCGAGACGCGGCGGATCGACGCGGGACAGGCGACCCTGGCCGACGGGAGCAGCCGCTGGTTCGTCAACGCCGCGGGCGTCGGCATCGACGCCGAGGTGGCGGCCCGGATGGACACCTCCCGGCTCCTTGGCAGCCTTCTCCCGTACCTGGTCGCGGTGGTGGCGACCGCTCGCCGAGCCCGTCCCGTCGGGCTGCGGGTGGACATCGACGGGACGCCGGCGTGGTCCGGGGACGCCTGGACGGTGGTGGTGGCCAACGGGCGCTACTTCGGCGGTGGCATGCGGATCGTCCCCGCCGCCGACCCCGGCGACGGCCGGTTCGGGGTCGTGGCGATCGGCGGCACGTCGCGTGGCGAGCTGCTCCGCAACCTGCCGCGGGTCTACCGGGGAACGCACGTGGGACACCCCAAGTTCTGGCAGAGCGACGGGATCTCGGTGCTGGTCTCACCCACCGACGCGTCCACCGGCGCGGTCAGGGTGCAGCTGGACGGCGAGGTGGCGGGTGCCGCGCCGGTCCGCTTCGCCATCCACCCCGCGGCGCTCACGGTGGCCCGATGAGCGGCGCGCCCGACTCCACCCCGGCGGTCAGCTCGGAGGTCATCCCGGTGGTCGACCCGGCGGCCGCACCTGCCCCGCTGCCCGCCACGCGCCGCGAGTGGTCCGCCCTGCTCGAGCGCCTCGGCGTCCGGCCCAGCAAGGGGCTCGGCCAGAACTTCCTCTATGAGCGTGGCATCGTCCAGCGGATGGTCCGTCAGGCGGAGATCGGTCCCGACGACCTCGTGGTGGAGGTGGGTCCGGGACTCGGCATCCTCACCGACGAGCTGCTGCTGCGGGCCGGGTCCGTCGTGGCGATCGAGCTGGACCGTCGCCTGGCGGCTCACCTCCGCGCCCAATTCGCCGACCGGCCGCACCTCCGCCTCGTCGAGGGGAACGCGCTCGACGTGACGATCGATCCCCTGGTGCCGCCCGGAACGCCGTACACGGTCGCCGCCAACCTCCCCTACGCCGTCGCCTCGGCCGTGCTGCGTCGGTTCCTCGAGCTGCCGCCACCCCTCCGGCCGCGCCGGCTCGCGCTGATGATGCAGAAGGAGGTCGCCGAGCGTCTGGTCGCCCGGCCGCCGGCGATGACGATCATCGGCGTCGCCGCCCAGTTCTACGCCGCCCCGCGGATCGCGTTCGACGTCGCCCCGACGGTCTTCATCCCGCCGCCGACGGTCCAGTCGGCCGTCGTGATCCTCGACGTCCACGACACGCTCCCGCTCCCGGAGGGAGAGCGGGCGCGGTTCTTCCGCGTCGTCAACGCCGGGTTCCGGCAGAAGCGGAAGCAGGTCGCGAACTCCCTGGCCGCCGAGCTCGACCTCCCGAAGGACGCCGTCGCGGCCTGGCTCACCGACGCCGGGATCGACCCGATGCGCCGCGCCCAGACCCTCACGGTGGAGGAGTGGGTGGCCATGACGGGGCGCGCCGCGGAGCTGGGTCTCGCGGCCCCCGTGCCGGACAAGCGCGTGGGCCGGACCGGTGCCGGCGCGGAAGTCGTCGCCGACGGCGAGGCGTCCCGGCGGTGACGACTGTTCGCGTCGAGGCGCTGGCCCCGGCGAAGATCAACCTCGGGCTCGAGGTCATCGGGCGGCGTCCGGACGGCTACCACGACCTCGTCACCGTGATGCAGGCGGTGTCGCTGCTCGACCGCCTGACCTTCGAGGCGATCCCCGCCCCGCCGGGAACGGACCGCGCGGCGCCGCTCGACCTGGTCGTCGACGAGAGCGGGACGACGCGATCGGACGGGGACCACCACGCCGTCCCCGCGGGCGCCGAGAACCTCGCGGTCAGCGCGCTCGCCGCGCTGCGCGACCACGCCGGGATCCGAGACGGGGCCCGGCTGCGCCTGGAGAAGAACATCCCGGCGGCCGCCGGTCTCGGCGGCGCGAGCGCCGACGCCGCGGCCGCACTGCTCGGCGGCGTCCGGCTCTGGGGTCTGGACGTCCCCGCAGGATCGCTGACCGGACTCGCCGCCGCGATGGGGAGCGACGTCCCGTTCCTGCTCCGGGGCGGCACGGCCCTGGTCACGGGCCGTGGCGATGCCATCGCGCCGCTCCGTCCGCTCCGCGGCCTCTGGTTCGTCGTCGTCACCCCCCGGCTCACCGACCCGATCCCCCGCAAGACCGCGGCGCTCTACGCGGCGCTCGTCGACGCCGACCGCTCGTCGGGCGACCGGGTAGCCGCCCACGCCGCCCGGCTGGACGGCGGCGGCGGCCTCGACCCCGACGACCTGGCGAACGCCTTTGAGCGGCCGCTCTACGCGCTGCGGCCGGACCTGGCGTCGGTGCCGGCGGCCCTGCGACGGGCCGGGGCGCCCTGGGCGGCGTTGTCCGGCGCCGGACCGAGCCACTACACCGCGGTGGCCGACGCCGCCCTGGCCGCGGCCATCGGCGATGGCGTCGCTGACCTCCTCGGCCCACGCGCCACCGTCGCGGTCTGTGAAACCCATCCCGGCTCGCCGCGCGTCTCAGGGGTGGGAGCCAGCGGCCGAGCGGCCGTGCCCTGATGGCACGCGGAACCGGCGCTGCGTCAGACGGCGTCCGGGGGCCAACCGCTTTCGCCGGCGTGGCGTACCACTAGGGAGCGCCGAGACCGCCGGTCCGCCAGTCCGTGAGGACGACCGGCGATCGCGGGGCCACGCCAGGTCACGGCGACGCCGCCGCGTCGGGCGCCGATTGACGCCCCGTCTGAGGCAACCCTAGACTGACCCTGAGCCACACGGGAGGCGCCAGACGACGTGGAGCGAACGACCGTCAGCCGCCGTTACCGGGTCGATCGTCGGATCGGCGACGGCGGCATGGCCGAGGTCTACCTCGGCCACGATCTGCTCCTCAATCGGCCGGTCGCGATCAAGGCCCTCCGCGCCCAGTACGCCTCGACCCCGGGGTTCCGGACCCGCTTCGAGCGCGAAGCGCAGGCGGTCGCCGGCTTCACCCACCCCAACATCATCGACATCTACGACGTGGGCGAGGAGCGCGGCACGCCCTACATCGTGATGGAGTACGTCCGCGGGCAGACGCTGAAGACGATCATCGAGGAGGAGGGCCCGTTCGCCCCCGACGATGTCGCGGCCCTGCTCGAGCAGGTCTGCGCCGCGCTCGACTACGCCCACGCCCAGGGCATCGTCCACCGCGACGTCAAGCCCCAGAACATCCTCGTCGACGACGACGGGCTGGCCAAGGTCGTCGACTTCGGCATCGCCAAGGGTCTGGCCGACAGCCACCTGACGGAGGCGGGGACCGGGATCGGCACGGTCCACTACATCTCGCCCGAGCAAGCCAGCGGCCTGATGGCGACCCCCGAGTCGGACATCTACTCCGTCGGCGTGGTCGCCTTCGAGATGCTGACCGGCTGCCTCCCCTTCGACGCGGACTCGTCGGTCGGGGTGGCGATGCGCCACGTCCGCGACGACCCGCCGCGCCCCTCGTCCCTGGAGCCGAGCGTCACCGGCGCGGTGGACGCGATCGTCCTCCGCGCGCTCGCGAAGGACCCGACCCGACGCTACCCCTCGGCGGGCGCGTTCGCCGCGGCGATGACCGACTGGCGTGCCTACCGCGCCGATGGTCCGGCCACGAGGCGCGGCACGGTGCCCAGGCCGACCGAATCGACCGTGGCCGTGCCGGTCGGGGCGGCGGGTCCGCTCGACGAACCGATGGCGTCGGGAGACGCCGACCCTGCCGGCGACTTCGGGCTGCCCCGCGCCGCCGAGGTCCGCTCCGGGCCGCGTCCCCGCCAGGGGAGCGGCGCCATCGCGCCGCCCGCCGTCGCCGGGCGGCCCGTCGTGACCGCCACCGACCCCCGCCGGGACGACGTCGGCTGCGGTACCTGGGCGGCGGGCCTGGCGGTCCTCATCGCGCTGGTGGCGCTGATCTGGGTGGGGGCGCAGTTCTCGTCGGCGGACGGCCTCTCGATCTTCGGCGGCGAGGACGACCCGGCCGCGACCGAGGAGGTGGCGCCGACCCAGCCCGCGGCGGCCAGCGGTGCCGCGCCGGAGGACGCGGCCGCACCGACGCCAACCGCGATCCCGTCGGCCACCCCGACACCACCGCCCGACACGGCCCTGCTGGTGGAGGTCCCCGACCTCCGCGGGCTCTCCCTGGAACAGGCCATCGACCGGGCGACCGCCCGCGGGTTCCAGCTCGAACAGAGCGACCGGGTCTACGACGCCGGCATCGAGGTCGACGCCGTGGCCGACCAGGACCCGCCCGCGGGCGCGTCCCTGCCCCAGGGCGAGAAGGTGGTCGTCAAGCTCAGCAACGGTTCTCCGGAGGTCGACCTCGCCGCCCTCAACCTGGTCAACCAGACACCTGAGGAGGCCCGGGAGATGCTCAGCGAACGCGGGCTGGGCGTCGCCGAGGAAGCCCGTGCCAGCTCTGAGGTCGCCGCCGGCCTGGTGGTCGGCCATTCCCCCGAGCGGAGCGCCCTGGTCGGCGACACGGTCACCCTGTTCGTCAGCCAGGGAGATGCGGTGGAGCTCTCGGCCGCGCTGCTCAGCCAGCCCGTCGCCGCGGTCCGGTCCCGCCTCGAGGCGGACGGCCTCCGCGTGGTCGAGGCGATCCCGGTCAGCCGCGCCGACGCCGAGGCGCTCGGGGTCGACCTCGACGCCGAAGGGATCGCCAGCCTGGACGTGGTCGGGGTCCGCGACGGCGACGGGGCGGTCGACTTCGGCACATGGGTGCCCCGCGGCTCCGAGGTCACGCTCGTCTACTACGACGTCGACCGCGACGACGCCTGACCCTCTCCGCGCTTCGCCGGGCGAGCGTCGGGTGCCTCTTCTCCCGTTCCTCGCCGCGGGCGCCGGTCCAATCCTCCCGAGCAGACCGTGACCTCCGTGGGCGGACACCGATCGTCGCTCCGATTTCCCTTGGGTACCCTGGCTGTGGCCGCCGGAGTCGGTCTCGCCAGGACGCGGAGAGGAACCGTGACGCGTCAGCGCCAGCGCCAGCGCGCGGTCCCGGCCCGGCCAGGTCTACCGGTCCTCCACCAGGGGGAGACCCGCCGCCATCGTCCGCCGGAGGGGGTGACGCGGTGGCCGTTCCAGGGACCGGTCCGACGCCGAGATCGGTCACGCTCCGCCGTGAGCCGTGGTTGGTCGTGCCGGTCCCACCGCGGTGGCTGGTCCTGCTGTCCGTCGCGATCCTTACCGCACTCGGGTCGGGGTGGCTCGGCGCGGCCTGGGCAGCGGACGCGGGGACAGCGCGGGTCACCCTGCTCGGCTCCGGACGCACGCTCTCGGTGCTGGTCACCGCCGGCCCCGCACGGCTGCTGATTGCCGCCGGGGACGACCCGGGCGCCTTTGCCCGGGCGCTGGAGGCAGCCCGTCGCCCGACGACGGCCCGCCTGGACGTGCTGGTGCTGGCCGGGCAGGGAGACGACCTCGCCGTGCCGGCGTCGGCCTTCGACCGACTCGGCGCCCGGTCCGTCGTCGCGCTCCTCCCGCCGACGGGTAGGGCGATGGTTGATGAGCCGGGCCTGGGCGACGTCCCGCCGCTGGGATCACCACGCCGCGTCCGCGTCGACGGGTCGGTGACGGTCACCTTCGAGACCGCGGAGACGGGCGACGGCGACGCCCGCCGGTCCCACTGGCGCGCCACCGTGGAACGCGGCGCCACCCGGGTGGTCATCGTCTCGTCGGGGGAGGCGACGGCCGAGTTCCCGTCGCCGGGGCCACTGTCCGCGCTGGTCGTCGCCGGCGCCGGCGCCCCCGGTGCCCTCGCGGCCTGGCCGGCGCCGGCCCTCGCGGTCAACACCGCCGAGGTCGAGGGGCGAGACCTCCGCCAGGAGGTCGTGCCCCTCGCCCCCGCCGGGGTCTGGGCGGTCCGGGTCTTCCCCGGCACCGCGGTGCCGCTCGACCTTGGACACAGCGGCCTGGTCCTGCCTCCGGCGTCGAGCCAATTCCTCCAGCCGACGCCACGGGTCCCGCCCGCGGTCAGGTCCGACGGGCTGGCCGCCTCCAGATCCGGCACGTAGGCATTGGCATGGGCCGCGACGCCGGCTCCATCCGCCCGCGGCCCAGCCCCGAGGTCAGCGGCCCGGACCCGGGGCCCGCATTGTCCGGTCGCGGTCCCGCTCGGCGACTTTCCGGCGAACACCCGCATACCGAACCGGTGACGCGGGTTCTGGTCCGAGCGATCCCGGCCAAGCCGATGCCCAGCCCTAGCAGCGTCCGTCCGCGGCCAGACCGCGCGGCCGAGATCGTGCTCCGGAGCCCCATCCCGGATCTGAGTGGGGGCCGCCGGACCCCAGTGAGGGCAGAGGGGAACCCCGGTCGGCAGGTGACAGGGACACCGGCGCCCTCTGCCCGACGCTTGCAACAGCCCTGGGAAGTCCGCGCTTAGGGAGGATATCGAGCGACCCGTTGCCGGTTGTCGGGGCCGGGGGACGCCCGACCGCCCAATCGCCGCGACGCGGAGAACCGCTCCCGGCCCGTGGCTATACTGGTGCTGGTTCGGAGACGGGGGCCGGGGAGGGTTGCCGGTCCCCGACGGTGTGCCTCGCGGGCGACGACGGAGGGCGCTATGGACATTCTGCGCGGGCTGCTCGAAGCGGGTCTGCTGATCGCCTTCCTGATCCTCGTCGTTGGCCTCGCCGCGGCGCTGCTGATGATCGTGTTCGGCATCGCGATCGGGATCGACGACAACCCCTAGCCCCACCAGGTGATGGTCGAGGCGCCCCCCGGGCCGCCGGTGGACGCCCGTTCAACACGCACTCTTGCCCTCCCCCGGCGCGCGACGACTCCCGAACGGCCGTCCGCCCCCGTCTGACCCGCGACTCGCTCCCGCCCTGCCCCCGGCCCGTCGCGGATCGGTCGTCGGCACAGGGCCCGAGAGGCTACCCCCAGCGGCCGGACCGGCCGTGGGGCCGGTGGTCCGGGCGCGGTGCGTCGCGCGACCGTGGGACGTCTCACGTCGGCAGTTCAAAGGTCGCCAGAACATCCTGCACGTCCGCGACGCCGGCCTCGAGCGCGGCGAGGTCGAGGTGAGTGTAGGTGGCGCTCAGGACCGCCTCGCCCTCCACCAGGGTCCGGCACTCCACGTAGATCCCGCCGTCGTGGACGACACCCTCGGCATCGGTGTGGGTAAACGTGTAGGCCGCGGCGTGAACCCGGTCCGGGTCGCTGAACGACAACTCCCCCTCGTCGTAGGGCTCGACATCGTCGAACCCCGAGGCCCCCAGGCTCTCCGCGCCCATCGCTTCCAGGCACGCCTTGCCATCACCCGCGTATCGCTCCTGGCCCTGGATCATTAGAACGCTCGTGCCATCGGCCGCCATCAACGTGAGGCTGTCGCCGGGCGGATCGGCCACCACGGCGGTGTCGGCCGCCACCCAGCGATCCCCGTCCCACTCGAGCCGGTAGCCAAAGACGGGGCTGATGTACCGGTTGCCAGAGATGCCACCCCCGGCCGGGCCCCCGTCGGTGTCCTGGTCGTCGGCGTCCTTCTCGACGTCGTCGTAGCGGTCGTCCTGGTCGTCCGCGGGGTCGGTCATTCCCTCTGGCGTCGGGGCGGGTTCCAGGCAGGCGCCGTCCACGAGGCACTCGGCCTGGATCGCGCCGAGCTCGCGGAGACCTGAGCCCGTGGAGCCCGTGGGCTCCGGCTCGCTGGCTCGCTGCGACACCAGGAAGTAGAGGCTGGCGACGGTCTCGCCCACGCGAACGTCGAGCCGGTCGTAGTAGTTGGTCCTGGCGTTCGATTCGGCGCGGAAGCTGATGGCCTGCGCCTCGTCGCCCAGGTCGGGCGGGTCGTCCCCCACTTCGACCTGCTCGTAATCGTTCTCGAGCCGCTCGGTCGACGACTCCATCCACGCCGACGCTGCGTCCTCCGATGTGAAGCGCCGGAGGCTGTTGAGAAAGTCCCGGGAAGTGTCCCGGGGCTCGGCGTTGAGCGGGAGGTGGACGTAGTAGTAGTCGACGATCCCGAGCGCCTCATCGCGTGCCTGGCGTTTGCTCAACGACTCGTCGGTGTCGGTCATCTGCCTCAGGTCTGTACCACCGATGGCACGGTAGTGGTCCGCCGCCAGGTATCGGGGGAACACGTCCCCAAGCTCGAGGCGCAGGACCTGGCTGCTCAGACCCGGCGCGTCTCCCGCCACGACGGTGTCGGCCCGTGCGGCGAGCCGCTCGGCGAGGGCCTCGACGGTGTCCGTCCGCGCCGAGCCGACCCCGCTGAGGAGCGAGACGCCGAGGACCAGGGGGCCGGTCCGAAAGAAGAGGTCCGTGCGGCCGTCTGGGTTCCCGGAGCTCGGGTCGTCGCCCTGAGGCCGAAAGGAGGCGCGCTCGTCGCCGACCTCGGCCCCGGTCTCCTCCTCCTGGGTGCTCCCGGTGCCCCAGGCGTCGACCAGGTCCGCGAAGCCGGATTCGGCCGCCTCGTCATCCTCGTATTCGAGGGCGTAGCAGAACACGATGTTCGCGAAGCCTCTGTCCGGATCCCCCGGCTCGACCGGCTGGAACAGGGGCAACACATGCACCCGCGTTGCGTCCGACGCGCTCCATGCCTCGGCCCACTCCCCGTCGTACTGGTCCCGGTAGACGGCGATCAAGCGGGCGGCGCTCTCACCGGAACCCAGGACGCTTGCATCGACGCCGAAGCCGTCCAGCCCTTCGTCCACGAGATCGTCCGGGGTCAGTGCGATCGCCGCCAGGTCCAGGGGCGGGTCCTCGGCGGCGGCGACGGCCGTCGTCGCGAGCGGCGCGGCGAGCGCCGCGAGGAGCACGACGGGCAGAAGCGCGCGGACCAGGCGGCCGCGCCGAAAATCGCCCAGGGTCGTCATGGTGTCGTGCCTCCCTCGTTGCAGCCGGCGAGCCCACGCCGGCCGACGGCCGAACCCGTGTTCTGAATGACCCGATCGAGCGGCTGTTCGCGCCCGAGAACCACCCTAGGGATCGCGCCTTACCCACGCCTTACACCCGCGCTCGCACCGCCTCACGGTCCGTCCCGCGTTCCGTGCCGCGCGCGACCGGGGATCTCGGGCACGACGGACGCGCCTATTGACGGTCTTCGTCGGCCCGGCCTAGAGTGGCGACGGCCGTCCTCGTCGGGTGCGGCCTCATCCGCCCGCCGCGGCTCCGCGTCGCCTGGGCTCACACCAAGAGGGAGAGCATGCATCGCCCCCGCCGCCTGACCCCGTCCCTTCGAACCGGGTCGGCCGGGCAGCACCGCCTCGTCCCCGGCGTGCTCGTCCTGCTCCTCGTCTCGCTCCTCGCCGCCGGCTCGGCGGTCGGCGCCCGGCCCGCGGCCACCACCGCGCAGACCGACGCGCTCGCCACGGCGTCGGTAACGCCCGAGGACGCCCTGGCCTACGCGTCGCTGAACCTGGACACCGACTCCCCGCAGTTCACCCAGGCGCAAGAGCTTGCCGATCGCGCCGGCCTGCTCGGCGCCTTCGAGGCGGCCGGTGGGACCGAGTCGCTGACCGAGGACGAAGACACCGACGCGATCGAGCCGTTCCTGGGTGGCGAGGCCGCCCTGGTCGTCACGAGCCTGGTCAGCCTCGAGAACGCCGACGTCTCGGCGGAGGCCGTCGCGGCGGTCGCCACCGGCGATGCCACCCCGGCACCAATCGCGACGCCGTCGCCCGACCCGACCGCGGGCCAGACGGGTGCGGCAATCGTCGTGCGCGCGGGCGACCCGGCCGCCGCCTTCGCCGAGGCGCAGCAGCGGAACGCCGACCAGGCGGCGGAGGTCGGCGGCGAGGTCGTCGAGACCGACTACAACGGCACCACCATCGAGTCGGCCCCCGGGTCTGAGGACGGCGAGACCGGGCCGACCTCGATCGCGCTCGTGGACGACTTCCTCCTGATCGGTGCCTACGCCGCCGACCTGGAGCCGTTCATCGACACCTCGGCCGGCACGCGGCCGCCGCTCTCGGAGGCCGACGCCTTCGTCGCCGCGCAGGGTGAGCTCAGCGCCGACTTCCTCCTCTTCGCCTACACCAACGGCCCCGCCATCCGCGCGGCGCTGGAGGAGGGGGCGGGCTCCGACGAGGTCGATGCGCTGACGGCCCAGAACCTGGACATGCTCAATGCGACGTTTGGCCTGGTGGTCTGGGCCGACAGCCCGGGCTTCCGGATCGACAGCATCGCGATCGCGGCCGAGGGGGCCGAGCTCCCGACGCCGGAAAACTTTGACACGACGTTCGACGAGCGGGTCCCGGAGGACACCCTCGCCTTCGCCAACGGCTCCGACCTCGGGGCGATGCCGGGCATCGACGCCCTGGCCCTGCTTCTCGCGCAGTACGTCAACGGCGAGGAGCCGGGGTCGCCGGCACCCGAAGGCACCGATCCCGAGACCTACGCCGAGCAGCAGTTCGAGCGGGCGGCCGAGGTCCTGGGCGCCGATGTCCGGACCGGCCTGTTCGACCTCCTCACGGGCGAGTACGGCATGGCGATCAGCGTGCCGAACATCGCCGCGCTGACCGATCCGACCAGCATCTTCGCGATCGTCGCCTCCGGCGTCAGCGACTCGGCGACCGCCGCCGAGACGGTCGGGGCGCTCGCCCAGTTCGGCGCCGACGCGGTCGCCGGGGCCACCGGCGCCACCCCGGAGGCGGAAGGGGCCGAGGGGGACGAAGAGGCGACCACCGAGTTCACCACCCGGGAGGTCGACGGGTCCACCATCTACGTGGCCGAGGACACCAGCACCGGGTTCCCGATCCGCGCCGAGGCCGGCGTGGTCGGCGACGAGCTGCTCCTCGGGCTCGGCGACTCGATCGACGCCTACCTCGCCGGGTTCGACGGGTCCCTCGCCGACAGCCCCCGCTACCAGGAGGTGATGGCGACCCTGCCCGCCGAGCACGGCGCCTCGTCCTACCTCGACCTCGTCCAGACGATCGCGCTCGCGCAGACGCTCTTCGCGCTGACTGAGGGGGCGACGGGCGACGCGGCGACGGTCGAAGATGCGGACCCCGCCTGCGCCGCCTTCGACGACCAGGCTGAGGCGCAGGCCGCCTACGACGAGGACCCGGGCCAGATCGACCTCGACCAGGACTTCGACGGCGAGGCCTGCGAGGACTTCTTCGGCGGCGGCGAGGCGGAAGCGACCCCGGCCCCGTCGTTCAGCGACCTCGACCTCTCGGCCCTGATCGCCTTCGCCCAGGTCCAGTACACCACCGACGCCGGCGTCGGCACGAGCGGAATCCTCTACATCGCGTCGGAGGGCGACGCGACCCCGGCCGCGACCCCGTAATCACGGGCACCGGGACATCGATGGGTATCGGGAGGGGCGGGCCATTCGGCCCGCCCCTCCGCTCGCCTCGGCGCGGATCGGGGCACCGCGTCCCGAGGGTGGTCCCCATCGGTGCGGTGCCCGCTTTGTTGCCGAACCACTGCCGCTGCTAGCATCCGGCGGTCGGCGCGACGCGACCGACGAGCGTGGGGCGATGGGCCCCTCGCGCGGCATCGGACGCGAGCCGGGGAGACGACACCGCCGTGAACATGGATCTGCTCAAGCGGCTCTGCGAGACGCCCGGCATCGCGGGCCACGAGGACGCCGTCCGCGCGGTAGTGGCGGAGGAACTCCGGCCCCTCGTGGACGAGCTACGGGTCGACACCCTCGGCAATCTCATCGGGACCAAGCGCGGGGCGGGCGGCCCGCGGGTGATGATTGCCGCCCACATGGACGAGATCGGCTTCCTGGTCAAGCACGTCGACGACCGGGGCTTCCTCCGCCTCCAGCCGGTCGGCGGGTTCGACGCCCGCGTGCTGATCGCCCAGCGGGTCCTCGTCCACGGCGTCGGTGGCGTCCTCCGCGGAGTGGTCCAGCCGGCGGCCAAGCCGATCCACCTGCTGGAACCCGGCGAGGCCGGCAAGTCGCCCAAGCTGGACGAGCTGTTCGTCGACGTCGGGCTGGGCGGCGACGCCGTCCGGGCGGCGGTCGAGGTCGGCGACATGGTCACGCTGGACCGCACCACCGAACCGGTCGGCGACGCGGTCGTGAGCAAGGCCCTCGACGACCGGCTCGGGGTCTACGTGATGATCGAGGCCGTCCGCGCGATGGGGGGCGGGACGGCGGAGGTCGTGGCCGTCGCCACCACGCAGGAGGAGGTCGGCCTCCGTGGCGCGCAGACGGCGGCCTACGCGCTCGAGCCAGACATCGCCGTCGCGCTCGACGTGACCCTGGCCGGCGACGTACCGGGTGGCGCCGGGGAGCAGACCGTCACCCGCCTGGGTGACGGGGTGGCGATCAAGGTCTTCGACTCCTCCCACCTCGCCAATCCCAAGCTTCTGCGCCACCTGCGCGACCTGGCCCACCACCACGGGATCGCCTGCCAGCTCGAGGTCCTGCCGCGGGGAGGAACCGACGCCGGGGCGATGCAGCGCGCACGGGCAGGCGCGCCGGCGATCACGCTCTCGATCCCGACCCGCTACGTCCACACCGTCAACGAGATGGCGAGCACCGCCGACATCGACGCCACGGTCGCGCTGCTCGCCCGCTTCCTGGAGGACGCCGGTTCGCGCGACTACGCCTACCAGGTCTGAGCGGAGCACGGCGCTGCCCCGGATGCGGCGCGGTGGTCTCGCTGCCTCGGCGCGGGAGCGGGACAATACCGGCATCCCGCGGAACCGATGTCCGCTCCCGGCCGTTGAGGAGAATGAGCGACGGGGAGGCCCCCCGTTGGCCGGGTCGTCGCGCCCGTGGTAGCGTAGCCGGCGACCGACGAGACACCCGATCTCCTGGCGCGACCGGAGCGACCGGACCGGCCGGAGCGACCCGGCCTGACGAAGCATGGACGACGATTCACTCGACGCGGCCCGCGACCGGCGGACGATGCCGGCCGTGCCCGCCCACGTCCCGAGGAGGACCCTCCCGATGCCCGACCAGCCGCGCGCCGCGCGCCATGCCAACGATGACGACCGGAGGCAGCTGGACCACCTCCGGCGCACCCTCGCCGCGAACTGCCCGTCGGCGACGCGACGCGAGGTGATCCGCTGGTCGGCGATCACCGCCGGCGCGGTGGCCACCGCCCGACTCGGCACGGGAGCCGCCGTGGCCGCCGGCACGCCGCGCGTCTCCGCCAGCGCCCAGGACGGCGAGGCCGACACCGACGCCGAGATCGTGGTCCCGTTCAACCCCTACGGCGAGCAGGTGACCCTCGACCCCCACCGGGCGACGAACTGGGGCCCCTTCTGGGTGCTGTTCCCCAACGTCTGGGGCGGCCTGATGCGCTACACCGAGACCGGCGCGGTCACCGAGGACCTCGCCGAGAGCTACGAGGTCAGCGAGGACGGGCTGACCTACACGTTCACCCTGCGGCCGGACCTCCTCTACGCCAACGGCAACCCGGTCCTCGCCGAGCACTTTGTCGCGTCCTGGCGACGGGCGCTCGACCCCAACGAGACGTCCCCGATGGCGAGCTTTATGTCGCTCGTCGAGGGCTACGGCCCCTTCATCGACGGCGAGAGCGACGAGATCGGCTTCGAGGCGATCGACGACGTCACGGTCGCGATCACCCTCGCCGAGCCCTACAGCTACTTCCTCTCCTACCTCGCGGCCTTCGTCTGGTCGGTGGTCGACCCGGCGGTGATCGAGGCCGAGGGGGACAACTTCGTGCTCGCGGACGCCGGCACCGGCCCCTGGCGGGTCACGGCCTTCGACCCGGCCGAGAGCATCACGATGGAGCGCAACGAGAACCACTGGGAGGGCACGCCGGCGTCGCTGGCGCAGATCACCTGGCCGATCGTGACCGGGCCGGAGGCCGACCAGACCGCGCTCGACCTCTATCGCGACGAGGACGCGGCGTCGGCCGACGTGCCGATCTCGCTGCTGGAGGAGGTCACCGGCGACGAGACCCTCAGCGCGGAACTGGTTCGGATCGAGCCGTCCGGCTCGACCCGCTCGCTGGCGATGGACTTTACGAAGGAGCCCTTCGACAACGTCGGCGTCCGGCGGGCCTTCGCCCAGGCCATCGACCGCGACCGGTGGGCGAACGAGATCTACCAGGGCACCTACGTCCCGACCACGGCCTTCACGCCGCCGTCGCTCGCCACGGTCGCCAACTACGAGGCCCCCGAGGGGCTCGCGTTTGACGTCGACGCCGCGCGGGCGGAACTGGACGCGGCGGGCTTCGAGGACCGCTCCACCCTGCCGGCGATCACGTTCTACCAGAGCGCCGACGAGCCCGCCGAGGAACTTGAGCGCGGCGCAGCGCTGGTCGAGATGCTCAACGAGAACCTTGAGATCTCGATCTCCCACGACACCAGCCGCACCCAGAGTCAGATCGACGACCTGCGCCGGGACGAGGGCGGGATTCAGCTGACATCGATGTGGTGGTGGGTGGTCACCGATACCCCGCACCTGCTCAGCTATGCCCTGCGCACCGACTCGCCCTACATGGCGGGCTGGTTCAACTGGAACGCCGACCTGGAGGACCAGGGCGACTTCACCCCCGGCGCCGACGCCGCCGAGTTCGACGAGTTGACCGCCCAGGCCGACCGCGAGCTGGACGAGTCCGCGCGCAACGAGGCCTACCGGGCGGCCGAGGAGCTCGCTCTGCGCAACGCCGTCTACGCGCCGCTCGGCAACTGGGTCCAGATGTTCGTCCAGAAGCCCTGGCTGACCGGAACCAAGCAGGGCCCGTGGACGGGCCGCCTGCCGATCCGGTTCGACAGCGAGGTGGTGGTGCTCCGGAGGGACGCGGCGCTCGGCTAGCGTACGGCTCACAGCTCAGATCGTCGCCCCGTCCCCGTCCGGCATCCGCCCGACGGGGGCGGCGCGTTTCCCGGCGCGGATCGCCGGGACGGACGCCCCGCCTCGTGCGGACCGCGGCTTCCGCGGCCCAAGCGCCTACCTTGCTCAGGCTCAACTGGGGGGAGACCACGGTCTGGCACTCGGCCCGGCGCCGTGGGACCCGGACGCCTTCCGCGCGACGCTGGTCTAGGCGGGTCGCCCGTGGCACCACCTCCTGGATCGCATTGGGTTCCGGGGCTCTCGGGCGGGTTCACCTGGGACGATACGAGTTTGGGGAGATCGCCGGCGCCGCAGGCAACGCCCCGGCAGTCGCCTTCGGCCGGCCTGGTGCCTGATACCGGATCCGGGTGATCGCTGGCGCTTCGCCCGGCTGGATCGCAGCCGGCTTCCGCCGGGTTCGTCCCTGAGCGCGGGGCTTGCCCCGGGCGGGCAACGACGTCGGCGCGCCCCCCGTGGCACCACCGAACGGCCGAACCCTGTGACTACCCGGAGACGAAGCCGCGTCAGGGTCGGTAACGGCGGGGCGGGACGATGACCAGGCGACCACCGTGAGCCAGCCGAAGAGGGCGAGTTCGGCGCCAGGGGAGACACCTCAACGGTGCCCACCCCGCGCCGTGGTTCCGTCGATCCGGCATCGTAACCCGTCTTGGTGACGGGCCCGCTCGGGAGGGGAGTCTGCCTGGCCGGTGGCCCGACCCCGCGGATACCGGGTGGTCATCCTCGCCGGCCGGCGTGGACGGCGGGACCCCCGGCGCCGGCAAGGCCGGAGCGGCGGGGGTCAGCCGCCGAGCAGCGGCAACTGCCGACCCAGATCGCTCTCCGGCGGGCGGTCGAGCTGGCCGAGCAGGCGGCGCAGGGACTCGGCGTTGGGAGCCGAGTAGCGGCGCTGGTTGTTGAACAGCACGTGGACGACCCGGGCGCGGTCCGCGAGTTCACGCGCCATGCCGGCCAGTCCCTCGAGCTCGGCCGCCTCGTACCGGTAGTCGCGGCGGTCCGCCGGCGCGCTCGTATCGCCCGGCGGTGCCTCCTGCCCGCGGCCGTGGAGCCGGGCGTAGGCGAGCGCCGGGGTGGTCGCCGCCACCACCGTCGGCATCGCGCCGACGGCGCCCTCCGGGGCGTCGGCAACGACGTGGCCGAGGTCGAGCCGAGCGAGCAGGTCGAGCGTCTCGGCAGCGCGCTCCGGTGCCAGCCACGACCGGTGCCGGAACTCGACTACCGAGGTCTCGCCGACCATCGCCTCGGCGACGCGGGCGAGGTGCGCCCGGTTCGGCTCGGATGCGTCGAACCGCGGCGGAAACTGGAACAGCACCGCGCCGAGCTTGCCGGCATCGACCAGGGGCCGGTAGGACGCGCGGAAGGCGGCGAAGCGCTCGGGGGTGGGCGGCTCGTCGGGGCGGTGCAGCGTCAGCGCGCTGTACGCCTTGACGTTGAAGGTGAACCCTTCCGGCGTGCGCTCGGTCCAGCCCGCGTAGGTGGCGGCGGGCAACGGGTTATGAAAACTGCTGTTGACCTCGACCAGCGGGAACCGCCGGGCGTAGGCGGCGATCCGGTCGGTCGGCTTAGTGCCGGGAGGGTAGAAACCCTCGTGGTCGGTCCACGAGCAGGTCCCGACCAGGACCCGGGCCCGCCAGTCACCCCCGACATCGGCGGCGGGACGGCGGGACGGCGCCGCCTCGTCGCGCCGGCCCGCCTCGATCGCTCCCACGCGTCGGCTCAGTCCCGGCGGGGCGGGATGGCCGCGAGCCACTCGGGCGCCAGGTCCTCGCCGCCGACGCCGTAGAAGACGCGCGGCTCGCCGTCACCCCGGTAGGCGAGGTTGAAGCGGCGCTCGCCGCCACGGGGACGGTAGCTCTTGAGGAACCCGAAGTCACCCACCCAGCGGACGGCGCCCTCGTCGACGGGGTGCTCCTCGTGCTGCTCGATCGCGTACCGCCAGAGCCGCTTCGAGGTGTCACGGGTAACGTTGTGGACGTAGGTCTGGTGCTTGAGGTCGCGAACGGTGTAGTAGACCACCCCGTTCTGCTCGTAGGACTCCACGACCTCGACGCCGCTGGTCGGCAGCACGTCGTCGTCCTCGGCGTCCTCGGTCACCTCGTCGAGGTAGCCCGTCGGCGCGGGCCGCGCTGGCGGCGGCGCTGGCCGGACGGCCACCGGCTCGGCGGCAACCTGGGCCCGCCGGGGCGCCACGGCCGCCCGGTCGGCGTCGTAGCCGTTGGTCGCCCGGCGACCCTCGGTCGGCTGGCGGTCGGCAACCGCACCATCACGCCGGCCGTTGCGGCCGGGAGCGACGGGCTCACCCTGCTCGCCGGGGTCCGCGGGCCGGCGCGAGCCCGGGCGATCGGCGGCCGGGTCAGCCGGCGACGGCAGCATCGCGGGAGCGCCCGGCGGGACCACGACCGGCGCCATCATCGCCGCGCGGCCCTCCTGGACCATCGCCACGATCTGGTCGCGGGACGCGGGGACCGACTCGCCTTCCTCGCGGACGAAGATGTTCCCCGGGGCGAGGGCGTACGGCTTCTCGGGTCCCGGGGCGACCCGCACCACGAGGAGATCCTTCCCCTCGATGGGCAGCGTCTCCGTGGCGACCGTCAGCGCCGGCGTGACCTGCCGGGCCAGCTCGGCGCTCAACTCCTCGGCGGCGGCATTCACGTCTGGCACCCCGACCAGGGGCCGCTTCTCGAAGGCGCTCGCGCCGACGTAGACCGTGCCGCCGCCGGTGTTCGCCAGCGCGACGATGTCGCGCAGCACGTGGCCGACGCCCGTTCGCTTGGTGCTCAGGTTCTCGTGGAAGGCCTGGTCGACGGTGTTGCCTTCGGCGCGCGCCTCGCGGAACACCTCGATCGCCTCGGTGCCGCCGAGATAGGGCCGTGTCCGCTCGAACTCGTCGCTGAGGAACAGCGCCTTCAGCGCGGCGAACGAGACCGTCGCCAGGTCGACCTCGGTCGCCCGGTCGCCGATGCCCAGGTTCGACTCCCGGTTCGGGTCGCGCTCCAGCCGGTGGGCGTCGGAGCCCTGGATGCAGTGCATCCGGCGGGGGTACTCGGCCTTGGTCCCGCTGAAGAACCGGGCGGTCGAGCGCCGGTGCCCGTTGAGGATGAGGTCGGTGACCTCGAGCGCGTGCAGGTGCGGGTCCTGGGTGTAGGCGATCTTGGTCTGGCCGCCGAAGCGGAGGCCCTGCATCGCGACGCCGTGGGTCGAGTTGGCGTGGGCGCCGATGACCAGCGCGCCGGCCTCGTCGAGCAGCTCGTAGGCGCGGAGCACGTCGGTCGTCGCGCCGACCTCGCCCGACCCGAACCGCTCCTCGGGCACGCCGAGCGTGAGCAGCAGGTGCTCCATCTTTCGCACCGACGTGCTCTCGGGAAAGATCGCGAGGATGTGGAAGCCAAACGTCGCGGTGAACTCGAAGCCCGGGAGGAGCAGGATCTTGCCGAGCAGGCGCCGGTACTCGCGCAGGCGCTCCTCTTCCACGGGCTGGAGGCGCTTGAGGTACTCGAGCAGTTCCAAGTCTTCGATCTCGCGCCAGAGGTCGGCGTAGCCGCGGATCGAGTTGTGGTCGGTGAACGCCACGATGTCCAGCCCGCGGGCTTCCGCCTGCTGGAGCAGCCGCAGCGGCGTGACCGAAGGCTCCTGGTAGTCGACCGAGGCCGGAGTATGGACGTGGAGGTCCATCCGTCGCCAGGTATGGGTCGCGGCCTGGTGCTGGGAGACAGCGGCGGCGGCGACGGGACGGGGGGCCCGCGTCGGGCTGTCCGCGGCCGGCGCGGCGGTGGCCTCGACCGGCGCGGTCGTCGCCCGGGCGTCCTGGGCGCGTGCGGGACGCGGGCGGCGCCCCCCGGACCGCGACGAGGCGGTCGAGGGGCCGTTGGGCGAAAGCGTGTCGCTAATCGGAACGCTCCTTTCTTTGGGCGCGACCGCAACGTATCGTCGGCCGACGCCCATAGGCCACCACGTGGCCTAACGTTTGCGAAGTATGGTAGCACATGGGACTCTTCTCTTGACCATAACCGCGCCTCTGGGCCGCGCTTCCCCTGTGCTAGCCTTAGGGTAACCACGCCCAACGGTCCCGGCTCGCGCCGGTCCGCCGCGACGTCCACGGGCCGCGCGGCCGGCGAACCCCGCCGCGACCGAACCGGCGCGGGTGGAGGGTTCGCCCCATGGCCGCCGCGCTCGCCCTCGACCTCCTCCTCCTCGTCGCGCTGCTGCTCCTGGTGCCCCTGGGTGCCTGGCGGGGCGGTCCCCGCGAGATCGTGGTCTCCGCCTCGATTTTGCTCGGTGCCACGCTGATGGGCGCCTGGGCCCGCCCGTGGGGCGACGACCTGGCCACCCTTGCCGATCTCCGTCCGCAGGCCGCCCGCTTCCTCGTCGCGGCCGCACTGCTGCTCGGCGCCGTCGCCGCGCTCGGCTATCCGGGCGGCGTGCTGCTCGGGCACCACCGGCCGACGCTCCGCGAGCGGGCCGCGGGCGCGTTCCTCGCCGCCTGCAACGGCGTGCTGCTGCTGAGCTTTATGCTCGGCGCGCTCGACCGATTCCTGCTCGAGGGCGCGCCGCGGCAGGCGATCGAGCGTGGCATCGTCGGTCGGGGTCTGCTCCACGGGACAGGGTGGGTCCTGGTCGCGACAGCCACCGCCGCCGGCATCGCCGTCGCCGCCGGGCTGCTCGGCCGACGCCTCCTCCCCGGCGCGGCCGAGGACCCATCCGTCCCCGTCCCGGTCGGCGCCGGGACGCCGTCGGGATGGGGCTCGGCCCCCGATCGTCGGGGCGAGCCGGACCACGTCGCGCCGCGCGCTCGGCCGGTGCGGGTCCCGCGCCAGGCCGACGCGGGCAAGATCGAGCGGCCGGACCGGTCCGCCCCGCCGCGTGGGGTGCCGATCGCCCGTGGGACGGTCCCGGTGACGCTGTCGTCGGACCGGTCTCCCGGCGATGAGGACCGGGCGCGACCGTGGCGTCCCGACGCCGGGCACCGACCCCCCGTCGCCCACGGGTCTGAGGGCTGGCAGACGGCCTGGGCCCAATCGATCCGCCGACCCGAGCAGCCCGGGGGGCCCACACGAGAAGGGGCTCTCACGGGAGACGAACCGCCCGCGCGTTCGTCCCGTCCCCGAGACGAGACAGGGCCTCAGGATGAACCGCGCGAAGGGGGGACGGTGCTGGACGACTGGCTCCGGCGGGCGGCAGCCGGAACCCGGCCCGCGGAGCACCCCGATGCAAGCCACCGATGGGGGGACGGGCACCCGCGGCACGCCCCTACCGACGCCGACGTCCCCCACGGCGAGGAGCCGTCGTCGAGCGGCAACGGGAACGATGGCCCGCGAGAGCGCTGCCGGATCTGTGGCGAAGCGCTCGCCCGCGTGGACCGCGCCTGCCCGGTCTGCGGCACGCCGAACCCCAGGGCCTGATACCGAATCCGGCTGATCGGTGGTGGTCCCGGGGGCGCCGGGACGGCCCGCCCGGGGCCGAGCCCCGCGGTCAGAGGCTCAGGGACGAACCCGGCCGAAGCCGGCCGCGATCCCGCCGGCCGAAGCGCCGGCGATCACCCGGATCCGATATGAGACGTCGTCCCGGATCTGGGTCATCGCTGGAGGCATCGGCCGCTCGGTCGTCCCCGTTTTTGCCCGGGGCGAGCCCTGGGGTCGGAGGCTCGGGTACGGGGCC
Source organism: uncultured Thermomicrobiales bacterium (assembly GCA_902806335.1). Taxonomy (GTDB): domain Bacteria; phylum Chloroflexota; class Chloroflexia; order Thermomicrobiales; family UBA6265; genus CADCWG01. The sequence continues at coordinate 61,634 of CADCWG010000014.1, read as the reverse complement.
GGCTCGGACCGGCGGGGGACGCGCTGGCGATCGCCCGGATTGGGTATCAGGCCCGACCCGTCCGGCACATCCCCGTCGGTCCCCGTCCGCACCGTCGGCTGGTGACGACGTTGACGCCGGCCCTCGCCGGGCACCCCTGGCGGCGGCGATCCGCCGGGGCTCGACCGGCGCCTACCGCCAACGGGGCAGGGTTCCGAGCGACGGATTCGGCGGCCCAGGGGGAAGCGCGAACGGCGGCGGGGTGATACCCCGCCGCCGTTCGCGCTGGACGAGACCTGGTTCGACCGTGAGCCCCGGGTCTAGGCGACGACGGGGGCCTGGCTGAGGTTCGCGTGGAACGTCAGCCGGCCGGCGTCGAGGCGGTCGCCCGCGACATCGACGGTGACCGTCTCGCCATCGCGCAGGTCGCCCGAGAGCAGGCGGTTGGCGAGCGGGTCGAGCACCTCCCGCTGGATGAGCCGCTTCAGCGGCCGGGCCCCGAAGACCGGGTCGTAGCCGCGCTCGGCCAACCAGGTCTTCGCGCCGGGGGTCAGCAGCAGCGTGATCTGGCGATCGGCCAGGCGCCTGGCGACCTGATCGACCTGGACCTGGACGATCTCGCCGATCTGCTCCCGGGTCAGCGGGTGGAAGATGATCGTCTCGTCGATCCGGTTCAGGAACTCCGGCCGGAAGTTGGCCCGCAGCGCCTCCATCACCTGCCGCTGGACCTCGTCCTCCTTGCCCGCGCCGGCCGCGAGGCCGGTCAGGTAGGTCGAGCCGAGGTTGCTGGTCATGATGATGACCGTGTTCCGGAAATCCACGGTCCGCCCCTGACCGTCCGTCAGGCGGCCGTCATCGAGCACCTGGAGCAGAACGTTGAAGACGTCGGGGTGGGCCTTCTCGACCTCGTCGAAGAGCACGACCGAGTAGGGCCGGCGGCGAACCGCCTCGGAGAGCTGCCCGCCCTCGTCGTAGCCGACGTAGCCCGGGGGGGCGCCGACGAGCCGGCTGACGCTGTGCTTCTCCATGTACTCCGACATGTCGATCCGGACCATCGCCTGGTCGCTGTCGAAGAGGAACTCGGCCAGCGCGCGCGCCAACTCCGTCTTCCCGACGCCGGTCGGGCCGAGGAAGATGAAGCTCCCGAGCGGCCGGTTCGGGTCCGAGAGGCCCGCCCGGGCGCGCCGGATCGCGTTCGCGACCGCGGTGATCGCCTCGTCCTGGCCGATCACCCGCGCGTGGAGGCGATCCTCCATCCGCAGCAGCTTCTCGACCTCGCCCTCCATCAGGCGGCTGACCGGGATCCCGGTCCAGCGGGCGACGACCTCCGCGATGTCCTCGGCGTCGACCTCCTCCTTGAGGAGCTTGCCGTTGGCCTGGAGCTGCGCCAGGCGCCGCTCCTCCTCCTTGACCCGCTTCTCGAGGTCGACCAGGGTCGTGTACTGGAGCTCGGCGGCGCGGTTGTAGTCGTAGGCGCGCTGGGCCTGCTCAATCTCGACGCGGGTCTTGTCCATCTCGTCGCGCAGCTCGGAGATGGCCGAGATCGCCTGCCGCTCCTGGTCCCACTTCGAGCGGAGCGCGTCGCGCTCCTCCTTGAGGTCGGCCAGCTCGCGCTCGAGGGCGCCCAGCCGGTTCGCGCTGGCGTCGTCCTTCTCGTTCTTGAGCGCCTCGCGCTCGATCTCGAGCTGCATGATCCGCCGCTCGGCCTCGTCGAGCTCGACCGGCAGCGAGGTGATCTCCATCCGGAGCTTGGAGGCCGCCTCGTCGACGAGGTCGATCGCCTTGTCGGGCAGGAAGCGGTCGGCGATGTAGCGGTGCGAGAGGACCGCCGCCGCGACCAGGGCCGAGTCGAGGATCGTGACCTTGTGGTGGACCTCGTAGCGCTCGCGGAGGCCGCGCAGGATCGAGATCGTGTCCTCGACGGCGGGCTCGCCGACGTAGACCGGCTGGAAGCGCCGCTCGAGCGCCGCGTCCTTCTCGATGTGCTTGCGGTACTCGTCGAGGGTCGTCGCCCCGATCGCGTGGAGCTCGCCGCGGGCCAGCATCGGCTTGAGCAGGTTGGCCGCGTCCATCGCGCCCTCGGCCGCGCCGGCGCCGACCACGGTGTGGAGCTCGTCGATGAAGAGGACGATCCCGCCCTCGCTGTCCTTGACCTCCTTGAGGACGGCCTTGAGACGCTCCTCGAACTCGCCGCGGTACTTGGCGCCGGCGACGAGCGAGCCCATGTCGAGGGCGACGATCTTCTTGTCCTTGAGCCCCTCGGGGACGTCGCCGCGCACGATCCGCTGGGCGAGGCCCTCGGCGATCGCGGTCTTGCCGACGCCGGGCTCGCCGATCAGGACCGGGTTGTTCTTGGTCCGCCGGGAGAGCACCTGGACGACGCGGCGGATCTCCTCGTCGCGGCCGATCACGGGGTCGAGCTTGCCGGCCTGGGCGTAGGCCGTCAGGTCCTGGCCGTAGCGCTCGAGCGCCTGGTACTTGCCTTCGGGGTTGGGGTCGGTCACCCGCTGGCCGCCGCGGATGCCCTGGAGGGCACCCGCCACCGCCTCGCGGGTCACGCCCCGCCGCGCCAGCAGGCGGGCGGCCGCGCTGGCCTCGACACCGATCACGCCGAGCAGGAGGTGCTCGGTGCTGACGTACTCGTCGCCGAAGCCGCGCGCGGCGTCCTCGGCGCCGGTCAGGGCCTTGCGCAGCGAGCCGCCGACGGACGGCTCGGCGCTGTACTGCAGCTTCGGGGCTCGGTCCAGCTCGGCGACGACGTCGGCGCGGACGGCGGCCGGGTCGACGTCGAGCTTGAGCAGCACCTGGGGGACGACGCCGTCCGACTGCTCGACCAGGCCGAGGAGCAGGGCCTCCGTCTCGAGTTGGGCGAGGCGCCGCCGCTCGGTCTCACGCTGGGCGGCCAGGATCGCTTCCTGGGCCTTCTCGGTGAATCGCTGGGAAGGGTTGGTCGCCATGGGCATCCTCAAGAAAGGTCGATAGGGCTGAACAGCATCGGTGAGCCGGTGGCACCGGCCGATGGCGCAGGAAGGTTCGGGCGCCGGGACGCGACCAGGTCAGTCCCCCGCGGGCTGCTGGGGTCGCCCGGCCTGGGCCTCGCGCACCGCGCGGACATCGGCTTCCTCGACGTAGCCGAGCATCGCCAGGACACCGTCGAGTTCGCGCCGGAGGGCGACGGTGGCATCGCCCGAGCCGCGGATCGCGCCATCGCCGCCGCGGGCCGCACCGTTGCCCGGCGTCCCCGTCCCCGGCACGATCCGCTTCCGCAGGTCGCGGATCTGGGCGGTCAGGTCGAGGGCGAGCTGGACGCCTGCCAGGTTCAGCCCCCGCTCCTCGACGAGGTACTTGACCTGCCGCAGCCGCTCGATGTCACGGTCGGAGTACAGGCGGAGGTTGCCGGTCGTCCGCGACGGCGCGACCAGCCCCTCCCGCTCGTACTTGCGGAGCGTCTGGGGGTGCATCTCGACCAGGCGCGCCGCCACGCTGATCACGAAGAGGGGCTCGCTGTACCGGGGTGTCATACCGCTGCCTCCACAATCTGTACCGTCGCCATGATAAACATTGATACAGATCATGTCAACAAAGAGCCGCTCCGGTCGGCGTTGTCCGGGCCGTCACCCTCCCCTCCGGCGGACCCTACAATCGCCGACGCCGAGCCTTCAGCGGCACGGCCGCCTCGCCAGACGGACAGGAGCACCGACGTGCTGGTCTACGCCCACCGCGGCTCCTCCGCGGTCGCGCCCGAGAACACCCTCCTCGCCTTCGCCCGGGCCGTGAGCGACGGCGCGGATGGGGTGACCCTCGACGTGCGCCTCACCGCCGACGGCGTCCCCGTCGTCATCCGCGACCGCGAGCTGGCGCGGACCACGGACGGTTGGGGTGACGTCGACCAGCTGCCGCTCGATCGGATCGCGGCCCTCGACGCCGGCCAGGGCGAACGGGTGCCGACCCTGACGGCGGCGCTCGACCTCCTCGCCGGGCAGGTTCTGCTCGCGGTCGAGGTCAAGCAGGAGGGCGCCGAGCGGCCCGTCCTCGCCGCGCTGGCGCGCTACCCGCAGGCCAACTGGGCGCTCGCCTCGTCGGACCACGGTACCCTGCGCTCCGCCCGCGGCGCGGCCCCGAATGCCGAGCTCTGGCTGGTCGCCGTCCAGCCCTCGGACGAGGCGTTCGCGCTCTGCGCCGAGGTCGAGGCGACGACCCTCTCGCTGCCCGGCCAGGCGGTCACGCCCGAGGTGGCCCGGCGCTGCTTCGCCGCCGACCTCGACCTTGCGGTCTGGACCGTGAACCGGGTCGAGGACGCCCGCCTCGCCCGTCTCCACGGCTGCTCGGTGCTCTGCACCGACTCCCCGGCGCAGATCATCGCCGGCCTCGCCGCCGGCTAGTGCCCAACCCGCGTGTGGTCCGCCGCCCGGCACGGGCGCGACGACGCGCGGCGACTCGACCCCGGCCATCTCGGTTCGCCGTCCGCAGACCCTTCCGGAACGGATTGGCGCGGCGAGCGCGCCGCGCCTGGGCCGGCGGTCAGCCGGTGGGCGGGGTGAACACGACCGGCAGCGACCGGAGCGCCCGGAAGACCGTCGTCTCGTGGTGGGTCAGCGCGTCCGAGGCCGCGTCGAGGGCGACGTCCGGGCAACGGCGCAGCAGCGTCCCGAGCGCCATCTGCCCTTCCAGCCGGGCCAGCGGCGCGCCGACGCAGAAGTGCGCCCCGTAGCCGAACGCGAGGTGCCGGACCTCCTCGCGCCGCACGTCGAGCCGGTCTGGGTTCGGGAACTGGGCCGGGTCCCGGTTGGCCGCCCCCAGCCAGAGGTCGACGAACTGGCCGGCCCGGAACCCGTGGCCCTCCCAGGCGAAGTCCTCCCCGGCCATCCGCGAGGTGACCTGGACCGGGCTGTCGTACCGGAGCAGCTCCTCGACCGCACCGCGGAGGAGGGCGGGGTCGTCGCGGACGAGGGCGAGCTGGTTGGGCTGGTGGAGCAGCGCGAGCAGCCCGTTGCCGATCAGGTTGGTCGTCGTCTCGTGGCCGGCGACCAGCACCAGCAGCGCCGTGGCGACGAGTTCGTCCTCGTCGAGCACGTCACCGCGCTCGCTCGCCGCCAGGAGGGCGCTGATCAGGTCCGGCCCCGGCGCCCGGCGACGTTCCTCGACGACCGCATGGAAGTAGGACGTCCAGGCGACGACGCTGGCGTTGGCGCGCTCGGCGATCTCCGGCGCCCCCGCCTGCCCGCCGATGAACGCGGCGAAGTCGTCCGACCACGCCTTGAGGAGGTCGCGGTCCGCGGCCGGCACGCCGAGCAGTTCGGCGATCACGACCGTGGGCAGGGGATAGGCCAGGTCGGCGACCACGTCCATCCTGCCCGCCGGGACGACCGCGTCCAGCAGGCCATCGATCACGGCCTGGACGCGCCCGCGGAGCGCATCGACCACCCGCGGGGTGAAGGCACGGTTGACCAGCCCACGGAGGCGGGTATGCCGGGGTGGGTCCGCGAAGAGCATCATCCCGGCGTGGGCGCGGGCGAGCGGCTCGAGCGCCGCCCGCCGAGCGTCGTCCAGGTGGTCGAAGAAGAGCTCGGAGCGGTCGGCCTTCAGCCGGGGCTCCCGCAGCAGCGCGGCGACCTCGCGGTAGCCGGTCGCCGACCACCCGTTCCAGCCCGGCTCGTAGCGGAGCGGAGCCTCCGCCCGCATCGCGTGGTACTCGGGGTAGGGGTCGTGGAAGATCGGCGCCGTCCCCACGGGCAAGGCTTCCGTCACGGGCGGGCTCCGTCCCGGCCCCCGACGGGACCGATCTCACACCGAGCGGGGGCGGGCGGCGGGCCGAGTTCGCCGCCCGCCCCCGCTCGGTGGCGCGCTAGCCCCGGGCGCGGGCCGCCGCCTGCTCGAGCACGCGCCGGCCGACCACGGTCACGAGGTGGCTTCGGTACTCGGCGGAGGCGTAGAGGTCGCCGGTGATCTCGAGGCCGCCTGGCGCCGCCTGGGCCGCGGCGGCGATGGTCTCGGGCGTGAGCGCCTGGCCGACCAGCGCCGCTTCGGCCGCCGCGGCGCGGGTGGCGGTCGGGGCGCAGCCGGTGACCGCCACCCGGGCCGACCGGCAGGTGCCGTCGTCGCCAAGCGCGAGCACGGCCGCGATGCCGACCACCGCGTAGCCCGAGGCCGGGTGCTCGTGCTTCTGGTAGGCCATCCCGACCCGGCCGGCCGGGACCGGGATCCGGACAGCGGTCAGGATCTCGTCGGGCCCGAGGGCGGTGGTCAGGATGTCGAGGAAGAACTCGTCGGCGGGGATGGTCCGCTCGCCCTGCGACCCGACCGCGGTGACGTCGGCGCCGAGCGCGAGCATCAGGGCCGTGAAGTCCGCCGCGGGGTCGTTGTGGGCGAGCGAGCCGCCGAGGGTGCCGAGGGAGCGGACCTGGGGATCGCCCACGCCGGCGGCCACCTCGGCCACCACCGGCAGCCGCGCGCGCAGCTCGTCCGAGTCGACGAGTTGGTTGTAGGTCGTCATCGCGCCGATGGTCACCGCCCCGTCGGCGGAGATGCCGCGCAGCCCCTCGATGCTGGCGAGGTCGACAAGGGCGCCCGGCGCCGCGAGCCGCAGCTTCATCGCCGGCAGCAGCGAGTGGCCGCCGGCGAGGACCTTGGCGTCGGGATCGGCGGCGAGCAGGCCCACCGCCTCCTCGAGCGTCGACGGGCGGTGGTAAGCGAACTGGTTCGGAAACACGCGCTTGCTCCTGTCGCTGGCCCGCGGCCACGCTAGAGACGAATCAGGGAGGGAGGGGGGCGCCGTGCTGACACCCACACCCGCTAGTCCGCCGCCGCCGCGACGCCCGGGTCCGAGCGCTCGGCGTCACGCATCGCGCGCCAGACGCGCTCGGGCGTGAGCGGCATGTCGAGGTGGCGAACGCCGAGGTGGGAGACGGCGTCGATCACGGCGTTGGCGACGGCCGGCGTCGAGGCGATCGTGCCCGCCTCGCCGGCCCCCTTGACGCCCATCGGGTTGGTCGGCGACGGGGTGACCGTCCGGTCCAGCTCGTAGGTCGGCACCATCGACGCCTTGGGGATCGCGTAGTCGTTGAGCGTGCCGGTCACGAGCTCGCCGTCGTCGCTGTAGACCGCGGCCTCGTACAGTGCCTGGGCCAGACCCTGGGCGATCCCGCCGTGGATCTGGCCGTCGACGATCAGCGGGTTGACCACGTTGCCGACGTCGTCGACGGCGACGTAGCGGACCGGCTCGACGGCGCCGGTCTCGCGGTCGATCTCGACCACGCAGACGTGGGTGCCGAAGGGGAAGGTGCAGTTCGGCGGGTCGTAGTAGGTCGTCTCGTCGAGGTACGGCTCCATGCCCTCCGGGAGATCGTAGGCGACCGACGCCTGGAGCGCGATCTCGCCAAGCGTCTTCAGGCTGGCCGGCGCGCCCCGGACGTGCGCCTTGCCGTCCTCCCAAACGATGTCCTCGGGCGCGGCCTCCAGCATGTGCGCCGCGAGTCGCTTCGCCTTCTCCCGCACCTTGGCGACGCTCTTGTAGATGGCGGTGCCGCCGACCGAGAGCGACCGGCTGCCGTAGGAGCCGAAGCCGAAGGGGGTCCCGAGCGTGTCGGAGTGCCGGACCTGGATGTCGTCGTAGGGCACGCCGAGCTCGTCGGCGACGAGCTGGGCGAAGGTGGTCTCGTGCCCCTGGCCGTGCGGCAGCGTGCCGGTCGTGACCACGACCTTGCCGGTGAGGTGGACCTTGACGTTCGCGCTCTCCCAGAGTCCGGCGCCCCAGCCCTCGCCGGGCAGCCCGATCCACTTCGACGGCGCCACGCCGCAGACCTCGACGTAGGAGGAGAGGCCGATCCCGAGCAGCTTGCGGTCGCCGCGGGCGCGCCGCGCGGCCTGCTCCGCCTTGAGGTCGTCGTAGCCGACGAGCTCGAGCGCGCGGTCGAGGGTCGGCTCGTAGTTGCCGCTGTCGTAGGGCAGCATGCCGATCCCGGTGTCGTACGGGAAGTCGCTCGGCTGGATGAAGTTCCGCCGCCGCACTTCGGCCGGGTCCAGCCCGGTGGCGTCGGCGACCAGGTCGCAGACCCGCTCGATGACGAAGGCCGCCTCCGGCCGGCCGGCGCCGCGGTAGGCGTCGACCATCGCCGTGTTGGTGTAGACGCCGGTGACGTCGACGCGGATGTTGGGGATCTTGTAGCAGCCGGCGATCATCCGAGCGTAGAGGGTGGTCGGGATGCCCGGCGCGATCGTCGAGAGGTAGCCGCCCAGGTTGGCGTGGGTGTCGACCTTGAGCGCGGTGATCTGGCCGTCGCGGGTCGCGCCGATCGCCACGTCGGTCAGGTGGTCGCGGCCGTGGGTCGCGCTCAGGTAGTTCTCGGAGCGGTCCTCGTAGAACTTGACCGGGCGGCCACCGAGCTTCTTCGAGAGCGCGAGCACCAGCGGCATGTCGAAGTAGAGGAAGATCTTCTGGCCGAACCCGCCGCCGACATCCGGCGCGATCACCCGGATGTTCTGCTCCGGCACCCCCATCACGAAGGCCGCGATCAGCAGCCGCATGACGTGGGGCGCCTGGGACGTGGCCCAGAGGGTGTACTCCCCCGTACCCGGGTCGTAGCGCCCGATCGAGCCGCGGGTGTCCATGGGGGTCGGCAGCAGCCGCTGGTTGACGATCGGCTGGTCGATCCGAACCTCGGCCGCCGCCAGGGCGGCGTCGACCTCGGCCGCCTCCTTGCCGCACGACCAGCGCAGCACCACGTTGTTCGGCGCGTTCTCGTGCAATTGCGGCGCCCCGGGTTCGGTCGCCCTGCGGGCGTCGACGACGACCGGCAGCTCCTCGTACTCGACGTCGATCGCCTCGGCGGCGTCGACCGCCTGCGACGGCGTCTCGGCGACGACCACCGCGACCGGGTCGCCGACGTGGTGGACCTCGCCGACCGCCAGCACCCGCGGGGTGTTGACGTTGTTCTGGACTTTGCCGGCCTGCCAGGCGCAGGGCAGCGGGTTGAGGTCGAGGAAGTCGTCGCCGGTGAAGACCCCGAGCACGCCGGGCATCGCCGCGGCCCGGGTGGTGTCGATGCCCAGGATCCTGGCATGGCCATAGGGGGAGCGGACCACGCCGAGGTGACAGAGCCCGGGCAGTCTGACGTCGTCGAGGAACGCGCCGGCGCCGGTGATCAGCCGGGGGTCTTCGCGCCGCTTGAGGGGCTGGCCGACGAGCTTGACCGGGGCCGCGGCGTCGAGGGTGGCGCTCATGGGGTCGGCTCCTGCGCGGGCCGGCGTGGCCCGCCGTGACGCTCACCTGGCGGCCCGCCGCCTTCGCCGGCGGCGGGTTCGTGTTCGCAGGGTCCCATGGGGATGCGGCGCACCGCCTCCGAGGGCGGGCGCGCGTGGTGGCTAGTCGGCGGAGGTCGCGACCGGGGCGGTGGGGCCGTCCTTCATCAGCTGGGCGGCGTACTGGATCGAGCGGACGATGTTCTGGTAGCCCGTGCAGCGGCAGAGGTTGCCGTCGAGGGCGTGGCGGATCTCGTCCTCGGAGGGGTCGGGGTTCCGCTTGAGCAGCCCATAGGCCGACATGATCATGCCCGGGGTGCAGTACCCGCACTGGAGCCCGTGCTTCTCCCAGAACCCTTCCTGGATCGGGTGGTAGGCGCCGTCGCGCCCGAGCCCCTCGATCGTCAGCACCTCGGCGCCGTCGGCCTGGACCGCCAGCACCGTGCAGCTCTTCACGCTGGCGCCGTTGAGCTCGACCACGCAGGAGCCGCACTGGCTGGTGTCGCAGCCGACGTGGGCGCCGGTCAGGCCGAGCCCCTCGCGCAGAAAGTGGACGAGCAGCGTCCGGGGCTCGACCTGGCCGGTCCGCTGCTCGCCGTTGACGGTGAGCGTGATCGCCACCTTCGCCGGGGCCGCCATCGTGTCCGCCATCGTCGCCGGGTCTCCTTCGCTCGATCGCTGCCTCACGCCGCGGCGCCGTCGCCGGGGGCTCCTCTGGGACGCCAGATTCGGATGCGCCGCAGTATACGGCCGGTCCATGCCCGGTGGACGCGACGGCGCGGTGGAGGACCATTCGGGCGACCCGCGGCGTCGCCTCCACGACCGCCGGTCCCCGGGAGGCTATAGGGTTGGAATGGCGTCCGGACGTCAGTAGGCGAGCCGCCGCAGCGCCTCGGTCAGCACCTCGACGCCGGCGGCGAGGTGCTCCGGCGACGAGTACTCCTCCGGGGTGTGGCTGCGCCCGTCGCGGCTCTGGATAAAGACCATCGCAACCTTGGCCACCGCCGCCATCTGCTGGGTGTCGTGGACCGCGCCGCTGGTCATGGTCGTGAACGGCACCCCCAGCGCGCGGGCCGCGGCTTCCAGGGTCGCCACCGTGGCCGCGTCGCAGACGCAGGGGTCCTGCTCGTGGGTGATCTCCCAGGAGACGTCGAGGTCGCGGCGGGCGGCGACCTCGGCGATCAGCGCCTCGTGCTTGGCGTAGAGCCGGGCGCGGGCGGCGGGGTCGGGGTGGCGCGCGTCGACCGTGAAGGTCACGCGCTCGGGGACGATCGCCGCGCCGTTCGGCTCGACGGCCAGCCGGCCGACCGTGGTCACGGCCGGGCGGCCCATCCGGTGGGCGGTGTTGACGACGCCGGAGATGATCTCCGCCGCGCCGGCCATCGGGTCGCGCCGGAGGTCCATCGGGAAGGCGCCGGCGTGGTTGGCGGTGCCGTGGAGCGTGACCGCGTAGTGGCGCAGGCCCGTGATCGCGGAGACGACCCCGACCGGCAGCCCCTGCTGCTCGAGCAGGGGACCCTGCTCGATGTGGAGCTCGACGAACGTGTCGAGGTCGTCCCGCCGGGCCTCGCCGCAGCGGTCGGGGTCGAGCCCGATCGCGCGCATCGCCGCCGCGATCGTCTCGCCGTCGTAGCCGATCGTCGCCTCCGGGTCGCCGGGCGCGATCTGGCCGATGATCGCCCGGCTGCCCCAGAAGTTGGCGGTCGGGAAGCGGCTCGCCTCCTCCTCGCAGAGGGCAACGGCCTCCAGCGTCCGCCGCGGCTGGCCGAAGCGCTCGCGAAGCTTGCGCAGGGCGACGAGGCCGCCGATGGCGCCCAGCGCGCCGTCGTACTGCCCGCCCGGGCGCTGCGAGTCGAGGTGCGACCCGGTCGCGATCGACTTGCCGTCCTCGGTCCCGTCCAGACGCGCCCAGACGTTGCCGACGGCGTCGCGGCGGACCGCGAGCCCGGCCGCCTCGGCCTGGGCGGCGTACCAGTCGGCGGCGGCGACCCACTCCGGGGAGTAGACCGTGCGCCAGACGCCGGTCTCCCCGTGGGCGCCGAACCGCGCCAGCTCGGCGATCGGGCCCGCGACCTCGTCGGGCGCGATCCGTATCGCCCCGTGTTCCCCGTCCTCCACCCCGCACCCCCGCCGCATCCCCACCGGCCCGCCGCCGGAGCGGCGATGCTAGCCGCTCCCGGCCCGCGACGCCACGGCGGCCGCCGCGGGCGCCACGGGAACGTCAGATCGCGGTCACGATGACCTCTCCGCCGGGACTCGTCCCTTCATCATGGGTCCAGCGGCGTCAACCGGCGCACGGGGACACGGGCGGAGCCCGGCCTCAGTACTCCGCCCCGCCGAGCACGATCCGATCGTGAGGGCTCTCGACGCGGGATGGAGTGCGTCAACGCCGCGGGGTGCCGTCCGGTATGATCCCGCCTCCCCGAGCGGGGCGGCTCCTCGGGCGCGTCGCGGCGCCTCGCAGACGGGGGCACCCATGGCCACGGTCGCATCCTCGACCCCGACCCTCGCCGACCTGAACCTCCTCGACCGGGACGCCTTCGCGGCGGCGCTCGCGCCACTCCACGAGGGTCAGACCTGGGCCGCCGCCGCGGCCTGGGACGCGCGCCCCTTCGCGTCCGGCGAGGACCTGCGCGCCGCCCTCGCGGCGGCCGTCCTGGCGGGCGACCGCGACCGGCAGCTCTCCCTCGTCCGCGCCCACCCGGACCTCGCGGGCCGGGCGGCGCGCAGCGCAGAGGTCTCGGCGGCGTCCAGAGCGGAGCAGGCCGCGGCCGGCCTCGCGCCCGACCGGATCGCGCCCGAGGCCGCGGCGACCTTCGACCGCCTCAACGCCGCCTACCGCGAGCGCTTCGGCTTCCCGTTCGTCGTCTGCGCCCGAGAGAGCGACCGGGACAGCGTCCTCGCCGGCCTCGAGCGGCGCCTGGGGAACGCCGAGGGCGAGGAACTCGCGACGGCGCTGGCGGAAATCGACAGGATCACCCGCTACCGCCTCCAGGATCTCCTCGGATCGGAGGCCGGGGCATCACCGGCGCAGAGTCCGACCGCTGCCGACGAGGGCGGCGAAGCGGGGCCGGCCGTGCGGTACCAGATCTCGTACGGCAAGCGCGCCGTGCCGCTCTATCGGGTGCGGGCCGCGCCGCTCCACGGCGTGCCGCCGATCCCGGAGTCGCCGTTCGTCAGCCGGGACAACACGCTCCTCGCCGCCGAGGTCACGGTCGAGGTCCTCGGCGACGGTCCGCTGCGCGCCTACACCCACGGCGACAACGCCGGGCTTGTCGCCACGGACTCGATCAAGAATCTGGTGCTGCGCGAGGCGCTGGCGTTCGAGGGCGCCACGCTCGAAGCACTGCTGGCCCACCTGGCCCGCCGCTTCGGCGCCGCCTACACCCAGCTCCGTCACCTCCGGCTGGAGGCGCGGGAGCTGCCCTTCGCGCCGGTCACGGTTCCGACCGAGGGCGGCGGCTTCGCGACGAGCGGCGTCCTCTACGCCCGCGGCCACGGCGACCGGAGCGTCGTCGAGCTGGAGACGACCAGCGACGGCGGCGAGATCTCGGTCCGGACCCACCGGTGCGGAATAGTCGGCATCGAGCTGCTCAAGACGACGGGCAGCGCCTTCACCCGCTTCGTCCGCGACGGCAACACCACCCTCCCCGACCGCGTCGACCGGCCCCTCTTCGTGCTGCTCGACGTCCACTGGCGCTACGCCGACCCCGGCGACGCGCTCGGCCACGACCACGCTCGGTACGTCCCCGCCGAGCAGGTCGGCGACCTCTGCCGGGCGGTCTTCCACCGCCTCGTCAGCGAGTCGATCCAGCACCTGGTCCACGAGATGGGCGTCGCCCTGCTGGCCCGCTTTCCGCAGTTGGCCGAGGTCGGCTTCGCCGCCGAGAACCGGACCCGCGACCCGGTCGCCGGGGACGCGGACGCCGTCCCCGACGGCCCGAGGGTCTACACCGATCCCTTCCCGGCTTACGGCCTGATAACCCTTGTTATGTCGCGAACGGGGGTCAGCGCATGACGGGCCGGGGCGATCCGCCACGCGTCACGGCGCTCGGCCGGCCCGACGGCGGCCGTGGCGACGGCCAGCCTCACTGATGGTTGAGCACCGAACCGCGACCGTCTCGACCCACGTGCTCGACACCGCGGCCGGTCGCCCCGCCGCCGGCGTCGAGGTGGCCCTCGCCCGCGTCTTCCCCGGCGGGGATGACGGCTCCCCGGTCGGCTGGCGGCGCTCGCCGATCGGCCGGGCGGAGACCGACGGCGACGGGCGGATCTCCCGTGGGACACTGGCCCCGGAGGGCCTCCAGCCCGGCATCTACGAGCTAACCTTCAGGGTCGGCGCCTACTTCGCCGCCCACGACATTGCCGTGTCGGATCCCCCCTTCCTCGGCGACGTCGTGGTCCGCTTCGGGGTCGCCGACGCGGCGCACTATCACGTGCCGCTGCTCGTCTCGCCCTGGGCCTATTCGACCTACCGTGGCTCGTGAGCTTCCCGTCGTGACGCGGACCGATCCGCCGCCGGAAGCGGCTGGGCCCGGGGACACGTCCGCCCGCGCCGAAATGGTCGCGGCCCGGTGCGAAGCGCTGGCGGCGCTGAGCGACGAGCCGGGCCGCCTGTCGCGGCCCTACGGCGGCCCGGCCCTGCGCGCCGCCCGGGACATGGTCGCCGCCTGGATGGGCGCCGCCGGCATGGCGACCCGGCGCGACACGGTCGGCAACTTGATCGGACGGGTCGACGCGGGTGACCCCGCCGGGGCGGCCGCGCCGACACTTCTCCTGGGGAGCCACCTCGACACCGTCCGCGACGCCGGCCGGTTCGACGGCGCGCTCGGCGTCCTTCTCGCGATCGCCGCCGTCGAGCGCCTCCGCCTCGACGTGAGGCGCCCGTTCGCGGTCGAGGTCGTGGCGTTCGCCGACGAGGAGGGACTCCGGTTCCGGTCGGCGTATCTCGGCAGCCGCGCGCTCGCCGGCACCATCGACGCGGCGATGCTGGCGCTCGAGGACGCCTCGGGCCGGTCGGTGGCGGAGGCGATCCGGGACTACGGCGGGGACCCGTCTCCGGCTGGGCTGGCGACGGCCCGGCGCGAACCGGCGGGCATCATCGGCTACGTCGAGGTCCACCTGGAGCAGGGCCCCGTGCTCGAGCGGCTCGGGGCACCGGTCGGGGTGGTCTCGGCGATCGCCGGCCAGAGCCGGATCGCGGTCCGCTTCGCCGGGGAGGCCGGCCACGCGGGGACGGTCCCGATGGGCTCCCGCCGCGACGCGCTCTGCGCCGCCGCCGAGTTTGTGCTCGCGGTGGAGACCGCCGCCGCCGACGGCGCCGACCGCGGTCTGGTCGCGACGGTCGGCCAACTCGCCGTCGCGCCGGGGGCGAGCAACGTGGTGCCCGGCTCCGTCGCGCTGACTCTCGACGCGCGTGCCCCCGACGACCGGGGGCGGGAGACGCTCGTCGCCACGCTCCGGGAGGCCGCCCGCGCGATCGGGGATCGGCGCGCGGTGGCGGTGGCGTGGGAGGTCGTCCAGCGGGCCCCGGCCGTCGCCTGCGACCCCGGGCTCACCGACCGCCTCGCCGCGGCGGTGACGTCCCTCGGGCTCCCGGCCCACCGGCTGCCGAGCGGTGCCGGCCACGACGCGGTCGCCCTCGCGGGGATCTGCCCGGTCGCGATGCTCTTCGTCCGCTGCGCCGGGGGTGTCAGCCACCATCCCGCCGAGCACGTCGCAACGCCCGACATCGCCATCGCGCTCGGCGTCGCCGACCGCTTCCTCGCCGACCTCGCCGCGGCGCCCCGACGCGGCCGCGCCCCGTCAACCAGCCCTCGCCGACCACCGGAGCCCCGCATGGCGACCTTCGACCTGCTCGTCCGCGGCGGCACGCTCGTCCTGGCCGACCGCACGGTGCGGGGCGACCTCGCCGCGCTCGACGGCCGGGTGATTGCGCTTGGACCCGACCTCGCCGGGCCGGCGCGCGAGGAGGTGGACGCGTCGGGCCTCCACGTCTTCCCCGGCGTTGTCGACGCCCACGTCCACCTGAACGACCCCGGTCGGGCCGACTGGGAAGGCATCTCGCCGGGCACCGCCGCGCTGGCGGCGGGCGGGGCGACGACCGCCTGCGACATGCCGCTCAACAGCCTCCCGCCGACGGTGGACGGGGCGGCCTTCGACGCCAAGGCGGCGGCCATCGCGGGCGGCGCCCGGATCGACCTCGCGCTCTGGGGCGGGCTGGTCCCCGGCGACCTCGACCGCCTGGACGAACTGGCCGAGCGGGGCGTGGTCGGCTTCAAGGCCTTCATGTCCGACAGCGGCGTGCCCGAGTTTCCGGCGGCCGACGAGCGCACGCTCCACCGCGGGATGGAGCGCGCCGCCCGCCTCGGGATGCCCGTCGCCGTCCACGCTGAAGACGACGGCCTCACGCGCCGGCTCGCGGCGGCGGCTGTCGCCGCCGGCCGGACGGGCGCCCGGGACTACGGGGCGTCGCGGCCGGCGGAGGCCGAGATCACGGCGATCGCGAGGGCGATCGCGCTGGCCGAGGAGACCGGCTGCGCGCTCCACGTCGTCCACGTCAGCACCGGCGCCGGCGTCGCGCTCGTCGCCGCCGCGCGGGCTCGCGGGGTCGACGTCACCTGCGAGACCTGCCCCCACTACCTCCTGCTGGACGAAGACGACGCGGTGCGCCTCGGCACGCTCGCCAAGTGCGCCCCCCCGCTCCGCCCCGCCGCGGAGGTCGCGGCGCTCTGGGCGGCGCTGGCGGCCGGCGACATCGACTGGGTCGCCTCCGACCACTCCCCGTCGCCGGCCGATCTCAAGGCGGGTCGCGACTGGTTCGCCGCCTGGGGTGGCATCGGCGGCTGCCAGACGCTGCTGCCGGCGCTGTTGACGGCCGGGCACCACGGCCGTAGGCTCCCGCTCCGCGCCATCGCCTCCCTCACGTCCGGCGCCGCCGCCCGCCGCTTCTGTCTCCCGGGCAAGGGTGCGCTCGCCGTCGGCCAGGACGCCGACTTCGCCCTCGTCGACCTCGGCGCCGCGTGGGATCTCACGGCCGAGGACCTCCGGTCGCGGCACCGCCTGAGCCCGTTCGTCGGGACCCGGTTCCGCGGTCGGGTGGTTCGCACGGTCCTCCGCGGCATCACCGTCGCCCGCAAGAACGAGCCGGTCGGACCGCCAATCGGTCGCCTGCTCCGACCGGACCGTCGCCAGTCGGCCTGATCCGCGCCGCCCCTCGCCCACGGCCCGCCGATCCGAATCGCCTTGGGCCGCCGTGGTCCAACGGGCCTCCGCCCGAGGATTGTTGGCGGAGGCGGAGATCGCGAGAACAAACACCATGTGGGACACCTTCCACCAGCCCACTGACCTCGGCGACGCCCTCGACCTGCTCACCATGCTCGGGCCGCGTGGCGTGCCCGTCGCCGGGGGGACGGGCGTGCTGATCGACGCCCGGCGTGGCGCGCTGCCGCCTCGCGCCGAACTGGTCGACCTCGGCCGGCTGCCCGACCTCGGAGGGATCCGCGCCGACGGCGATGCCCTGCTCATCGGGGCCCTAGTCACCCACGACGATGTCGCGTCGGCGCCCCTCGTCCGGGAGCGGGCCGCGCCGCTCGCCGAAGCCTGCGCCGGCGTCGGCTCGCCGCTGGTCCGGAGCCGGGCGACACTCGTTGGGAGCCTGGTGGCCCGGTACCCCGTCCGGGACCCGACGACCCCGCTGGTCGCGCTCGGCGCCCGGGCGATCGTCGCCTCCAGCGGCGGCCAACGGGTCCTGCCGGTCGCCGACCTGGCGGCCGCGGCGCGCCCGCCGCTTCGCCCCGGAGCGTTGATCGTCGGCGTCCGGGTGCCAATGCTCGGGGCGTCCTGGCGGGGGCGTTTCCTGCGGCTCGGGCTCCGCGCCGCGGCGACGACCTCGGTCGCCAACCTCGCCGTGTTGCTCGCGTTCGACGGCGAACTCGTGGTCGACGCGCGGGTGGCCGTCGGCGGGCCGGGTCCCCTCGCGGTGCGGGTGCCCGCCGCCGAGGCGTCGCTCGTCGGCGGTCCCCTCAGTCGCGAACGCGCCGACGTCGTGGCCGACCACATGGCGGCCGCCGTGCCCGCGGGCGACGACCTCCGGGGTACGGAGCGGTACCGGCGGCGCGTGCTGGCGGCGCTCGCGACGCGCGCGCTCGCCGACCTGGCGAAGGGACACGCCGCCGCGCCGGCCGCTCCGCCTCGGCTTGGGCGGCCCACGGCGCGACCGGCGGCGCTCGCGCCCTACGACGGCAGCGTCGACACCGTCGTCAACGGCCAAGCGCGAACGCTGGCGGGTGCCGGCACCAGGACGCTGCTCGACGCGCTGCGGGAGGACCTCGGGCTGACCGGCACCAAGAACGGCTGTGCCCACGGCCGCTGCGGCGCCTGCACGGTCCTGCTCGGCGGCCGGGCGGTCCTGAGCTGCCTCGTCCCCGCGGCGCAGGCCCACGGGGTCCCGGTCGTCACGGTCGAGGGCCTGGCCGGGTCGTCCCCTGGGGCCGCCGACGATGGGCTCCACCCGCTCCAGCGTGCCTTCGTCGAGCACGGCGCGGTCCAGTGCGGCTACTGCACGCCGGGACTGCTGATGGCCGCCGCGGGTCTGCTGGCGACCGACCCCAGCCCCGACCGGACCACGGTGCGGCAGGCGCTCGCGGGCAACATCTGCCGCTGCACCGGCTACCGCAAGGTCGTCGACGCCGTGGTCGCGGCCGGTCAGGCCGGCGGCGCCGGACCGGGCGGCCCAGTCAGCCACGGGCACGACGTTCTGCCTGCCGGGGATAGCCGCCGGTGATGGGAATGCTTACCCTCGGACACCGGCGCGCCGGGATGCCGCCGGCGCCGCGAGACGTCGTCGGCACGTCGCCGCCGCGCCCCGACGCGCTCGCCAAGGTCACCGGCGCCGCTCGTTACCCGGGCGACCTCTCCCGCCCCGGCCAACTCCACCTGTGGGCGGTGCTCGCCGGGCGGCCACACGCCCGGATCCTCGGGGTCGACGCGCGTCCCGCCCTGGCCCACCCGGGGGTGGTCGCGGTCCTGACCGCCGCCGACGTCCCACGCAACCGCTTCGGCCTGATCGAGGACGACCAGCCGGTGCTGGCGGAAGGCGTCGTCCGCTGGGTCGGCGAGCGCGTCGCGCTCGTCGCCGCCGAGACGCGGGAGGCGGCCGCCACGGGTGCACGCCTCGTCGAGGTCACCTACGAGGACCTGCCCGTCGTCGCCGACCCGGCCACGGCGCTTGCCCCCGGCACGCCGCTGGTTCAGCCCGGGCGGCCGGACGGGAACCTGCTGACCGAGGTGCGGATCCGGCGGGGCGACGCCGCCGGGGCGCTCGCCGGGGCGGCGACGGTGCTCGAGGCCACCTTCACCACGACCTGGCAGGAGCACGCCTTTCTCCAGCCCGAGGCCGGGGTCGCCTGGGTCGAGGACGACGGGCGCGTCGTCGTCGAGACGGCCGGACAGTGGGCCCACGACGACCGCCGCGAGGTCGCCAGCACCCTTGGCCTCCCCGACGAGCAGGTCGTGATCCGCTACGCCGCGATCGGCGGCGCCTTTGGCGGGCGGGAGGACCTCACGGTCCAGCCCCTGCTCGCGCTCGCCGCCTGGACGCTGCGGCGCCCGGTCGCGCTGGTCTGGGACCGCACCGAGTCGATGCTCGGCCACCCGAAGCGCCACCCCATGTCCATCCGCGCGCGCTGGGGCGTCGACGGCGACGGGCGGATCCGTGGCGTCGAGGCCGACCTGACCGCCGACGCCGGGGCCTACGCGTCGACCAGCCAGGAGGTCGTCAAGGCCGCGACGCTCCTGCTGACCGGCGCCTATCGGGTGCCGAACGTAGCTCTCCACGGCCGGGCGGTGCTGACGAACAACGTGCCGACCGGGGCGTTCCGCGGCTTCGGCGCGCCGCAGGCCCAGTTCGCGGCCGAGTCGATGGTCGCTCGCCTCGCCGAGGCGATCGGCGACGACCCGGTCGCGTTCCGCCAGCGCAACCTCTACCGGGAAGGCGACCTCGAGCCGACCGGGCGGCCGCTGCCGGCGGGCGTCGGCGCCCTGGCGACACTCGAGGCCTGCGCCGCCGAAGCACGGCGCCGGTTCGGCATCGGCTGGGATGGGCTCGGTCGCGTCCCGGGTGCGTCCTCCGCTCCCCGTCAGGCCGGAGAGGCTGTGCCGTCGGCCGGCACCGATGGCATAGCCCGGAAACGGCCGCGGCGGGGGGTGGGGATCGCCTGCGGGATCAAGAACCTCGGCTACTCCTTCGGGTTCCCCGAGCGGGCGACCGCCACCGTCGAGCTCTACGGCCGCGGCGAGGTCGAGCGGGCGACCGTCCGGATCGGCGCGGCCGACGTCGGCCAGGGTGTCCACCTCGCCCTGCGCCAGATCGCCGCCGACGGGCTCCGCCTGCCGCTCGCGGCGGTCGCGCTGGTCGCCGACGACAGCGCCGAGGCGCCGGACGCCGGCAGCGCTTCCGCTTCCCGGCTGACGCTAGTCGCGGGCCGAGCCGTCCACGACGCCGTGGCCGCCGCCCGGGCGAAGTGGCCCGAAACGGACGACGAGCGGGTCGAGGCGACCGTCACCTACCGGCCGCCGGCCACCACCCCGCTCGATCCGATCACGGGGGAGGGAACCCCAAACTACTGCTACGGCTACGCCGCCCAGGCGGTCGAGGTCGAGGTCGACCCCGCGACGGGGGTGGTCCGCGTGCTCGGCGTCGTCAGCGCCCACGACGTCGGGCGAGCGATCAACCCGCGGGCGATCGAGGGTCAGGTCGAGGGCGGGGTCGCCCAGGCGCTCGGCTACGCGCTGCTCGAAGACTTCCGGATGGCCGACGGCTTCGTCCTCACCCGGACCTGGGACGACTACCTCCTCCCGACCGCGCTCGACGTCCCGGACGAGATCGTGCCCCTCGTCCTCGAGACGGCCGACCCGAACGGCCCGTTCGGTGCCCGGGGGATGGCCGAGCTGCCGCTAGTGCCGTTCCTCCCCGCCGTCGCCGCCGCGATCCACGACGCGGTCGGCGTTTGGCTGACCGACCAACCTTTCACCCCCGAACGTGTGCAATTCGCCCTAGACGACTCCCCCGGCACGTCTGCTAGAGTCCGTACACCCTCGCCCGCGACCAGCAGCGACGACGGGAGCTGACGCCGGGGCCGATCCGCGCGCCGTGGCTGGCGGGCGCGGCGGCCCGACGCCGGGAACCCGAGGGAGACCGCGCCAGGATCCCGTCTGGCAGAGCGTCGGTGACGACTGCCGACCGGACGGGGGCGCGGCGACACGTCTGACGATGGACGCGATGGTGAGGGAGGCGACGATGGGCGACGTGGCGGCTGGCTCGGACCGGGACGTGACCTCGACGGCAAGTGCCGCGCGCCAGTCGCGGCGCGACCTGCTCCGCGGCGCGGCGACGGCCAGCCTCGCCCTCGCCGTCGGACTCGGCCCGCGGGACGCGCGGGCCCAGGACGCCTCCCCGGCGGCGGGCCCGCCGATCAAGGTCGCGTTCGTCTACGTTGGCCCCGTCGGTGACCTCGGCTGGACCTACGCCCACGACCAGGGCCGCCTGTTCCTCTCCCAGCAGATGCCGAACGTCGAGACGGTCTACCAGGAGAACGTGCCGGAGAACCCGGGTGACGCCGAGCGGGTGATCCGTGGCTTCGCCCAGGACGGCGCGAAGGTGGTCTTCACGACCTCCTTCGGCTACATGGAGCCGACGATCAGCGTCGCCGAGGACTTTCCAGACACGGTCTTCGTCCACATCTCCGGCTACAAGACCGCCGAGAACGTGGGCACCGGCTTCGGCAAGATCGAGGAGCCGCGCTACGTCTCCGGCCTGATCGCGGGCCGGATGAGCACCGCCAACCGGCTCGGTTACGTGGCCGCCTTTCCGATCCCCGAGGTGATCCGCGGCATCAACGCCTTCGCGCTCGGGGTCCGCGCCGCCAACCCGGCGGCAACGGTCGAGGTCATCTGGACCAACACCTGGTTCGACCCCCCTAAAGAGCGGGCGGCCGCCGAAGCCCTCCTCGACCGCGGCGCCGACGTACTCGCCCAGCACCAGGACTCCGCGGGCATCGCCCAGGCCGCCCAGGACCGGGGCCGCCTCGCGGTCGGCTACAACGCCGACATGGCCCCGCTCGCTCCCCAGGCGGTGCTGACCGGGCCGATCTGGACCTGGGGCGGCTTCTACGTCCAGACGGTCCAGCAGGTCCAGGCCGGCAGCTGGGAGGCGGGCCAGTACTGGGGCGGCTGGAAGGACGGCACCGTCGACCTCGCGCCGATCGGACCGATGGTGCCCGAGGCCGTGCGCGCCGAGGCCGAGGCGGAGATCGCCCGGTTCAAGGCCGGTGAGAAGGACATCTTCACGATCTTCACCGGCCCGATCCTCGACCAGGCCGGAGCAGAGAAGGTACCGGCGGGTACCGCCCTCACCGCCGAGCAGCTGCTCGGGACCGACATGAACTGGTTCGTCCAGGGCGTCGAGGGCGACCCGGCTCCGTAGCGGCCCCAGCGCGACCGCGGCCAGTCCACCACCGGGGACCGCATGACGAGGGACGCCGCCCCACCCGCGGTGGAGATGCGGGGGATCACGAAGCGCTTCGGGGAGGTCGTGGCCAACGCCGGCGTCGACTTCGCCGCGCGGTCGGGAGAGGTGCACGCGCTCGTCGGCGAGAACGGCGCCGGCAAGAGCACCCTGATGAGCGTGCTCACCGGCCTCTACCGCCCGGACACAGGCACGGTCGCGATCGACGGTCGGCCGGTCCGCTTCCGCTCCCCCCGCGACGCCATCGACGCCGGGATCGGGATGGTCCACCAGCACTTCACGCTGGTCGACTCGCTGACCGTCGCCGAGAACGTCCTCCTGGGGCGTCAGGGCCAGGGGTTCCGGCTCGACACGTCGACCGTCGAGCGGGAGCTCGACGCGCTCGGCGAGCGGCACGGGTTGCGGGTCGACCCCCGCGCCCGGATCTGGCAGCTCTCGGTCGGCGAGCAGCAGCGGGTCGAGATCCTCCGCGTCCTCCACCGGGGCGCGCGGATCCTGATCCTCGACGAGCCGACGGCGGTCCTCACCCCGCGGGAGGCGGCCGGCCTCGCGGCGGCGCTGCGCGGACTGGCCGACGAGGGCCTCTGCGTCGTCTTCATCTCCCACAAGCTCGACGAGGTGCTGGCCCTGGCCGACCAGGTCACCGTCCTTCGTCGCGGCCGCTCAGTGGGCACCGTCGACGCCGCAGCGACCGACCGCCGATCGCTGGCCCGCCTGATGGTCGGGCGAGAGCTGCTGCCCGAAGACCGTCGGCTGACGCCGACCGCGGGCACCCCGGCGCGGGAGACCGTCCTCGAGGTCGTCGGGCTCCGCGCCGAGGGCGACCGGGGGCGCCCCGCGCTGGACGGGGTCGACCTCCGGGTTGGCGCGGGTGAGAGCCTCGGCATCGCCGGCGTGGCGGGCAACGGCCAGCGCGAGCTCGCCGAGGTGGTCACGGGACTGCGCCGCGCGACCGCTGGCCGGGTCGTGATCGGCGGCCAGGACCTGACCAACCGCTCGCCCCGGGCGGTCGCCGCCGCCGGGGTCGCCCACATCCCCGAGGACCGCCTGGCGACGGGGCTCGTCGGGGGTCTGGACCTGGCGGCGAACGCGATCCTGCGCGGCTACCGCGTCCGTCCCCTGACCCGAGGTCCGCTGCTCGCCGGGCGGGCGATCGCCCGCTTCACCGATCGCCTCCTGGACGCGAACGATGTCCAGGCGCCGGGTCGATCGACGCCGGCGGGCCGGCTCTCCGGCGGCAACCAGCAGAAGCTGCTGCTCGGGCGGGAGCTCGACGGCCGGCCACGGCTCGTCGTCGCCGTCCACCCCGCCCGCGGCGTCGACGTCGGTGCCACCGAGACTATCCACCGCCTGCTCCGCGAGCAGCGCGCGGCGGGCGCGGCGACCCTGCTGATCTCGGAGGACCTGGACGAGTTGCTCGCGCTGAGCGACCGGATCGCCGTCCTCTTCGAGGGTCGCGTCGTCGGGGAGGTCGAGTCGGCCACGGCCGACCACGAGCAGCTCGGGCTCCTGATGGCCGGCGTGACGGGACAACCGGGCACGGAGCGGGCGGGGTTCGACGGGGTACCGATAGGGCTCGCGGCCGATGGCTAGCGCGATCCCGTCCCCCCGCCTGGAGCGTCGCGCGGCGCCATCGGCGGTGGCCTCGGCGGTGGTGCCGTTCGTCGCGGTCGCGCTGGCCCTGGTGGCCGGCGGGATCGTGCTCTGGGCGGCAGGGGAGCCGCCGGTCGCCGTCTACCGGGCGATGCTCGACGGGGCCGTTGGCTCCCGAGACGGGGTCGCCGAGACCCTGGTCAAGACGATCCCGCTGCTCCTCGCCGGGCTCGGCGTGGCGGTCGCGTTCCGGATGCGGCTCTGGAACATCGGCGCCGAGGGGCAGCTCTACCTCGGTGCCGTCGCCGCGTCCGGCACGGCCCTCTACGTCCTGCCAGACGCCCCCGCCGCGGTGCTGATCCCGGCGATGATCCTGGCCGGGATGGCGGGCGGTGCCGTCTGGGCCGCCGTGCCGGCGCTTCTCCGCGCCCGCCTCCAGGTCAACGAGATCATCACCAGCCTGATGCTCAACTACGTGGCGATCCTCTTCGCGGAGTACCTGGTCCACGGCCCGTGGCGCGACCCGGTCGGATTCGGCTTCCCGGGGACCCCCCGCTTCCCCGACGCCGCCGAGCTGCCCCAGTGGGGGACCACCCGCGTCCATCTCGGCCTAGCGTTCGGCCTCGCCGCGGCGGGGATCCTCTGGCTCGTGCTCGGACGGACCCGGTGGGGCTACGAGATCGCGGTGGCCGGGACGAACGCGAGGGCGGCCAGGTACGCCGGCCTCCCCACGGCGCGCAACATCCTGCTCGTGATGGCCCTCAGCGGGGCCCTCGCCGGCCTGGCCGGGATGAGCGAGGTGGCGGGCATCGGGCACCAGCTGCAGCGCAGCTTCTCCCCCGGCTACGGCTACACCGCGATCATCGTCGCCTGGGTCGGACGCCTCCACCCGGGCGGGGTCGCCCTCGTCGCGTTCCTCCTCGCCGGGCTCCTGGTCGGCGGCGACGCGCTCCAGATGGAGCTGGGGCTGCCGGCCGCCGTCGCCCCGATGCTCCAGGGCGCGATCCTCTTCTTTCTCCTCGGCGGTGAGGCGCTTGCCCGCTACCGGGTCACGTGGCGCCGACCCACGCCGATCCCCGGCGGACCGGCACCCGTCGTCGAGCCGGGCTAGCGAACCGGGCTAGGAGGAGTGTTGGACGACGTCACCTCGCTGGCGTTCCTGACGTCGGTGCTGGCCGCGGCGATCCCCGCCGCGACGGCGATCCTCTACGCCTGCCTCGGCGAGCTGCTCTGCGAGCGGGCCGGGATCCTCAACCTGGGCGTCGAGGGCATGATGCTGATGGGGGCCCTCGGCGGGTTCGCCGTCACCGTCTGGACCGACCGGGCCTGGCTCGGCGCCCTGGCGGCGCTCGGGATCGGCGCCGCCTTCGGAGCGCTCCACGCCGTGCTGACGGTCCCGATCGGCGCGAACCAGGTCGTCAGCGGCCTGGCGCTGACGCTGTTCGGGGCCGGCCTCTCGGCGTTCCTGGGGCGCGACCTGGTCGGGCGGGCGGCGCCGGACAGCTTCGGCCGGCTCCACGTTCCCCTGCTTGGCGACCTCCCCGAACTCGGGCCGATCCTCTTTCGGCAAAACGCGCTGGTCTATCTCTCCTACGCCCTGGTGCCGGCCCTCTGGTTCTTCGTCTACCGCACCCGCCCGGGGCTGCACCTGCGGGCACTCGGGGAGAACCCGGGGACCGCGGACGCGCTCGGCCTGCCGGTGGCGGCGCTCCGCGTCGCCTACGTCGTGGCGGGCGGGGCCCTCGCGGGGCTCGGCGGCGCGGTGATCTCGCTCGCGACCAACCCGGGGTGGACCGAGAACGTGACCGCCGGTCGGGGCTACATTGCGGTCGCCCTGGTGATCTTCGCGGGCTGGAACCCCTTGCGGGCGGCCTTCGGAGCCTACCTCTTCGGCGCGGTGGAGGCGGGGCAGTTCCGACTCCAGGGCGCCGGGGTGCCGATCTCGTCGTTCTTCCTGAACATGCTGCCCTACCTGTTCACGGTCGCGGCGCTCGTCCTCGCGTCCCGCCCCGCCGCCCGGCGGCGGATCGGCGCCCCCGCGGCGCTCGGCCAGGCCTACGTCCGCGAGGAGCGCGCCTGAGCGGCCCCCGCGTGAGCCGAGAGTCCTGGCATCCGGTCCGGACCCGCCGTCCAGGAGACGGAGCCAACGACGGGACGAGACAGCGGGCCGCTATCGGGCAAGCACCGCCGGCCTCTCCGCCGAGGCCGGCGGTTCGGCGGGCACGGGTGGCGCCGGCGGCGTCAGCGCCGGATCATTCCCCCAGACCTCGACCGGCACCCCGTCGCGCTCACCCGACCAGAGCGGCACGGTGCAGGTCCGCCGGAGCAGGTTCTTCCACATCTGGGCGTGGGCAAACGTCGTCTCGTCGGCGCTGAAGAGCGAGAAGACCGACCGCGCGGCGACCACCACCATCTTCCGCTTCGCGCGGCTGAGGGCGACGGTCAGCCGCCGCGGGTCGAGCAGGAAGTCGCCCGCGAGGAGCAGGTACCCCGGGTCGCTCTCGGTCGCCCCGACCACGATCGCGTCCCGCTCCCCACCCTGGAAGCGCTCGACGGTGTCGACGGCCGACCGGCCCGGCTCGCCCGTGAGCGGGTCGAGGACCGTCAGGTGCGGCAGCGCCGCCTGGAGGGCGGCCCGCTGGGCGCGGTGGGGCACGACCACCCCCATGCCGTCCTTCGGGTCGAGCCCCAGTCCCCCCGACATCGCGTCGAGGAGGGGCACGATCAGGTCCTGCTCGAAGGGGTTGCGCTGCTGGCTGGACGCCTCGCCGTGGACCACGACGACGAGCGGGTGCTCGGGGGTCAGCGTCGCCGCGACGAAGGGATCGGCGGCCTCGACCGGGGGCAGCAGGTCCCTGCGCCGGGAGTGGTAGGCGATCCCGTCGTGCCGGTAGATCTCCCTTCGCAGCACCTCGGCGAGGTCGGCGTGGAGGCGGAAGCTCTCGGCGAACCGGATCGTGGGTGCCTTGATGCCCTGGAGCGCCTCGAACAGCGACGCGAAGGCCTGATACTCCTGGAAGGTCCGCCGCGGCTCGTCCTCCCAGGCGTGCTGGACGATCGGCGGCATCTGGCGGTGGTCACCGACGACGACGAGCTGGCCGTCGGGGCGGAGCAGCAGCGCCGCCATCACCGCCTCCGGCAGCCCCATCTGGGACGCCTCGTCGAGCACCACGCAGTCGACGAGGTGATGGCCGTGGAGCCCCCTGGTCCAGCCCTCCTTGACCGCCTTGTAGACCCCACCCGGCGTGGCGCCAACGACGACGTGCGCATGGCCGCGAAGGACCTCGACGACCTTACGACCGTCGGTCTCGGGGTCGTCGCGGAACACGAGCGGGCGGGTGCCGGCGGGAGGCTCGCCCCGGGGCCGGAGCCGATAGAGGGGGACGTCGAGGAGGCGGTCGTCGAAGTGGGCGGCCCAGATGGCGGGGTGGGCGGCCTTCTGCCGCCGGAGATCCGCCTGGACGTCGGCGATCTTGGCAAGCAGGACGTCGGTGGCCGCGTGGGTCTTGCAACCGACCACGACCCGGAGGTCGCGCCCCGCGGCCATCGCCCCCTGGAGCCGGGCCAGCACCGCGAACGCGGTCGTGTAGCTCTTGCCGGTGCCCGGCGGCCCCTGGACGAGCAGGGTCGGCGTCTCGCCGTGGCCCCCGATGAATGCCCGCTTGCCCGGCTCGAATCCCGGCGCCGCTCCCGCCGCCTTGAGGGCGTCGAGCCCGGCGAGGAACTGGCTCTGGCCGGCGGCGGCGACCGCGGGCCAGTCGGCACGACCGGGAGCGGCGCCGGTCAGCCGGGCGTAGACCGCGTTCAACGCGCCGCCGGCGGTGAGCCCGTCGACCACCTTGGCCTGCCAGAAGCCGTAGTAGTCGTTCGGGTCCTCGTCGAGGGTGTAGCACTCCTCGGCGTGGAGCGGGGCGGTGAAGGTCGGACCGAACGTGTACCCGCGCGAGTCGGTGTGCCCGTTCTCGCGGCCGAGTCTCACCTCGGCGAACGCGACGCGCGCACCCGATGGGTCGGTCTCGACCGAGATCCTAGTCAGCCAAGCGCGCGCCCCATGCAGGAGCTGCTTGGCGGTCGGCATCTTTGGCACCTGCTCTTCGCGCGGCAGGCGGCGGTCAACGGTTGTGCGCGGAAACAGGATCAGGGAATCGCCCGGTCGAAGCGTGGAGAGAGCAACGGTCTCCTCCAGGCCACAGTCGACGCCGGAGACGTCGAGGCGCAGCCGGACCGCCATCCCCTCCTGGCTCCACCTGGTGGCGTCCCTGTCCTCTTTGGAGAGCTTCACCTTGCCGTCCGGACCGGCGGCGGTCTCGGCATAGAAGGCGTCCCGCTGAGCCTGCCGCTCGAGATTGTCCCGGTTGCGCTCGACGACCTCGGGATCCTGATCGGCCTCGTGGTAGCGGACGATCAGCGTCTGCCCGGCGAGAACGCGCCGCTCGGGAGCCGCGAGGCGCAGACGCTTCCAGGCCTGGAGGGCGACGTGCCGCTCGATGGTCAGGAACTCGTCGAGCGCGCCCGCGAGGGAACGCGCGCGGCCGTCGAACGTGGCGAGGTCGGGAAGCAGGAAGGGGGTCTTGCTCGTGTCCCGGTTGCCCTTGAACTGACGCGCGATGTGCTCTATCGCCTCGAGGCGCCGGGCCTCGAAGGCCACGAGCTGGTCGCGGGTCACCTCCCGGTACGGCGCGAGGTCGTCCTTCGCCCCGTGCCGTGGGGGACCGAGGTCGCCCCAGGAAGCGTAGGCGTACTCCAGAGGGAGCTGGCTATCGAACCGCGCCCGGCGGGTGTACCAGACGGCGCCGTCGTCGGGCGCGACCGAACCGGCGGTCCCGTCGAGCCGGCCCTGCGAGTCGAAGATGCGCTCCCGGAAGACCCGGCGGAAGGGCTCCGGCTGGTTCCACTGGAAGCCAAGGTGGGCCGACACGGAATAGAGCGACTGGCAGACGATCGGCAGGTTCTTGTGGTCGCGGACCTCCTGGTCGAGGTAGGAGACGAGCGACGAGTCGAACCCGGCGAGCTGGGTCACGAAGTCGTAGAGGGGCGTCGCACCCAGGACTTCGCCAGCGTGCCGGGCCAGGCCGTCGAGGAGGCGGCGCTGCTCGACGTCGCGCGCGAAGATCAGGTGGATCGGCGCCCGTGGCTGCCCGGCCGCGTCCGGGGCGGCGACGTCGTTGATCGCCCGGAGCGTGTCCCAGACCCAGCGGAGGAAGAGCGCGGCCTCGGCCGCGGCGTCGGGCGCGCCGTCGGCCATGCGGACGACCGACCGCCGCCGGGTGGGCACCTCGCGCCCGCCCTCGCAGCCGACGACGAGCGCCCCGAGGAGGTAGACCCGGTCGGTGAGGTGGTCGTGCTGGGCGTCCAGGTAGACGCGGACCAGGTTCGGGTCGTGCTCGGCGTCGGTGTAGGGCAGCGACGAGTAGCCCGTCCCCGGGATCCACGGCGGGGCCTCGACCGGCTCACCCAGGTACTTGCGGTAGCGGTGGGCCCGGTGGACCAGCGTGTCGAGCCGTGGCCCGAGCCGCCACGTGCCCGCGAGGGCGCGCACGTCGGCTTCCCGACCGGGCGCCGGCACGAGATCCCAGCTCCGCCTGGAGCGTCCCAACTCGGGCGGGTCGTCGGCTTCGGTCGGGCCCGGCGTCGCACCACCGGCGCCCGGCTGGCGGAGAACCTTCAACGCCGCGAGGTCCCTGGTGGTCTCGATCCCCGCCCGGCGCAGCGCCGCCTTCTCCTGCTCGGCCAGGTGCGGCAGTAGCGAGAGGTCGTCCCCCTCGACGCTCCGCTTCATGCAGAACTCGTTGTAGAGGCAGCCATCGCACTTGTAGGTGAGGTGGAAGGGGATGGCCTCGAACGGGGCCTCGGCGGCGGTCCGGGCGACCGACGTCGGTCCCGTGACCAGGTCGTGGACCGCCCCGGCGTAGGCGTCGGGGTCCGCGACGATCTCGAGGTACCCCTCGTCGACGCCAAAGTGATCCAGCGCAGCGGCCCGCTCGGCGGCGAGGCGCGCGACGTCGGCGGCGTCGGCCGGTTCCGGGTCGCTGAGCGGCCCCCGGTAGAGGATCGACAGGGCGATCTCCGCGCAGGCGACGCCGGACTCCGCGAAGAGGGCGGCCAGCATCGCCTGGTAGAAGGCGACCTGGAGCCGGTGCTCGACCTTGGCCGAGTTCGAACTCTTGACGTCCGCCACCAGCGCCCGAAGGGTCCCCTCGCGGTCGCGCTCCAGGCGGAGCAGGTCCACGTCGCCGACCACCAGCCACCCGTCGAGCTGGACGCGAAGGCGGGGCTGGAGGAGAACGATCGAGGCCCCGGGCGGCAGGTCGACGGCGGCCTCGACCAGCTCGGCGTTGTCGTCGGTGCGCGTCTTGGACGCCTTGCCTTCGCCACCGAAGTCCCAGACCGGGTAGCGGCGGGCGACGGCGGTCTCGATCCGCCGCTCGTACTCGACGCCCGAGCGGGTCAGCAGCGGCGGAATGGCCTGCGCCGTGACGCCGAGGTCGGAGAGGAAATCGCGACCCACCGCCCGCTCGTGGAGACGGAGCCGGAGGTAGCGCCGGCACTGCTCCAGCCGGACGAACTGCGAGACGTCGGTCGGCGAGAGACGCCGGACGCCGTGTCCGTCCGGCGGCACGGTCAGCACGTCGCCCGCCGGACCAAGAGCACCACCCGCGACCTGCCCCATCGCCTGTCCCCCGGCGACCTACCCCGCCGCCGTCCGTCTCGCCGGCCGCCGGCGGGACACCAGCGGGAGCCCCGGGGTCGGGACCTCATCGCCGGGAGCCAGGCGGCGCCGAGCACATTTCGTCGAATGTCACGTGTCGCGCGAACAGTACTCGATTCCGGCACCCAGCGGGAGTTGCGCTGCTTCGGGGAGACACTGCTCTCGCCTCCTCTAGCACACCTGTCCTGGCTTGGCCGCGTCACAGCGGAGGGCGGTCAACCGCCGGTGTTCGATGCACTCGCCCGACGGCAGGCGGCAAAGGGGCAGACCGTGCGGAACCGTGCGAACTGGAACACGACCGGTCCGTAGTGGATGAGGGACGCGGGCGGACTGACCCGCCCGGGGCAGACCCCCTTGTCAGAGGCTCAGGCTCGAAGCCGGCTTGAGCCGGCTGATGGCCCGCCGGGCCGAGGCGCGGCGATCACCGGGTCCAGGGTGGGACGACCATACCTGGCCGGGTGCCGGGACACCGAAACGATCGATCCCTATACTTACGAATCGTAATGATTGGCCATGCCCGCCGAGAGGGGCGTGCCTGTCTTCCGCGGTGGGACTCGTTGGAGGAAACGATGGACGACGGTGCCCGACTCGCCCCCCTGTTCGGGGCCAACATCGACCCGGGTGTGGCGAACATCGACGAGGCGTTCGCCCGGGCGCGGCTGGCGGACGAGCACGGGCTCGACCTGGTCGCGGTCCAGGACCACCCCTATAACCCTGACTTCCTCGACACCTGGACCCTGCTCGCCGCGCTCGGCGCGAGCACCCAACGTGTCCACGTCGGCGCCAACGTCCTCTCGACTCCCCTCCACCCCCCGGCGATGCTGGCCAAGGCGGCCGCCTCGCTGGACGTCCTCACCGGCGGCCGGGTCGAACTGGGGCTCGGCGCGGGCGCCTCGCCGGAGGGCATCGCGGCCCTCGGCGGCCCACGACTCGTCGACCCGGGCGAGCGCTTCCGCGCGTTCCGGGAGTCGATCGAGGTCATCCGCGGGCTCTGGGCGAGCGGCGGCCAGCCCTTCACGTTCGTGGGGGAGTTCCACCAGATCGACGGCGCGACCTTCGGACCATCCCCGGCCCACCCGATCCGGATCTGGACGGGCGTCCTCGGGCCACGGGCCCTCCGCCTGACCGGCGCGGTGGCCGACGGGCTCCTCATCTCCTCCAGCTACGTCCCGACGGACCAACTCCCCGAGATCAATCGGCTGGTCGACGAGGGCGCGGCGGCGGCGGGCCGTGCGCCGTCGGCCATCCGCCGGGGCTACAACCTGATGGGAGTTCTGGAGACGGGCACGGGGGAGGGGCGGGTCCGGTCGCGCCGGCCGGGGATGATCGTCGGCCCGGCGGGGCGCTGGGTGGACGAGATCGTCCGCTTCTACGAGGACTACCGGCAGGACACGTTCACCTTCTGGCCCGTCGCCGGCGACGAGCGGGCCCAGATCGAGCGCTTCGCCCGCGAGGTCGCGCCCGCCGTGCGAGCGCGCCTGACGCACCCGGGGCAGGCGTAACGGGCGGCTGGCGTCGCCCTAGGTCAGCGCCCGCAGCGCGCCGACGGCATCGCGGAGGAGCCGCCCCTTCGGCAGCCCGCGGGCCATCCGGGCCATCTTGCGCTGCTTCTCCTTCTTCGACAGCCCGTCCACCGACAGGTACTCGCGGGCCATGTCCGATGCGAGGGCCGGGTAGTCGCGGAGCAGGTGCGGTCGCGCGTGGGCGAAGTCGGTCACGTTGCGGATCTTGTAGAGGTCCTGGATCACGATGCTCTCGTCGAGCAACTCCCGGTACCGCGCCAGCGAGGCGGCCGAGAAGTCGTCGCGCTCGGTCGCCTCGGCGATCGCCTGGGCGGCGAACTTCCCCGAGAGCATCGCCAGGTTGACCCCCTCACGGTTGAGCGGGTTGACGAACCCGGCGGCGTCGCCGACCACCACCACGCCGTCGGCGTAGACCTGGGGCATCCGGTTGTAGCCGCCCTCGGGGATCAGGTGGGCGGAGTACTCGACGGTCTCGCCCCCCGCCAGCAGGGGCGCGATCGCCGGGTGGCGCTTGAAGCGGTCGAGCATGTCATTGACGTTGCGACCGCTGTCGATCAGGTCGTGGAGGAGGGCGCCGGTGCCGACCGAGAGGCTCTCCTTGTTGGTGTAGATGAACCCGTAGCCGAGCAGTCCCCAGGTCGACTCGCCGAAGATCTCGAGCGCGGAGCCCATCCCCGTGGGCAGGTTGAAGCGGTCCTCGATCGTGCCGGGGGGGAGCGCGATCAGCTCCTTGGCGATCAGGGCCTGCTCGAGCGGCGCCCACTCCCGGTGCAGCCCGACCTTCTGCGCCAGCAGCGAGTTGGCGCCGTCGGCAAGCACGACCACGTTGGCGTAGAGCTCGCCCTCTGGATCGCCGGTGGTCACGCCGACGACGCGGCCGTCCTCCCAGAGGAGGTCGGTGACGGTGAACTCGGGGTAGACCTCCGCGCCGGCGGCCTCGGCGGTCCCCGCGTGCCAGCGGTCGAACTCCGCGCGGAGGACCGAATAGGCGTTGTGGGGCGGCTCGGCGAAGCGCTGCGAGCGGTAGGTGACCCCCAGCAGCGCGTCGTCGGTGAGCACCTGGTAGCGCTGCTCGATGATCGGGCGCTCGAGGGGCGCCTGATCGGCGTAGCCCGGCAGCAGGTCCTCGGTCGGCCGGTGGTAGAGGATGCCGCCCCAGACGTTCTTGGCGCCGGGGTAGGGCCCGCGCTCGAGCACGACCACCGCGAGCCCGGCCCCGGCCAGCTCGCGCGCCGCGGTCACCCCGGCCGGCCCGGCCCCGACCACGATCGCGTCCATCCGGTCGCCGTCGGCCATCCCGTCTCCTCATCCACCGAGCCGACGACCGCGCGCCGGGACTCGTCTCTGCCGTGCTGACGCTCCACGACGTGGTCGCGTGGGAAGGCTATCCCCGCAGCGCCTGGGTGATCGCCGGGACGACCTCGAACAGGTCGCCCACGATGCCGAACGACGCGGTCTTGAAGATCGGGGCGTCCGGATCGCGGTTGACCGCCACGATGTAGTCGGCGCCCTGCATCCCGACCAGGTGCTGGACGGCGCCGCTGATGCCGACCGCGACGTAGAGGCGTGGCGCGACCGTCTGCCCGGTCTGGCCGACCTGCTCGTGGTGCGGCCGCCAGCCAGCGTCGACCACCGCCCGCGACGCGCCGACCGCCGCGCCCAGCACCCCGGCCAGGTCTTCGACCAGCCGGAAGTTGTCGGGCTCCTTGAGCCCCCGTCCACCCGCGACGACGGTCCGGGCGTCGGCCAGTCCAGCCGCCCCGCGGTCCGCCGCCCGCAACTCGCGGATCGTGACGTGA
Source organism: uncultured Thermomicrobiales bacterium (assembly GCA_902806335.1). GTDB lineage: Bacteria > Chloroflexota > Chloroflexia > Thermomicrobiales > UBA6265 > CADCWG01. Next base: position 28,268 of record CADCWG010000014.1, on the reverse strand, counting down.
AGGTCGTCGGGCCCGAGCTCGACGTCGAGCGGCTCGGGCTCGGGCCCGGCGCCCGCGGAGGCATCCGCCTTGTCGAAGCTGCCGGGTCGCACCGTCGCGACCTGCGGCCGACTCTCGGGGAACCGGACATCGGTCTGCACCCGCCCGCCGAAGATGGGGCGGGTGGCCACCAGACCGCTGGCGTCGACGGCGAGGGCGATGCAGTCGGCCGCGAGTCCGACGTCGAGCCGGGCGGCGAGGCGCGGCGCGTAATCGCGCCCAGCGGTGGTGCCCGGGATCAGCACGACCCGCGGCTGGGTCTCCGCCACCGCCCGGGCGACCGCGACCGTCGCCGCCTGGGCGGGGGCGCCGTCGAGCCGGTCGTCCTCGACCACGAGCACCCGGTCGATTCCCGCCGCACCCCAGGCCCGCGCCGCGTCACCGGCGCCCGTGCCGAACAGCAGCCCGATCAGGGACGTTCCCAGCCCCGCGGCGACCGCCCGCCCGGCGGTGACCAGTTCGAACGCCGCCGGTCGGAGCCCGCCTCCCGCCGAGGCCGCGGCCATCTCCCCGACGATCAGGACCCCACCGGTTCCGGCCTCAGCCACAGTCGCTCCTCTCGCGCTTGGTTCGCGTACCCTCGGCGGGCTCTGTTGGCCTTCGACCACGGTGCGCGGGCGCCCGCCCGGCATCGTCACCGCCCCGCCCCCGGAACCTGGCGCCCGAGCGGGACGAGCCACGCCCGTCCCGGTCTCCCACACCAATAGCCCGACCACAGTTAGCTGAGCGCTGACCGCTGACCGCTGACGCCTCGTCCTACACCAGCCGCTGCTCGCGGAGCCACGCGACGAGGCGCTCGGCGGCCTCGGCCGGCGGGACGTCCTGGACGATGACCCCTGCGGCGCCCCGCTCGGGCACGTAGGGGTCGTCCCAATTAACGCGGTCCTCGGCCGGCGGCGCGGGCGGCGTGACGGCCTCGACCGGCTTCCGCTTCGCGGCCATGATGCCCTTCAGGGACGGCAGCCGCGGCTCGTTGAGCCCGGTCAGCGCCAGCAGCACAACCGGCGGGGCGACGGCGCAGACCTGCTTGCCGTCCTCGGTGTCGCGCTCCACGGTCAGCTCGCCGTCGGCCACCGCGACATCGGTCACCGCCGAGAGGTGCGGCCACCCCAGCAGCTCGGCGACCTGGGCGCCGACCTGGCCCGTCGCGTAGTCGTCCGACGCCTGGCCGGCGAGCACGACGTCCGGGGAGGGAGACAGCGCCCGCAGCTGGGCGGCGAGCACGCCGGCGACGGTGAGCGTGTCGGCGGCGTTCGGGTCGGCCAGGGCGAGGTGGACGCCGCGGTCGGCGCCCATCGCCAGCGACCGGGTGATCGCGTCCTTGGCGGAGGGTCCGCCCGCGCAGAGGACCACCACCTCGCCGCCGTGGGCCTCCTTGAGACGGATCGCCTCCTCGACGGCGATCTCGTCGTAAGAGCTGACAACCTGCTGGCCGCCGAAGCTCGGCCGGCCGGTGGCGCGGTCGATCTTGACCGTGCCCATGTCCGGAACCTGCTTGATCAGCACGGCAATGGTGAGCGCCATATCCTGGGTTCGTCTCCTCGGCTCTCGTGGCCCGTGCCGGAGTGTCAGCCGCCCGCCGGCTTGTCTACGCGCCGCCCGCCGCGCCGAAGACGGGCGGCCGCTTCTCGACGAAGGCCGCCATCCCTTCGCGTTGGTCGGGCGTGCCGAAGGCGTCGGCGAAGAGCTCGACCTCCGCCGCCAGCCCCGCGTCGGGATGACCCGCGAGCGCGAGGGTCAGCGCCCGCTTGGACGCCGCGAGCGCGGTCGGGCTGTTAGCCGCGATCCGCCCGGCCAGGGCTAGCGCCTCCGGCAGGAGCCGGTCGGGCGGGTAGACGGCGTTGACCAGGCCGATCCGGAGCGCCTCCTCGGCCGCGACCCGGCGACCGGTGAAGATCAGGTCGGCGGCGAGCCCCGGCCCGACCAGGCGAGGCAGCCGCTGCGTCCCGCCCCAACCCGGCGGGATCCCGAGCGAGACCTCCGGCTGGGCGAAGACGGCCCGCTCCGATGCCAGCCGGAGGTCGCAGGCCAGCGCCAGCTCGCAGCCGCCGCCGAACGCGAAGCCGTTGATCGCGGCGATCACCGGCTGCGGGAGCGCCTCCAGCGCTGAGGCGACCGCGTGGCCACGCCGCCCGAAGGCCAGCGCCTCCGGCCGCCCCATCATCGCCATCGCTTTGATATCGGCCCCCGCGGCGAACGCGCGGTCTCCCGCCCCGGTCAGGACGACCGAGCGCACCGATCGGTCGTCCCGGAGCGCGCGGAGCGCGTCCAGCAGGTCTCGCAACTGGGCGTCGTCGAAGGCATTGAGTGCCTGCGGGCGGTTGATCGTGACGGTCGCGACCGCGTCGTCGCGGTCGACGTCAATCGGCATCGGCGTCATCCCCGGGCTCGTAGGCGTCGGCGGACTCGGGCTCCGCGATCGGGTCGGGCCGACCATGGCGGGCCAGCGCCGTCCTGTACCTGGCGGCATAGCCCACGTACCGCGCCGCGCCCGCGACGGCGGCCTGCTGCCGGGCCGGGTCGAGGGTCTGGCGCACCCGGGCCGGCACCCCGAGGGCCAGCGTGCCGAGCGGGATCTCGGCGCCGCCGACCACCACCGCGCCGGCCGAGACGACCGCCCGGTGGCCGACGCGGGCCTTCGACATCACCGTCGCTCCCATCCCGATCGTCGCCCCGTCGCCGACGGTGCAGCCGTGGACGATCGCCCGGTGGCCGATGGTCACGTCGTCGCCGACGTAGCACGGTGACCCGGCATCGACGTGGATCACGGCCCCGTCCTGGACGTTGGTCCGGGCCCCGATCCGGACCGGCGCGACATCGCCCCGGATCACGGCGTGGAACCAGACGCTGGAACCGGACCCGATCTCGACGTCGCCCACGACCACCGCGCCGGGGGCCAGAAAGACGTCCTCGGCGATCCGCGGCATCTGGCCGCCGTAGGCCAGCACGAGCGGGGCGAGCCCCGCCGGCGCCCCCACGGTCGCGGGAGCACCCGTATCCGCCACCGCCTAACCCTCGACCCGGAGCACGATCGCGTCGCCCTGGCCGCCGCCGGAGCAGATCGCCGCGCAGCCGATGCCCCCGCCACGGCGCCGCAACTCGAGCGCGAGGGAGAGCACCAGGCGGGCGCCGCTGGCGCCGATCGGGTGGCCGAGCGCGACCGCCCCGCCGTTGATATTCACCCGTTCGGGGTCGACGCCGAGCCGCCGCGCCGCGATCAAGGGAACGCTCGCGAACGCCTCGTTGATCTCCCAGACGTCGACGTCCTCGACCGCGAGCCCGGCCCGCGCCAGCGCGACCCGTGAGGCGAGCTCGGGGGTGTATGCCAGGTAGGGCACCTCCCAGGCGGCGCTGCCGTGTCCGAGCACAGTCGCCAGCGGCCGCAGCCCCCGCTGCTCGGCCCACGCGGCGGAGGCCAGGACCATCGCCGCGGCGCCGTCGTTGACGCCGGAGGCGTTGCCGGCGGTGACGGTGCCGGTCGGGTCCATCACCGGCTTGAGGCCGGCCAGCGCCTCCATGCTCGTGTCGCGCCGCGGCGCCTCGTCGCGGTCGATGACCGCGTCGCCCTTCCGGTTCTTGATCTGGACCGGGGCGATCTCCTCCTGCGGGACGTCGCGGGCCTTGCTGGCGAAGTAGCGCTCGTGGGAGCGCAGCGCCCAGGCGTCCTGCTCCTCCCGGCCGACGCCCTCCTGGGCGGCGACCTGGCCGCTCTGGATGATCATGTGGATCCGCTCGCCGTGCCCGCCCGCGACGGGCCAGGTGAGGCCGTCGGTGAGCATCGCGTCCTCGAGCACGCCGTCGCCCATCCGGTAGCCGCCGCGCGCCTTGCGGAGCAGGTAGGGGGCGTTGGTCATGCTCTCCATGCCGCCGGCGACGACGACCCGGTGGTGGCCGGCGCCGATCAGCAGGTCGGCCACCTCGACCGCCCGCGAGCCCGAGCCGCAGACCCGGTTCACGGTCTCGGCGGTCACGGTGTGGGCGAGCCCGGCGGCGAAGGCGGCCTGGCGCGCGGGAACCTGACCGGCACCCGCCTGGAGCACCTGGCCCATGACGACGTGCTCGACGTCCTCCGCGGCGACACCCGCCCGGTCGAGCGCGCAGCCGATCGCGTGGGCGCCGAGCTCGACCGCCGTCTTGCTGCCGAGCGAGCCGTTGAGCTTGCCGATCGGCGTCCGCGCCCCACCCAGGATCACCGTCCGGTCCCGGCCCTGACCCTGTGCCTTTGCCTGTCCCACCGCAGCTCCTACTCCCTCAGCGCGCCGCGCGGCGGATCAGCGTCCGGCGCGGCACATGGCCGGCCGTCGCGATAGCGGGCGCCTCTCCGACGACGGCCGGGGCGGCGAACCACCCCGGCCGTCCTGCCCGCCGCCACCCCGAACGGTCGGCCGTCACCCGGCGGCGACCAGGTCCTCGGCCGGCTCGTAGCCGACCGCGGGCGGCTGCGGGCAGCGCAGCGGCCGGTCCTCCCGGAAGCCGAGGGCGTACTCGGCCTGGAGGATCGTGTGGACCTCCCGGGTCCCCTCGTAGATCACCGCGCCGCGGGCGTTGCGCCAGAAGCGCTCGACCGGGTACTCGTTGGAGAACCCGTAGGAACCGTGGACCTGGATCGCGTCGTCGGCGGACTGCAGCGCCACGTCGCAGGCGTACCACTTCATCAGCGACGTCTCGCGGGTGTTGCGGCCGCCGCGGTTCTTGCACTCCGCCGCCTGCATCGTCAGCAGCCGGGAGGCCTCGAGGCCGGCCACCATCTTGGCGACCATCTGCTGGACGAGCTGGTGCTTGCCGATCGGGACGCCGAATGTCTGCCGCTCGTTGGCGTACTTGACGCTCGCGTCGAGGCAGGCCCGCGTCAGGCCGACCGCGCCGGCACCGACGGTGAACCGGCCCTGGTCGATGCAGCTCATCGCGATCTTGAAGCCTTCGCCCTCCTCGCCGATCCGGTTGAAGGCGGGGACGCGGACGTTGCTGAAGGCCAGCTCGCCGGTGTTGCCGGCGCGGACGCCGAGCTTGCCCTTGATGCTCGCGGTGGTGAAGCCCTCCATCCCCCGCTCGACGACGAAGGCGGTCAGGCCCTTGTGCTTCAGACCGCGGTCGACGCTGGCGAAGACGAGGAAGTGGTCGGCGACATCGGCGAGCGAGATCCACATCTTGGCGCCGTTGAGGACGTACTCGTCGCCGTCCAGGGTCGCCGTCGTCTCGATCGCGCCGGCATCGGAGCCGGCGTTCGGCTCGGTCAGGCCGAAGGTCGCGATCTTCTCGCCGAGCGCCTGCGGGACCAGCCAGCGCCGCTTCTGCTCGTCCGTCCCCCACTGGAGGAGGGCCAGGCTGTTCAGCCCGACGTGGACGCTCATGATCACCCGGAGGAAGGTGTCGACGTACTCGAGCTCCTCGCAGGCCAGCGCCAGGCTGACGTAGTCGAAGCCCGACCCGCCGTACTCCTCGGGGATCGGCAGCCCGAGGATGCCGAGCTCCCCCATCTTGGTGAGCACCTCGCGGTGGAACTCGCCCTTGGCGTCCCACTCCTGGATGTGGGGGGCGACCTCGCGCCGGGCGAACTCCCGCACCATGTCCCGGACCTGGACCTGCTCGTCGGTGAGCTCGAAGTTCATCGTCTGGGGCACCTTCCACCGGGCGCGCGGGACCGCCGCGCTGTCGAGGTCATCGTCGCCGTCAAGGTGCGGGAGTATAGAGGATCGCGCCCCCCGGGGGTCGTCTGGAAGCGACACCCCGGCGCCGTGCGCCGGTGGAACGCGGAGACCGCGGGACGACGTCGGCACGACCGCCCTCTGGACCGTGCGGCGGGGCGCGGTGTCGGCAGCCGACGAGCGACGCCGCTCCCAGCCCTCCTCAGCGACTGCCCCGGCGGCGACCGGCGCGTCGTGGGACCAAGATCAGGAGAGCAAGGACCGTGGGGCGACCGCCGCTCCCTGACGAGTGGTGGGTCAGCCGAGGGGCGCGGGCCCGCGCGTGAGGTCGCCGGCCACGACGCGGACAACGGCGCCATCGTCGTGCTCGAGCAGCAGGGTGCCGTCGTCGTCCACCCCAACGAAGCGTCCCTCGCGACGCTCCCCACGGTCTACCACCGCGACCGCCTCACCGAGCAGGGCCGCCCGTTCCCGCCAGGGTGAGAGGTCGGGGCGGCCACCGGTCCCCAAGAAGTCCGCGTACTGGTCACCGAGCCGGGGGAGTAGCGCCGCGAGCACCGCCTCGCGGTCGGGTGGGGGGGCGCCCGGGGTCGCGGTGGCGAGGCTGGTCGCGCCGCCCGGCAGGTCGGCCGGCGGTGTCGTTAGGTTCACGCCGATGCCGAGGACGAGGCGAGCCGGTTCGGTGCCGTCCCCGGTGCGGGCGGCGGCGAGGATCCCCGCGACCTTGGCGTCACCGATCCAGACGTCGTTCGGCCACTTCAGGCGGCAGGTCACCGGGGCGACGGCCTCGAGCGCCTCGGCGACCGCGACGCCGACCACCAGAGGAAGCGGCCCGAACCGGTCCGGGGGCAGCGGCGGCCGCAGCAGCGCCGAGAGCAGCAGCGCCGATCCCGGCGGCGCCGACCAGCCGCGGCCCGCCCGCCCGCGGCCGGCGGTCTGGTGGTCGGCCACGACGACCGTCCCCTCCGGCGCCCCGCCCGCCGCGAGCGCGGCGACCTCGTCCATCGTGCTCGCGACGACACCCCGCCAGCCGACGCGCCACCGAAGCGGCACGAGGTGAGTGCGCCCCAGGGGCGACGCCGTGGCTGGCGCCCTGACATCACCTCCGTCCTTCGTCCCTCCCCGGTGTCCGGGGGAGGGGTCCGGGACGAGGGCCCGCCGCGGCTCGCGGCTCACGCGCCCGGTTCCCGCCCCGGGGAGACCTCGGCGGGGGCGGGGCGGTCGATATCGCCGACGACCAGCGGCAGCGGCTCGCCGCTATGGTCGCCGTCGGCGGCCCCCTCAGGCGACGACGGGGCGAGCTTGGTCACGCGGAGCCGGCGGACCCGGTGGCGCTCCACCTCGAGGATGGCCACGGCCACGCCTTCGGCCTCGAACCGGTCGCCCTGTTCGGGCAGCCGGCCGAGGTGCTTCTGGACGAACCCGCCGAGGGTCCCGTAGTCGTCTTCCTCGAACGCGACCTCGAGGCTGTCCTCGACGTCCTCCAGCGCGAGCCGGCCGTCGGCGACCAACTCGCCCGGGCCGACGATCTCGAAGAGCGGGACCTCGGTGTCGTACTCGTCCTGGATCTCGCCGACGATCTCCTCGAGGATGTCCTCGATGGTCACCAGGCCCGCGGTGCCGCCGTACTCGTCGGCGACGATCGCGATGTGGACCTTGGCCCGCCGCAGCTCCTTCAGCAGGTCGTCGATCCGCTTCGACTCCGGCACCACGTAGGGCGGACGGAGGAGGCTCACGAGCGGCAGCGCCTCCGTGGTGCCGATCACGAACTGGAGCAAGTCTTTGGCGTAGACGACGCCGATGATCCGGTCGATGGTCTCCTGGTAGACCGGGATCCGGGAGTGCCCCTTGCCGACGATCGTCTCCAGCAGCTCACGGGGCGGCACCGAGCGCTCGACCGCGACGATGTCGACCCGCGGCACCATGATGTCGCGAACGCGGATCTCTTCGAGGTGGAGGACGCCGTCGATCATCTCCCGCTCGTCCGCCTCGATCACCCCGGAGTCGGTGTCGTCGAGGGTGATCGTCCGCAACTCCTCCTCCGTGCCCGCGGGCATCGGGTCGTCGGGCGAGCCGGGGAGGAGGCGGTCGAAGAGGCGGCCGATCGCCTCGACCGCGGCGCCGAACGGCCGCACCAGAAGGGCGACACACCCGGCCGCCGCCAGGACCACGTCCGCCGTCGCGTCCGGCCGGTTCCGGGCCAGCGCCCGCGGCAGCGCCTGGCCGAGCACCAGGAAGGCGAGGACGATCGCCACCACGCTGAGCAGATGGTCGAAGGCGCCGAGCTCCCGCCGGATGGTGGTCGTGAGCAGGCTCGCCCCCGCCGCGACGGCGGCCACCTGCACGGTCAGCAGGGAGGCGGAGAGCAGGCGCCGCGGGTCAAGCAGCGCCTGGACCGACCGCCGCCGGCTGCCGCCGTCGGCCAGCTGGCGGAGTCGTTGCCGGCTGACCAGCGCCGACAGGGTGTCCAGCGCCGCGGCCGCCGTGACGACCCCGACCATCAGCAGCGCGAGCGCCAACTCGCCCCAGGACTCGCCGCTCATGAGGCCGCCGGGTGTCCGAGGCGCGTCGACCGGCCGGGGGTCCGGGCGGCTTGGTCCGCGGGCCGACGGCCCGCGGGGCGCGGCCAGTGAGCCAGCGATTCCCGCTCGTCGGATCCCATCGGTCCCCCCCGCGTCCCTGGCCGCCCCGGTCGGCTCACGTGAACAGGGCGCTGATGCTGAGATCCTTGTGGATCCGCATGATCGCCTCCGCGAGGAGGGGGGCGACGGTGATCGTCTCCAGCTTCTGCCGCGGCGCGGCATCGGGGAGCGGGATCGTGTCGCAGAGGAAGAGCCGCGAGACCGGCGAGGCCGCGAGCGCGTTGAGGGCGTCGCCCGCGAAGATCCCGTGGGAGGCGGCCGCGTGGATCTCCGCGGCGCCGCGCTCCTTCAGCAGCTCCGCCGCGGCGACCAGCGTGCCGCCGGTCGAGATCATGTCGTCGACGATCACCGCCACCTTGCCGTCGACATCGCCGACCATCTCCAGCGTCTCGGTCGCGTCGGGCTCGGGATGCCGCTTGGAGATGATCGCCAGCGCCCCGCCGGCGCGGACCCGGAAGTCCTCGGCCCGGGCCACGCCGCCCGAGTCGGGGCTGACCACCACGGCCGATTCCATCACCTCCCGCCGAAAGTGGCGGGCCAGCAGCGGGGTCGCCCGCAGGTGGTCGACCGGGATATCGAAGAAGCCTTCGATCGCCGGCGCGTGGAGGTCGACGGTCAGCACCCGGTCGACCCCCGCGGTGCAGAGCAGGTTCGCCACCAGCTTGGCCGAGATCGGCTCGCGGCCGGTCGTCTTCTTCTCCTGCTTCGCGTAGCCGTAGTAGGGAATCACCGCCGTGATCCGAGCGGCCGAGGCGCGCCGCAGCGCGTCGCACATCAGCAGTAGTTCCATCAGGTGGTGGTCGTACGGGGCACAGATCGACTGGATCGCGAAGCAGTCCGAGCCCCGCACGTTCTCGTCGAGCTTGACCCGCGTCTCGCCGTTGCGGTAGGTGCCGACCACGGCCCGCCCGAGGGGGGCCTCCAGCGTCTCCATGATCTGGGCGGCCAGCCGTGGGTGAGAATTGCCCGCGAAGACCTGGAGCCGGCCGTCCATCTAGGTGTTGCCCTCCACCGATGTCTCGTCGACCGCTGCCGCGGTCGTGCCGTGTGCCGTGGCGTGGCCGTCGCCGTCGGGCGGCGCCGAGCGCACCCGGCGCGCGGGCCGGGCCGGAACGCCGACGACGAGCGTGTCGTCCGGAACGTCGCGGTTGACGAAGGAACTTGCGCCGGTCGTGCTCCGGGCGCCGACCCGGACCGGCGCCCGGAGCACGGTGTTGCTGCCGATGAAGGCGTCGTCGCCGATCTCGGTGTGGTGCTTGGCCCGGCCGTCGTAGTTGGCGACGATCGTGCCGGCGCCGATGTTGGCGCGCTCGCCGACCGACGCGTCGCCAACGTAGCTGACGTGGCCGATCTTGGCCGCCGCGCCGACCCGGGCGTTCTTCAACTCGGCGTAGTTGCCGATGTGCGCCCGCGGCCCGATCACCGCCCCGGCCCGGAGGTGGGCGTAGGGCCCGACGTCCGCCCCATCGGCGACCGTCGCGTCGGTCAGCGTCGAGGCCCGGACCGTCACCCCGTCACCGAGGGTGGACCGCTCCAGCGTCGCGTGGGGGCCGACCGTGCACCCGGCGCCGATCCGGGTCCCCCCGAGCAGGGTGGTAAAGGGCAGGATGGTCGTGTCGGGCCCGACGACCACATCCTCGTCGACGAAGATCGTCTCCGGCCCGCGCAGCGTGACCCCGCCGAGCATCAGCCGGCGCCGGACCCGGGCAAGGACCACCGCCTCGGCGGCCGCGAGCTGGGTCAGGTCGTTGACGCCGGTGGCGACCTCCGGCGGCGCGGCGACGGTCGCCACCGGCCACGGCTCGCCCTTGGCGTGGCCGGCCACCGCCAGGCCGACGAGGTCGGTCAGGTAGTACTCGCCGGTCGCCGGGCTCGGCGCCAGACCGGCCAGCGCCTCCCGTGCCCAGGCCGCGTCGAGGACCATCATCCCGCTGTTGATCTCGGCCGCGCCCCGCCGGGCGTCCGGGTCGTCGTCGGCCTTCTCGACGATTCCCGTCACCCGACCGGCCCCGTCCCGCACCATCCGCCCGTAGGACCCGGCATCGGGGAGGGCGCAGGTGAGGACCGTGACCCGCGCCTCGGCCGCTCGGGCGCCGGCGACGAGCGCCGTGACCGTCCCGGCGTCGAGCAGGGGATGATCGGCGTAGAGGACCAGCACCCACCGGGCCCGCCCGACCGCGGCCAGCGCACGGGCGACGGCGTCGCCGGTGCCACGGGGCGGATCCTGCCGCACGCTGACGACCGTGTCGCCGACGCCGAGGCGGTCGGCGAGGTCCGGCGCGGCGTTGCCCACGACGAGGACCGTGGTCGCCGGGTTCGCGGCCGCGCCGGCTCGGAGCACATGGCTCGCCATCGGCAGCCCGGCGACGGGGTGGAGGGGCTTGGGCAGCAGGGACCGCATCCGGGTGCCACCGCCCGCCGCGAGGACGACCAGGGCGAGCGGGTCCGCGCCTCCCGGGACAGCGGGAGTGGACGGCGGTCGCGACGACGAATGGGGCAAGGTCATGAGATTGTCGGCCGGGGTACGGTCACCGGGAGGGGCATCCGACACTGTGACTCTGGGGCGACGGCCACATATGCAATGGCGGGCTGGCGGGCCAGGATTCGAACCTGAAACAAAGGTTCCAAAGACCCTTGTGATACCATTTCACCACCCGCCATCGGTCCTATGATCAACGTCATGCTACGGTCGCGCCGACCGGGCTGTCAAGCCGGAGGCGCGTTCGTACGGTCCCGTTGGGGCGTTCCGCCCGGGGTCGGGCGGGAAGGTCGAAGGCACAAGTCGCTCCCCGGCCGGCCCAGGGGCGGCCCCTTCGCGACCGGCGCCGCTAGACGCCGAGGACGTCCTTGACCTTGTCGAAGAAGCCGCGGTGCACCGGCTGCTGGGTCACCTCGCTGCCCAGGCTGTCGGCCAGCGCCTCGAACAGTTCGCGCTGCTCGTCGGTCAGGTCGCGCGGCGTCATCACCTGGACCGTGACCAGCTGGTCGCCACGGTCGCCGCCGCGGAGGTCGGGCACGCCCCGGCCGCGGAGGCGGAACTGCTGCCCCGACTGCGTCCCGGCGGGGACCCGAAGCGCCACCGGGCCATCGAGCGTCTCGACCTCGATCTCGTCGCCGAGCGCGGCCTGGGCGACGTTGACCCCGACCTCGAGCTGGATGGTCTTGTTGTTCCGGGTAAACAGCGGGTGCGGCTGGACCCGGACCTTGACGTACAGGTTGCCCGCCGGGCCACCCTGGGCGCTCGCCTCGCCCTGGCCGCTGAGTCGAAGCGTGGCGCTCTCGTCGATCCCGGGCGGGATCGTGACGGTGATCGACCGCGCGTGGGACGAGCGGCCCCGCCCCTTGCAGGAGGGGCAGGGGTCGGTGATGGTCACGCCCTCGCCGCGGCAGGTGGAGCACGGCGCGGAGGTCATGAACTGGCCGAGGATGGTCTGCTGGACCCGCCGCACCTCGCCCGAGCCACCGCACGTCTGGCAGCGCGGGGGCGTCTGGCCGTCGCGCATCCGTGACCCGTGGCAGGCCTCGCAGGTCTCGAAGCGGGTCAGCTCGACGTCCTTCGCGGCGCCGAAGACCGCCTCCTCGAACGTCAGCGTGACCGCAACCTCGAGGTCCGCCCCGCGTGCCGGGGCGGCCCGCCGCCGCTGGGGACCGGCGGCGGTGCCGCCGAAGAAGGTCTCGAACAGGTCGCCGAACGGGGAGGCCCCGAAGCCGCCGAACGGGTCGCCGCCCCCGCCGTTCATGCCGGCCGCGGCGTGCCCGAAGCGATCGTAGACGGCCCGACGGTCGCCGTCGGCGAGGACCTCGTAGGCCTCGTTGATCTCCTTGAATCGCTCCTCGGCGCCGTCCTCGCGGTTGACGTCGGGGTGGTACTGACGAGCGAGGGCGCGGTAGGCACGCTTGATCTCGTCGGCCGTGGCGGCGCGGGCCACGCCGAGCACGTCGTAGTAGTCGCGCTTCTCGCTCATGGTGTCCTGGTCGGTGGGCATGACGGTTCGGTCGCTGGGGGCCGCCGGGGCGGCGAGGGCTGGGTGGCGCGGGACACGCGGCCGTGCCGCGCGGAGGCTTCCCCCCTCGTCGCGGCGGCGCGCGGAGCCGGTTCCCGAAGTATAGCGGCCGCCCCTACCCCGTCAAGCGCGGCTGGCACTCTCGTCGCGAGAGTGCTAGAGCAGCCTCGCTGGGCCGTCGCGCCTTGGTCCGGGGCACGGTCGTCCCAGCCACCACGGCCCGCAGACTGGCATGCCTCATGCTCCCGTGCGGGGCACGGCTGGGCGGCGATGCGGCCGGGCGGCTCCCGATGCTTCCTCCCTGGTTCCTCCCCCGTCCGAATCCACGGCTCCGCCCGGAGGTTGTTCCCGATGGTCTTCCGCTCGATGGGCCTCAAGCGCCCGCAGGTCGACCCGGAGCTGGCAGAGCGGACGCCGCCCGGCCAGCACCTCACCCGGCGCTGGCCCGTTCTCCACTACGGTGACATCCCCGCGTTCGACCCGACCACCTGGGACTTCCGGGTCTTCGGCGTGGTCGAGCGCGAGCTCCGCTACGACTGGGCGGCCTTCCAGGCCCTGCCCCGGACGACGGTCCACGCCGACATGCACTGCGTGACGCGCTGGAGCAAGCTCGACAACGACTGGGAGGGCGTCTCCGGTCGATCCGTCGCGGAGGCGGCCGGGGTGAGGCCGGCGGCGCGGTTCGTCGTCTTCCACTGCGACGGCGGCTACACCGCCAACATCCCGCTGGCGGTCTTCGAAGACGACGACGTGCTCTTCGCCCTAAAGCACGACGGCGCGGTGCTGACGCCCGAGCACGGCTACCCCGTGCGGGTGGTCGTCCCCAAGCGCTACGGCTGGAAGAGCGCGAAGTGGGTCCGTGGCGTCGAGTTCCTGGCCGAGGATCGCCAGGGGTTCTGGGAGCGCTACGGCTACAGCAACAGCGCCGACCCCTGGCGGGAAGAACGGTTCGCTGACGAGTAGGGGCGACAAGACAGCCGACGGGGAGGAACTCCCCACGCGCCGCATCCGGGACGCGACTCGGCCGACCGCTCGTCCCGGTCCAACGGGGCCGGCCCGGCTCTCCCCTGCCCGTCTCCTCCCCAGATCCGACCCGCCGCCCCGGTCAGTACCGCGGCGGCAGATCGGGGCGGGGCGGGGGACTGGTGGCGTCCTCGGGCCGGAGGTCGATGATCAGGCCGGCCCGGCCGAGCGCCGTGCGGTGGAACCAGGGCGCGGCGAGCGAGACGTAGATCCGCCCCCCGAGCCCGTCGATCAGCCCCTGGGGGATCCCGCTCGCGCCCCGCGTCGAGCCCGCCAGGGCCCCGGCGACGGCGGCGACGGTGTCGGTATCGCCGCCCGCCTCGACCGCGGTGAAGACCGCCGCCTCGAAGACCGGCGCCACGATCGCCGCGTAGAACCCGGCGGCGACGGACTCCCGCGCGTCCTCGCCCGTGCCAAGGGCGGCCAGCGCATCGGCCACCGGCGTCGTCGCGTCCGCGAGGTCCGCCGCCTGGGCGAGGGACTCGCTCAGCGCGCCGCCGCCCAGGAACTCGGCGGTGTCCCGGGCCCACCGGGTCGGGGGCACCTCGCCGCGCGCGGCCAGGTTGACCCCGTAGGCAACGGCGGTCGTGGCCGCGATCGCCGCCGGGCTGCCGTGGGTGAGGCGGGTGACGACCTCGGCGGCTGCCCGCAGCGACGCCGCGTCGAAGCGGCCGACCGCGTGGAGGAGTCCGATCGGCACGCCACGGGTGGCGACGTCACCGGTCGCGGGGCCGTCCTCGTCAAGTGCGACCCGGAACTCGCCCGTCTCGTCGGCGCGGTCCAGCGCGGCCGCGGTCGCCGCGCCGAGCCAGCGCCGCGACTCGCCCCGAGCCAGGTACAGCAGCCGGGCGCCGATGTTGTCGACGTCGATCGTGCCGCGGTTGGTGGTGACCGACTCGACCACGCAGAGCGCGAACTCGGTCTCGTCGGTGAACTCGCCCGCCGCGACCTCGTCGCGCCCCGGCTGGCGGCGCGGGTGGTAGCCCTCGATCCGGCCGAACTCGGCCGCGATGCGGTCTCGCGACCAGCCTTCGACCGGCATCCCGAGCGCGTCGCCGATAGCCAGTCCGAGCAGCCCGCCGAGAAACCGGTCCTCGTTGGCCGCCGAGTAGTTGGGTTGATCCGGACCAGGTCGTACCGCGTCCATTCGCTGTCCCTCGCATGCCACATCGGCCGTCCCTTGGGGACTGGGCCTCTCACCGCACCGGGACCGCGCCGTCCGTAGGTCCGGGGTCGCACCTGCCATGCCGCAGTCCCGCGGTCGGGCATCCGCGGCGACGCATTCCACACCGTGCTCCATCCCGACGAAGCCTCGAAGGGTCGCCATCGATCCTACTCGTCAGGACCTCCTGAGGCGTCGGTCCAGTCGCGATGGGACGCGTGATGACCAGCACCCAGATCACCCCGCCCGTTCACGCCCGGGCGCCTGGGCGCCTGGGCGCTTCGCGGGACGCTGTCACGCCGGCACCGGTTCGTCCGTCTCTACTTTCGGCAACTTCGGCCCCCGCACCTTCTCCGGTCCCGCCGGCCGCCGGCGCGAACGGCTGCTGGACACCACTGGCCTCGAAGCGGGGGCGGCTGCGCGCGTCTGACCGGCGCCCGTGACTATTCGGACGGCAGGGCGGCCGAACCGGCACGAGCCCGCCGCGTGGCGAGCGGAACTTCGCCATTCCCGATGGACGACCTGGAGGCCCGATGACCACGGAAGAGACCTACGCCGAGAACCGCGGCCGGCTGTTCGCGATCGCCTACCGGATGCTCGGCAGCGCCGCCGAGGCGGAAGACGTCGTCCAGGAAGCGTTCGTCCGCTGGTCCACCGCGATCGCGGAAGGCACGGAGGTCCGCGAGCCGCGGGCCTGGCTGACGACGGTCACCACCCGGCTGGCGATCGACGTGCTGCGGGACGCGCGGGTCCGGCGGGAGACCTACGTCGGCCCCTGGCTCCCGGAGCCGGTGGCCACCGACGGCGAAGCGGCGCTCGACCCCGGCGAGTCGGTGGCGCTGGCCGAGTCGCTCTCGGTGGCCTTCCTCGTCCTGCTCGAGACGCTGACGCCGACCGAGCGGGCCGCCTTCCTCCTCCACGACGTCTTCGCCTACCCGTACGCGGAGGTGGCCGACGTGGTAGGCATGCCGGAGTCCACCTGCCGCCAACTCGCCCGGCGAGCCCGGGCGCGGATCGCCGAGCGTCGGCCCCGCTTCGCGCCGCCGCCGGCCGCCGCCGAGCGCCTGACCGCGTCGTTCATCCGGGCCTGCACGTCCGGCGACCTCGACGCGCTCCGAACCCTCCTCGCCGACGATGTGACGTTCTGGTCGGACGGCGGCGGACGCGCCCCTGCCCCCCGGCGCCCGATCACCGGAGCCGACCGGGTCGCACGAGCCCTGGTCGGTCTCGCGTCCAGCGCGAAGGTTCCGATCTCGTCGCTCCCGACCCGCCTCAACGGTCAGGCTGGCTTCGTCTCCGTCGTCGAGGGGATGCCGTTCGGGGCGGTAACGCTCGACTTCGCCGGCGAGCGGATCGTCGGCATCCGCCTGGTGGTCAACCCCGACAAGCTGGGGGCCGTCTCGGGCGACGTGCCCGAGGACGTCGGCTGACCCGCGGCGCGGTCAGGCGGCGAGTGCCGCGAGCATCCGCCTCGTCGCCGCGACGTTCCCTCGGTGGTGCGCGGCGGGCGGCCGCTCCGAGGCCCGGGCCAGGGCCCGGACGCCGATCAGCAGCGCGGAGAGGTGGATCCGCCGAAGGTGGTCATCCGAGAGCGGCGAGACCTCCCGGTAGCCGGCGAGCAGCGCGGGGAGACCCGGGACCGGGAGCGTCTCGCCGTCGTGGAGGGCGACGTGCCCCAGGTCGTAGGTCGGCTCGGCGCCGCGGATCTCGCCCAGGTCGATCAGGCCGGTGTAGACGCCGTCACGCTGAAAGACGTGGGTAAGGTCGAGGTCGCCATGCGCGAGCGATCCAACTCCGGCTTCGAGATCGAGGAGCGCGCGGTGGGCGGCCACCGCGCGCCCAATCGCCGCGACCTCGGCAGGGGGGAAGAAGCGGCCGCGCACCCGACGGAGCTGATCGTCGAGGCCGCCCAGGGCGAAGGCCGCGAGGGACGGCAACTCGGCACGCAGTGAGGTCGCCGCAGGGTCGTCCCGGCGCACCCAGCCGAACCCGGCGACCGGGACGCCGTTGAGGAGCGCGAGGTCCCGTCCCGCCTCGGCCAGGATCGACCCGACGGGACGCCCCGGCGGCAACCGCGCCAGCGCCTGACCGGGGATCGCAGTGGTCACCATCACCGAGCGGCGGAGCCCCGCGTCGAACGGTTCGAGGTGCACGACCTCGGGCACCCTGACCCCGTGCGCCCGCAGTAGCCGGTGGGCCAGGGCCTCCAGCGCCAGGCTCGCGCACTCGGTCTCGGCGCCCCGGAGATAGAACGTCTCCTCGCCCCGCTGGACGCGATAGACCTTGGTCGAGGTGCCGTCCGGCGTGCGCGCGATAATGAGCCCATCCGCCGAGCCGAAGACGCGGCCGAGGACGGCGCGGACGGCGGCGGGATCGACGTCCGGCTTACGCATGGACGCCGGGATCGGCATCGGGGCCGCCCGGTGCCGCCGGCGTGACTGTCGCGACCGGCGACGTCAGCCCACCGTCCCCAGCGTCAACTCCCGCCGGACGACCCCGCCCTTGGGCGAGGTGGCGGTCACCGTTACCGTCCCGGCGTCGGGGGCGCGGACGATCCACTCGACCCGGCGCCGCGTGCTGTTGCCGTAGGCCGGGAAGACGCTGAAGGCCTCGTACTGGTCGGCGCGACCCATCAGGTGGCCGAGTTCCGTCTCCTCCTCGCCGCCGACCAGGGCCATCCCGTCGCCGAGCCCGAGCGTGGCGCTGACCGGCTTGATCCTTCCCGTCGCCTTACCCGACTCGCTGACGTAGGTGGGGAGGAATCCGGCGTTCCCGACCACCGCCGCCACCTTGTGGAGGTCGCCCCCGAGCGGCTCGGTCGAGGCCTCGACCAACTCGAGGCGCGGCGCGGTGCCCATCGCGCGGAGGGTGAAGCCGGCGTTCCGGCGGCACTCCTCCTCGAGGAACGGCCCGGGGGGATTCTGGAAGGTGAACTTGAACTCCCAGCCCCCGATCTCGACCGGACCCAGCTGCGGGTGCTCGAACGGCACCCAGGGCTTGTACCCGCTGCCGCCCAGCTGCTGGTCGAGCACCTTCAGCATCGCGAGGTCGTCGTCTTCGGACCGCTCGTCGAAGAACTTGAGGAAGTCGACGACCTCGATCCCCGCCTTCGCCGGCAAGCTCCAGAGCTCGGTCGCGAAGCCGAAGCAGCCGAGCGAGTCGAAGACCCAGTCGAGGTGGTTGCCCATCATCGGCTTCTTCTTGTCGTAGGCGAAGTCGTGGAAGATCGAGACGACCCGGTAGCCGGTCTCCTCGGTCCCCAGCTCGGCGAGGGCCTTGTAGGTCTTGAGGTCGGCCTTCGCGAGGTCCTCGTCGGCGCGCAGCGCCGAGGCGCGGAGGATCACGCCCGAGAAGGTGTGGTAATGCTGGGTGCCGTGGATGTTGGGGTGGGCGAGCATGAAGTCGGCGACCGCCCGCGTCTCCGGCTCCGAGAGCGGGTAGGCGCCGGCCCCGCGCTGCTCCCACTCGGGTCCCCAGCGCGCCGGGAAGTTGCGGTTGTTGTCCAGCCCCCAGAGCGGCGGCGCGACCTTGACCTCGCCGCCGTCGTAATCCTTGATCGTCCCCTCGGGGAAGACGAAGTAGTACTCGCCGCCGGTCTCGTCCGGACCGCGGCGGACCATCAGGCGCGGGTCCCTGGTCGAGACCTTCCACGGCCCGTGGGGGTCGCGGACGCGCATCTGGGTTACCCAGCCGTCGCCGTCGAGATCCTCCCGCTGGACGCCGTCCTGCGGCTCCGGCTCGGGCCAGGGCCGGACGGAGGAGCGCATCTGCTCCGGCGAGGCGAGGTAGCGCTCGGCCCCGTCGACGCCGATCCGCGGGACGACGTAGAGGGCGGTCTCATCGAGCAGGCGCGTCGCCCGCGGGTCGTCGCCGTACCCGGTGAGCAGGTGGTGGGCGGTGAAGAGCGCCACCGCCGAGCCGGTCACCTCGCCGGCGTGGATGTTCGCGTCGACGTAGTAGGCCGGCTTCTCGGCGTCGGGCCCCGTCGCGCGGTTGGTCAGGGTGAGGGCCCAGATGTCGCGCCCCTCGTAGCTCTTGCCGATGCTCTCGACCGCGGCCAGCTCCGGGTATGCCGCGGCCCAGCTGTGGAGCAGATCGGTCAACTCCGCGTAGCGGTAGTAGCGGTCGGCGCGGAACTCGGCGGAGGGGGCGACGTAGCGATCAGGGGTCTCGTTCGCTTTTCCGACGGCCGGCTGGGCCATGGGGCGATCTCTCCGTCCTGGTGCCTCCTCGGCGAGGGAAGGCGCGTCGCGGTCGAGCGGCGCCGAGGTCGGCGCCGGCGGCGTCCGGCGACTCTAGGACCGAGACCGGGGGGTGTCAAACCGTGGCCACCCGGCCCCGCCGCAGCACCGCTCCGCGAGCGGGCCTAGGCGGCGGACGAGACGGCGGGGACCCGCTGGCGCACCGACCCAGTTGACGCCGCTGCCAGGGGCGGGTCCGCCGCGAGCAACGCCAGGCCGCGGGCGGCCAGCCGTGCGCTGGCAGCCAGGGTCGGGGTCACGCGCCGACTCTCGACGGCTCCTGCGGGTGCGGACGCGAGACGAATGGCGATCGCGGCGGCGACGGCGGCGAGGAGCGGGACCTCGCGCCGCAGCCGGGCGCAGCCCACCACCAGGAACACCAGCAGCAACGTGCCGAGCGCGTAGGAACCGAGGACGTCGGTGGGCCAGTGGGCACCGCCCCAGAGCCGATCGAAGCCGGTGACCGCCATCACCACCGCGGACGCCGACCGCACCGCGACCCGCTGCCAGCGGCGGCGGAGCCGACCCGCGACCAGGAAGAGCAGCCCGTAGAGCAAGACCGCGCCGGTGACGTGCCCACTGGGGTAGGAACGCTCTTCCCAGTTCAGGCTGCCGCGGGCAAGCTCGGGCGAGTGCGGCCGGGCGCGGGTCACCAGCCAGATCCCGATCCCCTCGTTGACGACGCCACCGAGCGGCAGCGCCAGCGCCGCGATCAGCGGCCACCACCACCGCGCCGCGGCGAACGCGAGCGAGACGATCGCCCACATCACGACCGCCCCGGAGGAGTCCGTGAGCAGGTCCGACGCTTCGAGGGCCTCGCCGATGCCCGGCGGCTCGACGCGCTGCGCGGCTTTGAGCACGCTGAGCTCCCAGCCGGCGGGGGGATGGCGCAGCGCGTCCACCAGCGTCGCCAGGAACACGCCTGCCGCGGCGAGACCAACAAGGGTCCGGCCGGGAGGACGGACGGCACCCAGCACCGGCAGGGGGCGCCTCGCGCTCCCACGGGCGATCGGCATGAGACCACTCCCCGGCTGCACGACGGCAGCGGCCCTCCCGCCAGAGGCGGGTCGAGCAGCAGCAGATCGGAAGCGTCAAGAGATCGTTATGCCCAGCACACACCCGATCGTCTGTTCTGTCAATACCCTGAGGGGTCTGAAGATGGAAACAGGGGGAGTTCCGCGGCGCGTCCGCCAGGACGGCGCGATTGACCGCCGTCCCGACCGCCCCTAGACTCGCCCGGCCCCCAGGGGTACCTTGCCTGGGTCTCGCCCGGCGTCACCGTGGGCCATGTCGCTCGAGCGCGAATAGGTGGAGCGTGGCGCCCGGGCACGATCGTGCTCGCTCGAGACACGCGGTCAGAGGGTGGATCGGCGAGGGTGCCCGGTGGATCACGGGGCTTGACACACGCGAGGAGCGCCGACCGCCCGTGGCGACCGGCCAACGGCGCACCGCTTCGGAGGAACGATGGCGACCACTCTCGAGAGCGCGGCGACCACGGTGGACGCCGCGAAGGTGGCGGCGCTGCGGGCGCAACTGCCGGCCACCGCGCGCACGGCCTACTTCAACGCCGGCACCAACGGGCCACTGCCACGGGTCGCCCAGGACGCCCTGGTCGCGGCGGCGAGCAAGGAGCTCGAGGTCGGCCGGATCGTGCCAGGGGTCTACGAGGGCGGCTGGGAGCGCAACGCGCGGGTCAAGGGGGTTCTGGCCGGGATGGTCGGCGCCGACGCCGACGAGCTCGCGCTGACCCACAGCACCAACGAGGGTCTCAACGCGGTCCTGATGGGCATCGACTGGCAGCGGGGCGACGAGGTCGTCACCACCCAGCTGGAGCACCCGGGGCTCTTCGCGCCGCTGATGCTGCTTGCCCACCGATTCGGCGTGATCGTCCGGATGGCGGACATCGGCGATGGCGGGGGGGACGTCCCCGGCGCGCTCGAAGCCCACGTTGGGCCGCGCACCCGCGCCGTGGCCCTCTCCCACGTCATGTGGTCGACCGGCGCGGTGGTGCCGCTGGCCGAGGTGGGGGCGATGGCCCGACGTCGCGGCGTCCTCTCGGTGGTCGACGGTGCCCAGGGCACGGGCCAGGTGGCGCTCGACCTCCACGCGTCGGGCATCGACGCCTACGCGATGCCGGGCCAGAAGTGGCTCTGCGGGCCGGAGGCGACCGGCGCCCTCTTCCTCCGCCGCGATCGCCTCGCCGACGTGAAGCCGACGTACCTCCGGTACGCCACGTATGACGTCAGCGGCTTCCTCACCCCGTGGGCCGGCGCGCAGCGCTACGAGATCGGCGAGTTCTACGGTCCGGCCGTGCTGGCCCTCGAGGCGTCGCTCCTGTGGCAGCGGGACGAGGTGGGGCTGGACTGGGCCTACGCGCGGGTCGCGGCGCTCGGCCAGCGCTGCCGCGCCGGTCTCGCCGCCCTGGGCGGCGTCACCGTGGCCTCGCCCGCCGACCGGATGGCCGGCCTGGTCTGCTTCCAGGTCGCCGGCATGGCCCCGCCAGACGTCACCGCGAGGCTCTACGAGCAGGGCATGACCATCCGGTACGTGGTCTACCCGCCGGGCCCGTCGGTCGCCCGGGTGTCGTGCGGGTGGTGGAACACCGAGGACGAGATCGACGCCCTCGTCGCCGCGATCGGCGAGCTGGCCCACGCGGCGTCGACCGCCTGACCCGCGGTTCCCCAGCTCGAGCGTCGGCGGCCACGGCGCCCCGGCCGGTCGGCTCCGTCGGTCATGGCAACCGGCCCGGCGGGCCTGCTCGGGGAGGATCGTCCTCCTGGGTCCGTCGTCGGGCGACCCGAGGGCCTGCCGACGGCACACGGCGCGACGGGCGCCCCGCCACCCCACGGCCGAACCGGTGGCCCGTGCCGTGATGACGGGGGGCGCCCGGCCCAAGCTCGGAGGCCGGCTCCTATAATCGGCCGAGTGCCTGGCCGCCGAACCGCCGCTGAGAGGACCGCCCGCCGATGCCCGCCACCGGAGACCTGCTGCTGACCAACGGACGGGTGATGACGATGGACCCGGGGCGGCCCGCGGCGACCGCGGTCGCGATCCGTGGCGGCCGGGTCGCCGCCGTCGGCGACGACCGGGAGGCGAGCGCGGCGGCCGCGCCCGGCTCGCCCCACGTCGACCTGCGGGGGCGGACCGCCACACCGGGGCTCAACGACGCCCACAGCCACCCGTTCCTCGTCGGCCAGGCGCTCGGCGACCTAAACCTCTCCTCCCCGCCGAACGGCGGCGTGGCCGACCTCGCCGGCCTGGTCGCGGCGGCGGCGCCCGGTCGGCCGCCGGGGAGCTGGGTGATCGGCCGCGGCTACGACGACGCGCGGCTGGCCGACCACCGCCACCCGACCCGGCACGACCTCGACCCGGTCAGCCCCGACCACCCGGTGCTGCTGATCCGGGCGTGCCATCACGTCGGCGTCGCCAACGGCCGCGCGCTGGCCCTCGCCGGCATCGGCCCCGGCACGCCCGACCCGCCCGGCGGCGCGATCGACCGGGACGAGCACGGCGCCCCCACCGGCGTGGTCCGGGAGACCGCGCTCGGTCTGGTCCAGGCCGCGATCCCGCCGCCGACCGTCGCCGACCTGGCGGCGGCGCTCGAGCGGGGTGGACGGGCGTTCCTCGCCAGCGGCGTGACCAGCACCGCCGAGGCGGGGATCGCCAACGCCGACCAGCTGCGGGCCTACCAGGACCTCTGGCGGGCCGGCCGGCTACCGGTGCGCACCACCCTGATGATGCTGATCGACGAGACGCTGGAGCCCCTGGAGGCGCTCGGCATCCGGACCGGCTGGGGCGACGACCGGCTCCGGATCGGCCCCGCAAAGCTCTTCTCCGACGGCAGCATCGGCGGGCGGACGGCGCGGATGCACCGGCCCTACGAGGGCGAACCGGCCGACGGTAACGTCGGGCTCTGGATGATGCCGCCGGACGACCTGAAGGCCAGGGTGCTCCGCGCCCACCGCGCCGGCTTCCAGGTCGCGATCCACGCGATCGGCGACGCGGCGATCGACCTCGTCCTCGACGCCTACGAGGCGGCGATGGCGGCCGACCCGCGGCCCGACCCCCGCCACCGGATCGAGCACTGCTCGATCGTCGACGAGCGGATCCTCGCCCGGATCGCCCGCCTCGGCGTGATCCCGATCCCCGGCACGTCCTTCCTCTACCACTTCCGCCCGGCCTACACGGAGAACCTGGGGCTCGATCGCCTCCGCTACGCCTACGGCATGGCCAGCTACCTCCGGCACGGCATCGTCGCCGCCGCCAGCACCGACGCGCCGGTCGTACCGACCAGCGCCACGGTCGGGCTCCAGACGATGATGACCCGCCGCGACGCCGCCGGCGATCCGATCTGGCACGAGGAGACGGTCGGCCTCGAGGACGCCCTCCGCGCCTACACCGTCCACGGCGCCCACGCCACCTTCGAGGAGCGGTCGAAGGGGACGCTCGCGCCGGGAATGCTCGGCGACGTGACGGTCTTCGGGGCCGACCTCTCCCAGGTCGCGCCCGGAGACATCGGCGGGGTCGGCATCGACCTCACGATCCTGGGCGGCGAGGTGGTCTACGGCGGGGACTGACCCGCCTCCGTGGCGCGGCGTCGGCTACGCTAGAGGCGAACCGGGCACCGCCGAGGGCCGTGGCGAGCCCACGGGGCGGTTGGCCAGGACCGGGCGGGCGCGGTGTGCGAGGGCGGGCCATGACGTCGACGGGCTCCCAGGGTGCCGGCACCACCGATCGTCTCGTCTGGTCCGACGCTCCGTCCGCGCGCGTGCTCGTGGTCGAGGACGAGCCGAGCATCGCCAGCTTCGTCCGCCGGGGGCTGATCTACGAGGGCTTTGCCGTCGATGTCGTCGGGCACGGCCTGGCGGCCCTCGACGCGGTCCGCGACCGCCCCCCCGACGTGGTCGTCCTCGACGTGATGCTGCCCGGGGTCGATGGGCTGGAGGTCGCGAGACGGATCCGCCGCGCCGAGCGGGCCGAGGGCGGCCCAAGTGTGCCGATCCTGATGCTAACCGCCCGCGACGCGGTCGAGGATCGGGTCGACGGGCTGGAGGTGGGCGCCGACGACTACCTGGTCAAGCCGTTCGCGCTCAAGGAACTCGCGGCGCGGATCCGCGCCCTCCTGCGGCGGTCGCAGCCGGCGACCGCCGATGTGCCCCCGGCGGAGGTCCTCTCCTTCGCGGACCTGGTGCTCGACCTCGCCCGGCGGACGGCCAGCCGCGCCGGCCGCCCGGTCCGCCTGACGACGCGCGAGTTCAACCTGCTGACGCTGTTCCTGCGCCACCCCAACCAGGTGCTGCCCCGCGCGCTGCTGATGGAGCGGATCTGGGGCTCCGACTTCTTCGGCGACTCGAACGTGCTCGAGGTCCTCGTCGCCAACCTCCGCCGGGCGCTCGAGGCCGGCGGCGAGCCGCGCCTGATCCAGACCGTCCGCGGCGTCGGCTACGTGCTCCGGGCGGCGGGCTGACGTGGCCGCGCCGACGCGGATCGAGACCGCCCCTACTCGACCGGACCGTCGCGGTGGCGCGATCGACGGCGAGCGGACGGCCGCTCGGCCCACGGCCGGGCACCTCCCGGCGCGGCGCTGGCGCCCGGCGGTCGGCTCGCTCCGGTTCCGGGTGGCGGCGCTCTCCTCGCTGCTCCTGGCAGCCGTGCTCCTCGG
The DNA here is from genome assembly GCA_902806335.1 of uncultured Thermomicrobiales bacterium. Taxonomy (GTDB): domain Bacteria; phylum Chloroflexota; class Chloroflexia; order Thermomicrobiales; family UBA6265; genus CADCWG01. The sequence continues at coordinate 3,850 of CADCWG010000014.1, read as the reverse complement.
TCTCGGACTCGCGCTGCCGAGCCTCCTCGCCCGCTCACTTCGCGAAGACGTCGACGGGCGATTGACCGCGACCGCCCGCCAGGTGGCGAAGGAGGTCCAGTCCAAGCTCGACGACGGTCGTTCGGAGAAGCAGACGGGCACCCTGGACGGCGGCGACCTCCCGGACCTGAACGCGTTCGCCTCGTCCGGCATCGGTATCAAAGTCCTCGACACCGCGGGCACCGTCGTCGGGAGCTCGAACAGCGCCTACTCCCCGCCGTTCGACGAGGACTGGCTCCCGGACACGTCAGTCTCCGGACGGAGCGGCACGACCGAGCACACCGCGTCGGTCGACGACGAGGATATCCGGGCGGTCAGGGTTCCGATCTACGTCGTCGACAAGGACACCGACGGCAAGCGGCTCTACGGCTCGGTGGTCGTCGGCGAGTCGCTGGCGTCGATCCAGCGGTCGGTCGGGCTGCTCCGCCGGATCCTGCTCGGCGCCGCGGCCGTCGGCCTGACGCTGACGGTGGCCGGCGGCTGGCTGCTGGCCGGCCGCGCGCTGCGCCCGGTCGATCGGGTCACCTCCGCCGCCGCGGCGATCGCCGCCAGCGACGGCTCCCCGGCGGCGCTCGCCAACCGGCTCGCGGTCCCGGCCACCGGCGACGAGATCGCGCGGCTGGCGGCAACGTTTAACGCGATGCTGGAGCGTCTGGAAGGCAGCTTCATGGCTCAGCGGCGCTTCGTCGCCGACGCCTCGCACGAGCTCCGCACCCCGCTGACGGCGCTGCGCGGCAACATCGAGCTGCTGCTCGACCGCGTCGCGTCGGGCGACCTGCGCCTCGGCAGCGACGACCTGGCGGGCGCGCTCGACGACATGGAGCGCGAGGGCGCGCGGATGGGTCGCCTCCTCGACGATCTCCTCCTCCTCGCCCGCGCCGACGCCCCGGCCGCCCTGGTGCCGCGACGGCCGGGACCGGTCCGACTCGACCTGGTCGCCCAGGACGCGCTGCCAACCGCCCGGGCACTCGCCCGCGGCCAGGCTCTGACCGTGGACGCCGACACGCCGGTCCTGGTGGCCGGGGACGCCGACCAACTGCTGCAGCTGGTGCTGATCCTGGTCGACAACGCGCTGCGCTACACGGCGGCGGGCGGCGACGTGGTCGTCTCGGTCGGCTCAGACGGAGCGGGGAAGGTTCGCCTCGAGGTGCGCGACACCGGCGAGGGCATCGCGCCGGAGGCCCTGCCGCACCTGTTCGAGCGCTTCTGGCGCGCCGACCGGGCACGGACCCGGGCGACCGGCGGGGCGGGCCTGGGGCTGGCGATCGCCGACGAGATCGTCCGTGCCCACGGCGGCACGATCGAGGTCACCAGCACGCTGGGGGTCGGGAGCACGTTCGGCGTCACCCTGCCGGCCATCTCCTCCCCCGACGCCATCTCGGCGGCGGCCGACGCCGATCCGGCGCGGGCCGATCCCTAGCGCCGCCCGGCGCCACGCCCCCCGGAAAGGACCGCGGTCGACGGACGGTTGCCGCTCGTGCCGGCCGAGACCGGACCCGGCCGATCAGCGGTGATATCCGGGGGATCGGGGGCTCGGCCCGCCCGGGGCAAGCCCCGAGGTCAGAGACTCAGGGACGAAGCCGACCGAAGCCGGCTGCACTCCCGTTGAGCGACGGTCCAGCGATCACCGTGGTTCGCTGTGGGGGTCCACGGGTGCTCGTCGCGGGACTGCTGCGCCCGCGCACTGGACAGCTCGCGACCCGGTCCGGCCGACGTCTCGTTCCACTGGTCACGCCCCCGAGCCGCCGCGATCCGTCCGCCCTCCCCTCCACCTTCCGCGCCAGCCCCGGCCCTAACACCGCCAGTCCGCCGCCGGAAAGCCAGGGACCCGGGCCCGGCTCGAGCGCCGTCCACTCGTTCGGGGTGTCGATGTTATGTCTTCTCGAGGGCGCTCACGGGCTCTCTGATCGTCCCAACCTCAGGGGCAAGTCCGATCCCAGGGCCGCCCCGGCCCGTTGCGTCCCCGACCGGGTGACGACCGCGCGTCCCCCCGTCGGCGTTCAGCGAACCCTCAGACAGGCCTCAGCACCTCCTCAGCGAACCGAGAGGCGACCGTCAGGGGGGACACCGACCATGGTTACCGGGGCATCGCCGACGACCCGCCGGCGCGGGTCTGGCGCGCCGGCCGCGGCCACGTCCCACCGTCCCGACTCGGCCACGTCGACAGGAGATCGCACGACCGATGACCCAGCGTCTGCCAGCCGCCACCCGGCCCGACGCCCCTCGGGTGACACCCGGGCCCCTCGCTCCCGCCACTGCCAGGGCACGACGCCAGCGAGCGGAGACCTCCGGAAGGGTTCTCCCCCGGCTCCGACGGACCGCGGCGGTGGTCCGGGCCGAGGCCGCGTCGGACGGCATCCACCTGGTGCCGGTCCGGGCCTTCATCGGCCTCGGCTGGCTCCGCGCCTCGGCGGAGAAGATCACCGATCCCGGCTGGTGGGACGGGACGAGCCTCTCCCGCTTCCTCGACGCCCGGCTCGGCGACGGGACGATCGCCCTCCCCGCCTACGAGTCGATGACCCGAGGCGCCTTCCTCCCGGCGGCCACGGCGCTGGGCTGGATCGTCATCCTGGGTCAGCTCCTCGCCGGGCTAGCGATCCTGACCGGAACGATGACCAACGCCGCCCTGCTCGGCGGCATCTTCATGAACCTCAACTTCGTCCTCGCCGGGGTGCCGGACCCCAGCGCGTTCTACATCGTGATCCAGGCTGCCCTCCTGCTGACCAACGCCGGCGCCATCCTGGGGATGGACGGCAGGGCCGGAGCCACGTCCCGGCACCCGCTCCTCGCGGCCCGGCGGGCCTCGGCAGGTGGCGGACCGGCGGTCGGTCGAGCCTGGCTGGCGGCGACGGCCGGACTGTCACTGGCGCTGGCGCTCTACGCGTTGCCCCACGTTGAGCGCTGGGACCCGGCCGGCAGCGTCCATGACCCGGCCGTCATCCTCGCCGTTCTGGGTGCGATGGCGGCGGCGTGGTCGGCGATCGTGTTCCTCCGCACGGTCCCGTCCGGGCCGGCCGCCCCGCCGCTCCCGTTCGACGACTTCGCCTGGGCCGCGTGGGACGAGGCGATCCCGCCACGCCCGCCGGCGCGTCCGCATCAGCCGCCGGTGGAGGACGCGGACCGGCGCCGGCTCGCGCCCGAGCGGGACATCCTGGTCGGGGCGGCGCGGTGGTCCGACGCGGGGCCGTCATCGCCGGCGCCACGGGAGGACGGCGGTGGTACCCTCCGGGGAGACCGACCGACGGGAGGCGACCGCGCGCCGCGCCAACACTGGGACGGCCAGGACCAGGGCGACGCGGCGCCATGAGTGGCGGCGCCGCCCACGACCACAGGGATGCCCCAGCATGGACCCACGCCGTCACCCCGCCGCGCAGCCCGGGCTGCTCTTCAGCGGTGGGCCGATCATCACCGTCGACGATGCGGCGCCCGCCGCCGAAGCGGTCGCCGTCGTCGGCGAGCGGATCGCGTGGGTCGGATCCCTCGACGAGGCGCGGGCCGCGGCGGGACCGGGCGCCCGCGCGGTCGACCTGGGCGGGCGGGCGTTGCTGCCGGGCCTGAACGACAACCACACCCACCCCATGGCCTTCGGCCAGTCGCTGGGCTGGGTCGACGCCACGCCGCGAGCGGCCCTCACCCTGGCCGACCTCCAGGCCGGGTTTCGGGCCGCGGCGGCCGGCGACGGGCCGGGCCGTGGCCCCGACGGCTGGCTGCTCGGCCGCGGCTACGACGACACCCGGCTCGACACCGGCCGGCACCCCACCCGCCACGACCTCGACGCGGCTACCAACGGTCAGCCCGCCTACCTCGTCCG
>CADCWG010000013.1 GCA_902806335.1 uncultured Thermomicrobiales bacterium | reverse complement strand
GAGCAGGCCCAGCTGGCCGGCGCGACCAGCTAGGACAGCCCCGCGCCGGCGGCCCGGCCGCCGGCGCGGCCCGTCTCAACGCCGGTGTACGGTCTGGGCGACACGCGCCGCCCAGACGTCCTCCCATTTTCTCCCAACGGGGATCCGGTGAGCGGAGGGGGTTTACCCGGCGGGTCCGCAGCTGACTGAGGCCGGCTCGGTGCCCGAGCCCGCGACCTCGGGGCTCGGCCCTGAGTAGGCCCCGCCTTCGGCCCTCAAGTACCACCGCACAACAGCCGGATCCAGTACCAGCGACCCGCCGCGGTCCGACTCGCCAGCCGCCGCCGCCAAGCGAACCTCCGTCCCCCGTGGACGCGCCGAGGCCCGGGCGATTGCCCGGGCCTCGGCGTTTCCGCGTCGCAGTGGTGGAGCGGGGTGACCCGCGCCGGGCGCTAGGCGACGACCTCCTCGGTCTGGGGGTCGAAGAAGTGGAGCCGGTGCGGCTCGGCGGCGACCTCGATCTTCTGGCCGCGCTCGAGCTTGATGTCCGGGTCCATCCGCGAGGTCAGGACCGTGCCCGCGTTCTGCAGGTAGACGAAGATCTCGTTGCCGAGCAACTCGATCACGTCGACCTGGACGGGGATCGTCGCGTCGGGCGCCGTGTGGCTCTCGAGCCGGGAGCGCTCGACGAGGTGCTCGGGGCGGACGCCCAGGGTGACGGTCTGGCCGCGGTACCGCTCCAGGATGCGGCCCTTCTCGTCGGGCACGCGCATCTTGAAGCCCGGGGTGGCGGCGTAGAGCCGACCGTCGGAGGCCTCGATGTTGACGTCGAGGAAGTTCATCGACGGGGAGCCGATGAAGCCGGCGACGAACTTGTTGGCCGGGTGGTCGTAGAGCTCCTGCGGCGTCGCGAGCTGCTGGAGGACACCGAGGCTCATCACCGCGATCCGGTCGCCCATCGTCATGGCCTCGACCTGGTCGTGGGTGACGTAGATGATCGTGGTCTGGACCCGCTCGTGGAGCTTGATCAGCTCGGCGCGGGTCTGGACGCGGAGCTTGGCGTCGAGGTTGGAGAGCGGCTCGTCCATTAGGAAGACGTCGGCGTCGCGGACGATCGCCCGGCCGAGGGCGACGCGCTGCCGCTGACCGCCGGAGAGGGCCTTCGGCTTGCGGTCGAGGAACTGCTCGATGTCGAGGGTCTGGGCCGCCTTGCGGACCCGCTGCTCGCGCTCGCCCTTGGGGATCTTGCGCAGCTTGAGCGGGTAGGCGAGGTTGTCGCGCACGGTCATGTGCGGGTAGAGCGCGTAGCTCTGGAAGACCATCGCCACGTCGCGGTCCTTCGGCGGCAGGTCGTTGACGACCCGGTCGCCGATGATGATCTGGCCTTCGGAGATCTCCTCCAGGCCGGCGACCATCCGCATCGCGGTCGACTTGCCGCAGCCCGACGGTCCGACCAGGACCAGGAACTCGCGGTCGTGGATCTCCATGTTGAGGTTGTTGACGGCCGCCTGGCCGCCACCACTGTAGATCTTCGATACGCCGTCGAAGATTACCCGCGCCATCGCGTCCTCCCGACCTCGACTACAGGGCCCCGGCGGCCATCGCCGGCGGCTCAGAGACGCCATCTTGCGGCCGTCGCCACACGGGACACGGCGCCTTGCGCCCCGCTGGGGGTGGTATCACCGGTTTTCGCGGCGTTGTCAAGCGAAGGTCAACGCCGCGCGGGGCTCGCCGCCCCGCACGGTGGTCGCGAACGGCCGGTGGACCGGGCAGGGACGAGCGGCTCGGAGCCGCCCGACGACGCCGACGACGCTCACCTCGGGGGCCAGCACGCTGTCGCCAGATGCACTCGGGGAGGCCCGCGAGGGGTGCGACCAACCGCACCGCGGCGCCAGCCGGGCGTTCAGGATGGGCCCGGCGGGCCGTGCTCCGGCGGGACCGTGCTCCGGCGACACCAAACCCGGCGGGGACGCCGCGCGGCGCGCCGAAGCCGGTGGTACCGTCCGGGGTCGGCGGCGCTCGACGTGGCGCCGCGGTGGCGAGCCGGGAGCCGGGAGCCGGGAGCCGGGAGCCGGACGATGGGACCCGGCCACCGTTCGCCGCGCGGTGCGCCCGCCGCGATCTTCGACCTGACGGCCAGACGCTGCGAGGGCCTCGATGGACACGACCGCGACCCAGCGGGCCTGGCAGGCCGGCATCGACCGCGAGCTCGACTGGTGGCGGACCTACCTGGCGGGCGGCGGGCTGGACTGGCCGGACGAGTTCCAGTTCCGGTTCGACCCCGACGCGCCGCTCCAGCCCCACGTCGCCCGGGTGCTGCCGCTCGCCCGCGACGCCGCCGGCCACCGGATCCTCGACTGCGCCGCGGGACCGGCGACGACGCTGGGGAAGACGCTCGGCGGCCGGCGGTTGGCGATCACCGCCGTCGACGCCCTGGCCGACCGGTACCGGCAGATCCTCGACGAGCTCGGGCTCGTGCCGCCCGTGCCGACGCGGCGATGCGAGGTCGAGCGGCTCGACACCCTCGTCGCCGCCGACGCGTTCGACCTGGTCTACATGCGCTTCGCCCTCGACCACTGCTACGACCCGCTGGCGGCCCTGCGGCAGATGGTGCGGGCCGCGCGCCCGGGCGGGGTGGTGATGGTCGAGCACTACCGGGACGAGGCGCAGACCGCGTACGAGGGGCTGCGGCAGTGGGACCTGCGGCCGGAGCCCGGCGACCTGGTCGTCGCGAACGCGCGCGACCGATTCCGGGTCGGCGAGGCGGTGGCGGGCGTCCGACTGGAGGTCGAGTTCAGCCCGACCTGGCTGACCATGCTCCTCCGCAAGCTGCCGATGGAGCCCAGCCCGGCCGCCGGGTGACACCGTCGGACCGAGCGCCGAGCGCCGAGCGCCGAGCGCCGAGCGCCGAGCGCCGAGCGCCAGGATGGTCACGTCCCGAATGGACTGGGCGGCCCCGCTGTCACCCGTGCGCCGGAGGCCGGCCTGGAGAGCCCGGCCTCGCGACCGGTGCACTTACTTTTTCGGCGGTGGGTCGCGATCGCTGGGACCGACCAATACGGGGCCCGGCTATTCGGTGGCGGAACCGAGGGCGCAGGGACCGAAGGGCTCGCCCGGTGCACGCTCCGGCCCTCGACGCGAAGCCGTCGGGAGCCGGCCGCGGGCCCGCCGTGCGGAGCCCTGACGATCGCCCGGATCCCGTAGAACCGCTCGGCAGACGCCCCCGGAAGGGCCGGTCGGCCAGGCCGGTCGCCGGACCCGCGGGACGCCCGTAAGATGCGCGGCGTCAGAGGACGGCGGCGCAGCCGCGTGGCGGGCGAGGGAGGATGGGCGTGACCGACGCGGCGACGGGGCGGACCGAGGGTCGGGGCGACGCGGTGGCGTCGGGCGGGCGGGTGGTCGCCTTCGGGGAGGCGATGCTCCGGCTGACCCCCCCGGGGCGGGAGCGGCTGGAGCGGACGCGGCGGCTCGACGTGACGGTCGGCGGCGCGGAGCTGAACACGGCGGTCGCGCTTCGCTGCCTCGGCGTGCCGGCGGCGTGGGTCTCGACGCTGCCCCGGACCCCGCTCGGGCGGATGATCGCGCGCGAGGCGCGGGCGGCCGGGGTCGACGTCGACGGCGTGTCCTGGGTGCCGGAGGAGGCCGGGCGGACGGGGCTCTACTTTCTGGAGGAGGCGGCCGACCCACGGCCCTCGGCGGTGACCTACGACCGGGCCGACTCGGCGATCGCCCGGATCGCGCCGGGGACGTTCGACTGGCCGGCGCTGCTGCGCGGGGCGGGGCTGCTCCACATCTCCGGGATCACGCCGGCGGTCTCGGCCGGGCTGCGGGAGGAGACGGGGGTCGCGATCCGGACCGCCAGGGCGGTGGGGGTGCCGGTGGCGTTCGACCTCAACTACCGGTCGAAGCTCTGGTCGGAGGCGGAGGCGGCGGCGAGCTTCCGGGAGCTGGTGCCATTGGTCGACGTGCTGTTTGCCTCGCGCGGCGGGCTGCGGACCTTCTTCGGGATCGACGGCACGGTCGAGGAGTGCCTGCGGGCGGCGCGGGAAGACCTGGGCGTCGAGGTCGCGGTGATGACCCGCAAGAAGAACCGGGGCAGCCGCGGGATCAAGCTGGGGAGCCTGGCGCTGGGGCCAGCCGGGCAGATCGCGCAGGCGCCGTGGGTCGAGACGGAGATCGTCGACCGCCTCGGCGGCGGCGACGCCTTCGCGGCCGGGTTCATCGCGGGCTACCTGGAGGACCCGGCGAACCTGGAGCGGGCCTGCGGGCTGGGGACGGCCGCCGCCGCCCTCAAGCACACCGTCCCCGGCGACTTCCTGGCCGCGACCCGCGCCGAGGTCGAGGCGGTGCTCCTCTCCGAGGGGGCGGGGGTGCTGCAGCGGTAGAACGGGCAGGGGGCGCGCATTTTCTTCGACCCGTCCCGCGAGCATCGCGGACCGACAGGCCGGGCGCACACCAGACGGTCCCGGAGTGACCCAAGGCGAGGTGGACGGGGTAGGGGCGCACGGCGGTAGGGGCGCACGGCGGTAGGGGCGCACGGCCGTGCGCCCCTACAGGGTGCCATGGGTGAATGGCCAGATGGGAAACCCGCAGGGGCGAAGCGAAGCGGTGCGACCCCGACAGCATCAGGCGCGCGGCATCCCCAGCAGCGGCGGCCGAGTGGTCTACGTCAAACGCCTGGTCCTCGACCCGGAGGCCAGAGGCTGGGACCCGACCCGGTCGTGCCGCCCTACCGCCTGTCCGACGGCCCGCCGGGGTGTCGGTGCGACGGACCGCGGCCCTACGGCCGATGCGGCCCAGGGGCCACGGATGCGCTCCGGTCGGCGGTGATCCGGGTTCGGCACGGTTCCCCGACGACGTGGGCGCCGCGGCCAATGGGGGCGAGGAGGATCGCCTCGCCGGGGACGCGGAGGACGGCGGCGGTGCGGGTGAGGGCGGCCCGGACGGCGGGTGCGGCGGCCGGGGTGACGAGGGCGAGGACGGTCGGGCCGGCGCCACTGAGGCAGGCGCCGACCGCGCCCGCCGCCCGGGCCGCCTCGGCCATCGGGGCGAGGTGGGGGAAGAGGCGGGCGCGATAAGGCTCATGGAGGCGGTCGTGCATCCCCGCGGCGAGCAGGGCGCGGTCGCCGCTGAGGAGACCGACGACGAGGCCGGAGGCGGTGGCCACGTTGTGGGCGGCGTCCGGGTGCGGGACGTGGGCGGGGAGCGCGGCGCGGGCGGCCCAGGTAGCGCCGGTGATCTCGGGGACGAAGGCGACGGCGGTCAGGCCGTGGAGCGGTCCATCAGCGGCGGCAACCACGGCCTTCGTGGCAGCGGCGTCGGTCGTGGTGGCGGCCGACTCGGTCGCGGTCGCGGCGGCAGCCTGCCCGACAGCCGGCCCGGCGGTCGCGTGGGTGGACACTCCGTCCGAGGCGGAGCCGGCCGACGAGGCGGGGCCGGTCGCTCCGGCGTTGGCGGCCGGGGCGGATACGGCGTGGGGTGAGCCGTTGGGGGACGGGCGGCCGTTGGCCGGCCCGCCCGCGGGGAGGCCACCGTGCGGCTCACCGCCGGTCAGGTGGATGGCGCCGGCGGTGGGCCAGAGGCGGACGGCCTCGGCGACGCCGGGGACGGCCAGGACCGCGCCGCCGTAGTGGGCCGCGCCGACGTTGTCGCCGTGGCCTTCCATCCGCCAGGCGTGGCCGTAGCGCACTGCGTCGGCGAGGTCCAGTCCGAGCAGGCGGTCGGCGGCAAGCAGGCCCGCGACGAGCGCCGCCGCCGAGCTGCCGAGCCCGCGGGCGACCGGGACGGCGTTGCGCAGCGTCAGCGCCAGCGGGGGCAGCGCCCGGCCGTGGGCCTCGGCGAGGGTCCGCATCGCGGTCAGGACGAGGTTCTCCCGCTCGCCCGTGGACGCGTCGGCGCGGAGCAGCGCGGCGTCGCGGCCCTCGATCGTGATCCGGCCCGGGGGTCCCTCGGTATCGACCTCGACCTCGTTCCAGAGATCGAGCGCGAGGCCGAGGGCGTCGAAGCCGGGGCCGAGATTGGCCGAGGAGGCGGGGGCCCGGACCGCGATCCGCATCAGGCGGTCCGGGAGAGGCCGGGCGCGGGCGCGGCACCGGCGACCGGGGGAGGCACGGGGTCGGGGCGGGGAGCGCGGAGCAGGTCGTCGAGCACGCGCTCGAGCGCGCCGAGCTCGGCGGGAACGCTGACCGGCCGGTTGGCGCCGGGGCGGGGCGCGCCGTCGTGGTCCTGGAGGTGGTAGGCGACGACGGCGTCGGCGTCCTTGAGGACGTGGCCGGTCAGCACGCCGACCACGGTCGCGTCGGGCGGGATGGCCCCCTCGGCGACGAGGCGGCGGGTGCCGGCGAGGGAGGCGGCGCTGGCGGGCTCGCAGCCGATCCCGACCCGGTCGATCGCCGCCTTGGCGTCGAGGATCTCGTCGTCGGAGACGGTGGTCACCCAGCCCCCGCTGAGCTCGATCGCGCGGCGGGCGCGGGCGACGCTGGCCGGGTCGCCGACCTTGATCGCGGTCGCGACCGTCTCGGCGGTGACGGCCGCCCAGTCGGCCCAGCCGCGGGCGTGGAAGGCGGCGAAGGGGGCCGAGCCGGCGGCCTGGACGGTGAGCAGCTTCGGCAGGCGGTCGATCAGGCCAACCTGGCGCAGCTCGGCGAGTGCCTTGCCGAAGGCGCCGGTGTTGCCGAGGTTGCCGCCGGGGAGCGCGATCACGTCGGGCACCCGCCAACCGAGCTGCTCGAGCAACTCGAAGAGGATCGCCTTCTGGCCTTCGAGGCGGAAGGGGTTGACCGAGTTGCAGAGGTAGACGTCGTAGGCGGCGACGAGCTCGCGCAGCAGGCGCAGGGCGTCGTCGAAGTCGCCCCGGACCTGGACCACGCGGGCGCCGTAGGCGACGGTCTGGGCGAGCTTGCCGCCGGCGATCTTGCCTTCGGGGATCAGGACCAGGGCGGGCAGCCCGGCCGCCGCCGCATAGGCGGCGAGCGAGGCCGAGGTGTTGCCGGTGCTGGCGCAGGCGACGACCCGGGCGCCGACGGCGACTGCGTGGCTGACGCCGACCGTCATGCCGCGGTCCTTGAAGGATGCGGTCGGGTTGTGCCCCTCGTGCTTGGCGCCGAACGCGCCGCCGGTCAACCCGGCGTAGGCGGCAAGCCGGTCGTCGAGGTAGAGGGGGGTGTTGCCTTCGGCCCGGGTGACGATCGCCGCGTCGGGGATCGGCGGCAGGAGCGCGCGGTAGCGCCAGACGCCCGAGCTGGCGAGGGTCGGCGGCAGGTCCGCGCCGAGGTCACCCCGCCGCAGCGCCGGCGGGAGGTCGAGCTCGACGTCGAGCAGGCCGCCGCAGGACGGGCAGGTGCCGACGGCGACGTCGCCGGGGGTGACCGCCCCGCAGGCCATGCAGCGGACCCGGAGGGCGCCGAGGGCGCCGGGGGTCGGGCGGGCGATCGGCGCCCGGATCGGGGCCGGCGCGGCGGTGCGCGGCCCGCCCGCCGTCCCGATCACGGCCTCGGTCCCAACCTCGACCTCGACCGGGATCATGGGGAGTCTCCCTGCTTGCGCGTCAGATAGGCGAATGGGGGGGGCCGAGGCAGCACCACGCCCCGGCATCCTCTCCCAGCACGGGGACCGGGGGAGGCGCTCGGCGGGATAGGCGAGGATAGCACGGAGGTGGGTGGGCGCCCCGAGCGGCACGGGGCCGAGTGCGGGGCGACGGCGCGGCCAGGTCAACTCGACTGGGCCGGGCGGCTCGTACGGGCTCCGGGTGATTGCTGGAGCCTCGGCGCCCGCCGGCCCAGGCTGGCTGCACCCCCGAGCCTCTCATACGGGATCCGTCTATTCGGTGGAGGTACTGGGGCGCCGGCGACCTCGTCCGCCCGGGGCGATCCCCGAGGTCGGAGGCTCAAGCACCACGCCGGCTGAAGCCGGCCGCGAGCCCACTCGGCGATGGTCCCGTGATCGCCCGGATTCAGCATGGGCGGCTGACCTCGCTGCCCGCCCCGGGCGGACGCGGGCGGATCCGGCCAGACCCGGTCGTCCCGGCGCCCGCGATCCCTCCGCCGATGACCCGGATTCGGGATCAGACGCCGAGCCGGACCCGAGCCACGGGCGTCGCGACGCGACGCCCCGGTCGCGCTCGCCCCATCTGGCCGGGCAGAGACGGCGACCGCCGACGGCTGGGGCCGTCGGCGGTCGGGACCGTCTACTCGGGACCTTGGGCGGGCGCTAGACCGGGTCGACCAGCAGGGCGCGGACGACGGTGCGCGAGAGGTACTCGCCGGAGACGGTGTCGAAGACGCCGCCGCAGGTGATCAGGGTGAGGACCTGGTCCTCGTTCGGGCCCACGATCTCCTCGATCACCTCGGGGGTGAGCTCTTCGAGCGGGTAGGTCTCGATCCACTGGAACTCGTAGGTGAAGGGCGTGCCATCTTCGCCGATGACGATGATCTCGTCGCCCTCGGAGAGGGCGTCGATCTCGTAGAAGACCGCCGGGCCGACGTTCCAGTAGTCGACGTGGCCGGCCATCACCGTGTTGCCCTTGACGGTGTCGCCGAGGTTGGCCGTCTCGCGGTACCAGGAGACGACGAACGGACCGGAGGGGTCCTGCATCACGCCGTCGACGATCTCCTTGACCTCGGTCTGGGCATCGAGGCCGATCACCGGGACCTGGATCGCGACGGGCTCGACGCCGCGGCGCCGGACGCTCGGCGCGGGCTCGCCGACGGGGCCGGGACGGACGCCGCCCGAGGTCGGGACGTCGCCGACCTCGGTCGAGACGATGGGCTGGCCCTCGTCGTCCTGGGCGGCAACGGCGCCCCAGGCGCGACCCAGGACGGGCGCGCTCAGCGCCGCGAGGCCGACGACGAACTGGCGGCGGCGGAGCCGCGATGCCAGGGGGGTGCCGGCCCGGCCGGTGCGATCGAACGCGACGGGGAGTTCCTCTCGGTCCTGGTGCTGGTGGCGGTGCTGGTCCATCGGTGATCTCCGCTCATGGTGCCGGGCTCGTACCGGCTGGTCTGATCGCGTCGGCACCCGCGCCCCGGATCGCGTCCGACCGCGCGTCCGCCTGTCTGTGGCCCGGTGCCGCGGCGGGGGCACGGTGCGCCCCTGCGAGCGTCGCCCACTACCTTCTACGCATGGACGTCCGCACTGGTGTCACTGGTTCCCGTCGGTCGTGCCAAGCCCCCGGGTTCGGGTGGGTAGCCAGCGGCACGCCGGGCGGAGCCAGCAGGCGCCGGATCCCTTCAGGAGAGCGAGGCGACGCACTACCGGACCAATAGCATAACGCATGGATTCGGTGCCGTGCGCCAATAAGGCCAGCCCGGAGGCCGCATCCAGCGGCGCCACGCCGAGGCAGAAGCCTCCCCGGCGACTCGCCCACGGGCGGAGGGCCTCGGCCACCGGAACGGGCACGGCGAGGCAGTCCCTACCCGCTCGGGGGCTCGGGTCAGGCGGTGACCAGGTCCAGGAAGTAGCGGTGAAAGCTCGGGTCCGGGGTCAGCTCGGGGTGGAAGGCGGTGACGAGGAGGCGGCCCTGGCGGGCGGCGACCGGGCGGCCGTCGGGGAGGCGGGCGAGGACCTCGACCTCGGGGCCCGCGTCCTCGATCACCGGGGCGCGGATGAAGACGGCCGGGACCGGGTGGTCGGCCACGTCGGGGGCGAGGAGGTTCGCCTCGAACGAGTCCAGCTGGGTCCCGAAGGCGTTGCGACGGACCCGGAGGTCCATCAGCCCGAGCAGCGGCTGCGGCGCGCCGACGGTGCTGCCGGAGTCGCCGAGGTCGCGCGCGAGCAGGATCAGCCCGGCGCACGTTCCCCAGACGGCCAGGGGACGCGCGGCCGGCTCGGACGACGCGCCGTCGGCGGCCGGCTCGGCCGCGGGGGCTGGGTCGGCCGTGCGGGCGCGGATCGCCTCGTCGAGGCCGAAGCGGACGAGCAGCTTGCCGATGGTGGTGCTCTCGCCGCCGGGGATCACCAGTGCGTCGACGCCTTCGAGGTCCTCGGGCGTCCGGACCTCGCGGGCCTCGGCGCCGAGGCCCGCGAACATCGCGATGTGCTCGGCGAACGCGCCCTGGAGGGCGAGGACGCCGACGACCGGGGCGGGGCGGGGGGAGGGGGAGGTCGGAACCGCGACGGGATCGTCGCCGGCATCCCGGCCCACGACCCGCTGTCCCACGCCGGTGACCGACACCCCCTCGCCCCCCCTCACGTCCCTACCCCGACCGTTGACGGCTACCAGCCCCGCGTCGCGAGGAGCTCGGCGGCCGGGAGCTTGGCGACATCGAGGCCCGGCATCGCGGCGCCGAGGCCGCGGCTGGCGGCGGCGACGCGCTCCGGGTCGCGGAAGTGGGTGGTCGCCTCGACGATCGCGCGGCCGCGGCGGATCGGGTCGCCGGACTTGAAGATGCCCGAGCCGACGAAGACGCCCTCGGCGCCGAGCTGCATCACCAGCGCGGCGTCGGCCGGGGTCGCGATCCCGCCGGCGCAGAACAGCACCACCGGCAGCGAGCCCGTCTCCGCGACGCGGACGACGTCGCCGTAGGGGGCGCCGAGCTCCTTGGCGGCGGTCATCAGCTCCTCGCGGGGGAGGGTCTGGAGGCGGCGGATGCCGCCGGTGATCTCGCGCAGGTGGCGGACGGCCTCGACGACGTTGCCGGTCCCGGCCTCGCCCTTCGAGCGGATCATCGCCGCGCCCTCGCCGATCCGGCGCAGGGCCTCGCCGAGGTCACGCGCGCCGCAGACGAACGGCACCCGGAAGGCGTGCTTGTCGATGTGGTAGCGGTCGTCGGCGGGTGTGAGGACCTCGCTCTCGTCGACGTAGTCGACGCCGAGCGCCTCGAGGACCTGGGCCTCGACGAGGTGGCCGATCCGGGCCTTCGCCATCACCGGGATGGTGACCGCCTCCTTGATCGCGGTGATCAGGTCGGGGTCGCTCATCCGGGCGACGCCGCCCTCGGCGCGGATGTCGGAGGGGACGCGCTCGAGGGCCATCACGGCGGTGGCGCCGGCCTCCTCGGCGATCCGCGCCTGCTCGGGGGTGACCACGTCCATGATCACGCCGCCCTTGAGCATCCGGGCGAGACCGGCCTTGGTGGTCCAGGTCGAGGTCTGAGGGGCGTCGACCGAGGCGTCGACGGGGGTCGGGACGGTGGCGGTCACGGCAGCCTCCGGGTGGGCGGGCTGGGGGACGGCCGGCGGCACGCCCCTACGGTCTCCTGCGAGTACCCCATTGATACCGCGCCGAGCGGCGGCGGTGCCACCGCCAATGGCGTGATTGGTCGTATGCGGACCATCCAATACTGGCGTCCCGATTGTGGCTGCCACCGCTGCCGCGACCCGTCCCGCCCCCGTACCGTGGGCCATGGGGCACCGGCGCATGGTGACCCGCGTGGCGGCCGCCGCCGCCTGGACTGCGCCGCCGCCCGAGCCGGGGCCGTCCGAGCCGGATCAACGACCGCCGGGGGATCCGGGGGAGCCGAGGCGGGCGCCGATGGCGCGGTCGAGCTGCGACCGGGCGACGGCGTCGAGGGCCGCGGCGGGCTGGCGCTGGTGGGCGGTGGCGAAGACGCCCTGGCGGCGCAGCTCCTCCTTCGCGGCGGCGACGGAGTGGTCGATCGACTGCATCGACCAGACCAGGAACGGCAGCTCGGCGGCCAGCGCCGCGGCCGCGGCCGGACGGTCGCCGGCCTCCCAGCGGCGCTGGACGTCGGCGAAGAGGCGGGTGAAGTTCGGGGCGGGCATCGAGCCGATCGCGCCGCGCTCGAGGGCGTCCAGGACGCCGATCCCGCCCCAGCCGCAGAAGACGGCGAGGCGGTCGCCGGCCAGCCGGAGGGTCTCGGAGATGGCGCCGCCCTGGGGGGTGCCCTCGACCTTGACCGCGCGGAGGGTGGGGATCGCCGCGGCCATCTCGGCCCAGAGGGCGGGATGCATCGCCACGCCGGTGAGCTGCGGCGCGTCCTGGAGCACCAGCGACGCCGATCCGGCCGCCTCGCCGACGCGCCGGTAGTAGTCGAGCAGCGCGGCGGCGTCGGGCTTGACGAACGACGGCGGCAGGGCCATCACCGCGTCGGCGCCGGCCGCGGCGGCGCGCCGGGCGCGGTCGGCGGCGACGGCGGTACCGGCGCC
>CADCWG010000012.1 GCA_902806335.1 uncultured Thermomicrobiales bacterium | reverse complement strand
GGCCCCGCCGCCGACCCTCACGGTCGCGCCGGCGCCGCTCGTCTCGGTGCCGGCGGCGCTGACCCCGGGCCGGGTGATGGTCCTCACCGCCGCCGTCCTGGCCGTGCTCGGCGCGGCCTGGCTGGTCTGGCAGATCCGCTCGATCCTGCTCGTCTTGATGATCGGGATCGTCCTCGCGGCGGCCATCGAGCCGCTCGTCTATCGCCTCCGCCGCAAGGGCCTGAGCCGGGGCCAGTCGATCCTCACCGTCTACGCGGTCATCCTGGCGGTGCTCACGCTGGGGGTCTATTTGCTGTTCCCGCCGCTGATCGCCCAGGGCGGCGACCTGGTCTCCGATGTGCCGAATATCCTCGACGACCTGGAGGACCAGGCGCGGGCCAGTGACAACGAGTTCATCCGCACGACCGGCCGGCGGACCCTCGACCGTGCCGGCGACCTGTGGATGGAGTTCGAGGCGGAGCCGCCGTTCGAGGCGACGACCGCGCTCGGCCTGGTCACCACCGCCGTCGGCTTCCTCTTCTCGGCCGTGACGGTGATGATCGTCGCCTTCTACTGGATGACCGAGAAGGCGATCATCAAGCGGGTCCTGCTCGGGCTCTTCCCGCTCCACCATCGGGACCGCGCCCACGGGATGTGGGACATGATCGAGGCCAAGATCGGCGGTTGGACGCGCGGCCAGCTCGTCCTCTGCGCGGTCATCGGTGGGGTCTCGGCGGTGGTCTACTCGCCGCTGCTGCTCGACCTCCGGTTCCCGGCCGCGCTGGCGATCATCGCCGGCGTCACCGAGCTGATCCCGTTCATCGGCCCGTTCATCGGGGGCGGGGTCGCGACCATCGTCGCGCTGACCGAGTCGTGGCAGAAGGCCCTGCTCGTGGTTGGCTTCGTCTTCCTGCTGCAGCAGCTCGAGGGCGCGGTGTTGGTGCCGCGGGTGATGCGCAACGCGGTTGGCCTGACCCCCCTGACCGTCGTGCTGGCGGTGCTGATCGGCGGGGTGCTGGCCGGTCCGATCGGGTCGGTGCTGGCGATCCCGATCGCCGCCGCCGTCCAGGTGCTGATCCAGGATCTGATCCGCGGCCGCGAGGACGACCTGAGCGCCGACCCCACTGAGGCCCTCCTCGCCGGGATCGCGGCCGGCCGCGGGAGCGCTCCCTCTCCGGGAGCCACCGCCCGGCCGCCGGCTGCCGGCCCGTCTCCCCGTCCCGGCGCGGCCCGCGCGGCGGTCGGGGGAGAGCGTCCGACGGGGGTCGGCGCCATGGTCGGCGACGCCCACGGCGGGCCCCGCACGACCGGTCCCGCCGGCGGCGACTGAGCCGAGCCCGCCGACCGGCGCCGGCGCCCGCCGGGCGCCCTCGCGGGGACCGAAGGTCGTTGCCAAAAGGGCACCGATGCGGTCGTCCGGTGGGACGACGGGGCGACTGGGCTCGGGTATGCTTTGGCTCGGAGTTGGGTGCGCTGGGCCGTCTCGCGTCGCACGCCCACCCGATCTTCGCGGCAACGCCCACGTCCCCGGCGAAGGCAGTGGGTCGGCGCGCGCGGGGTCAGGCACGGGCGGCGGGCAGCGGCGGGGGATGGTCATGGTGGCCGATCGGGCGGCGCGGGGCAACGGTAACGGCGTGGGCATGGGCATGGGTGTGGCTCGGAGCGGTGAGACCACCACCGCCGTGCCGCGCCTCACGGTGGTTGGGCTATTCGACGACCACCTCGATGCCGAGCAGGCACTGGTCGCCCTGCGCAAGGCCGACCGGTCGCCCGAGCAGGTCTCGGTGGTCGTCCGCGATCGGGCCGCCGAGGGGACGACCGAGCGCACCGGCGCCGTCGCCCGGGCGCTGGTCGCGACCGCGCTCGACGCAGTCGGTGGCTGGCTCCAGGGGTTGGCGTCGCTGATCGTGCCGGAGCGCGGCACCTACCTGGTCGCCGGTCCGCTCGGCGCGGCGCTCGCCGGGATCGGCCGGTCCGGCGGCGAGGGGGGGCTGGTCGCGAGCAGCTACACCGCCTCCCCCGACCTGGTGGCGGCTGGGCTCCTCCGCACGCTCACCGAGTTCGGCTTCGACGGTGACGTCGCCGACTACCTGGAGCACCGGCTGGCCGCCGGGGCGGCGCTGCTCGCCGTGACCAGCGCCGAGACCGAGCAGCTCCAGACGACCCGCCGCCTGTTCGCCGACCACAACGCCGTCTATCTCGGCCTCGCCCAGACCGACGCCCGATTGGCGTCGGAGACGACCGCCGCCCTGGCGTCACCCGCCCGCAGCGTCGCCGGCAGCGAGGTCGTCGTCGCCGACGCGGTGGCGCCGCTGCGCCGCCTCTGCGACGACCGGCAGCCGGTCCGGGTAGCCAGCGCCTGCGGGGCCGACGTGGTCGACGAGGACGGTGTGGGAGCCGGGTCCGTCTCCGAGCTGCTGGCCGACCCGAGCGCGATCGATCCCAACGGCACGCCGATGGTGCGCTACGTGGTGGTCGTCTTTGGCGGGGTGCTCGGGCTCGGCCGCCACCACGTCGCGATCCCGGCCCACCAGGTTGACCTCACGGTCCGGCCGGTGCGCCTGAGCGTGCCCAGGATGCGACTCCAGGACGCGCCTTCGTTCGACCCGACCCTGGCGTTCAGCCGCCGGGAGGAACTCGCGGTCTGCGCCTACTTCGGCTGCGATGCCTACTGGTCGGGGGACGAACTGGCCGGGTAGGCCTCACCGATCAGGGCGGGCCGGGCTCCCGACGGTCCGCCCCTCGGCGCGGCGCGGGCGATGCCGAATCGCCGCGCGGCGTCAGGTCATCGCCGGCCGTGGCCGGCGCCCGGCGTGACGACACGGGCGACGGACGGGTCGCCAATCCCCAGGAGTGACCCGATCAGCAGGCCGCAGCCGGCGCCGACGAGCGACCCGGCGAGCAGGGTCGCGTTGTCGCCGATCACGCCATCGAGGCCCGGGGAGACCAGGAACCCGACGGCGGCGCCGACGACGAGGCCGACGAAGATGCCGACCGCCGCGCCGCGCTCGGCCCGGCGAGCGGTCGCCCGTTCGGTGTCCGTGTCGTCCAGACCGGCCTCGAGCGCGATCCCGTAGATCGCGCCGAGGACGTAGCCGTAGACCAGATGGAGGATGAGGTTGCCGAGGACGGGCATCGGGCCGGCGTCGAGTCCGCTGCCGAGGAAGCCGGCGCCGCTGAGCGGGAAGATCACCGCCACCGAGATCACGAACGGCACCAGCGAGAAGAGGATCCCCTTCGCCCAGCCGCGGCCGCCGATGATGGGCTCCACGACGCGGGCGTAGACCAGCGCCAGGGCGAGCCCGACCGCCATGTTGACGGCGAGGGCGGCGATCAGGCGGTTGCCGGTGGACTGGGTGAGTTCGTTGTCGACGAGACCGGCGAACCACCGGGAGAGGGTCCCGCCGGTGGCGTCGCCCAGGGCACCGGCCAGCGCGTAGCCGAGCGCGAGCACGACCGTCGTCGCGAACGTGGCCCCGAACCCGGCGAGGACCCCGACGAGCAGCCAGTCCTCGCGGCGGGCCTCGGCCCGGGTGCGAAGCGGGAGCGTGGCGCGGGGCAGCGTGAGGGTCATGGCGAACTCCTCTCTCCGGCAGGCGTGGGAACGGGTGCCGGGCGACCGCCGCGGCGGCCGCTGGGTGCGCGTCGGGTCGGTCGGTCCCTCGGTTCATCTCCTCCCGCGCCCGGGCGGCGTGTCCCCCGATCGTCGCTGACACGGCCCATTCTAGTCCTCGGTCACGAGCATCCGGTGTTCTTCGCCACATGTCGTCGACGCGTGCCTCACTCAGCGTGTCCTGCCCCGCGAGTTGGCCGCATGCGGCGGTTTATGAATCCGGGCGCCCGCCGGTTGCCGGCTTGCCCGGGTCTACGCTGGGAGCGGACGGTCGGCCTTCTCCCTGCGCCCGCGGCTGCTTGCACGGCTCCGGCGTGACCGACCGTGCCGATCGGGGGTGTCGCCCAGGGCGTCCCCCGCCGCGGGCGGAGACCCGGCCGCCTGGCTCGGGCGTCGGGCTTGGGCGATCCGGGCGCTGCCGTATCCTTGCCGCCAGGCGGGACCTGGGCGGCGCGGGCGGAGGCGGAGGGGCGTGGAGGACATCGGACTGGTCGTCGACCTGGTCGTCGCGCTCGGGGCGGCGTTCCTGGGCGGGCTGATCGCCCGGCGCCTCGGCCAGCCGGTGCTGCTCGGCTACGTGGTCGCCGGGGTGCTGATCGGTCCGAATACCCCCGGCCTGACGGCCGACTTCGACCGGGTCCAGCTCCTCGCCAACCTCGGCGTCGCGTTCCTGATGTTCGCGCTCGGCGTCGAGTTCTCCTTCGCCGAGTTGACCCGGGTCCGCCGGGTGGCGCTGGTGACCGGTGGGATCCAGATCCCGGCGACGATCCTCCTCGGGGCGCTGGTCGGCCTCGCGCTGGGCTGGGACCTCCCCGCGGCGCTGCTCCTCGGCGGCGGGTTCGCGATCTCGTCCTCGATCGTCGCCCTCAAGCTGCTCCTCCTGCGGGGGGCGGCCGACAGCCCCCAGGCGCGGGCGGCGCTCGGCCTCGGGGTCGTGCAGGACCTGAGCCTGGTGCCGATGCTGGCGCTGGTCCCGCTGTTGGCCGGCGACGGCGAGAACCTGGCGCTGGCGCTGGTGCGCTCGCTGGGCACGGCGGCGGTCGCCCTGGTCGCCGTGGTCGTGCTCGGCACCCGGCTGGTGCCGCGGCTGCTCTACTGGGTCGCGCGGACGGAGTCGCGCGAGCTGTTCCTGCTGACCGTGGTCCTGATCGCCCTCGGGACCGCGGTCGCCAGCCACGAGGCGGGGTTGTCGCTCGCGCTCGGGGCGTTCCTCGCCGGTCTGGTCGTCTCCGAGTCGGAGTTCGACAGCCAGGTGCTGGCCGAGATCGTCCCCCTCCGCGACGTGTTCGCGACGCTCTTCTTCGTCGCCCTCGGGATGCTGGTCGATCCCGGGGCGCTCGGCGACCGCTGGGCCCTGATCGCGGCCCTCGTCGCCGCCCTCGTCGTGGGCAAGCTACTGATCGTCGGTGGGGCCTTCCTGGCGGCCGGGGTCGACCACCGGACCGCGACGCTGGCCGCACTCGCGATGGCCCAGATCGGCGAGTTCTCCTTCGTCCTGGCCGGGGTGGGGCTGGCGGAGGGGGTCGTCGATCGCGACCGCTACCGCCTGGTGATCGAGGTGGCGCTGGGCTCGATCCTGGTCGCGCCGGTGCTGCTGCGGGCGGGGCCGGCGCTGGTGCGGGTGTCGGAGTGGCTGCCGGGGGTGGCCGCCCAGGAGCGGGGGCAGGTCGGCGCCGCCGAGCGCGGACTGAGCCCGACGCTGGACGGTCACGTCGTGATCTGCGGCTTCGGCCGGGTCGGGGAGACGCTCGGCGAGAGCCTGGACCGCCGCGGGCTGGCCTACACCGTGATCGACATCAACCCGGCGCGGGTGCGGGATCTGCGCCGGCGGGGTATCGCCGCGTTCTACGGCGACGCCGGCAACGAGGCCCTGCTGCTGCGGGCGGGCGTGCGGCGGGCCCGGGCGATCGCGGTGACCTCGCCGGACCTCGTCGCCGCGCGGGCGGCCGTGCGGCACGCCCGCGAGATCAACCCCCGGATCGACGTGGTGACCCGGGCGCGGACGGCGGCCGAGGTCGAGGCGATGCGGGCGCTGGGCGCGGACGAGGTGGTGCAGCCGGAGTTCGAGGCCGGGTTGGAGTTCGTGCGCCACGTGCTGGAGCGGCAGGGCGTCTCGCGGGCCGAGACGATCTCGACCATCGACCGCAAGCGGACGGCGTTCTACGACTTGCGTGGCCCGCGCACCGTCGCGACGGCCCGTCCGGCCGCCGCGCGGGAGGTGGTTCCGGTCGAGCCGATGGCCGACGCGTGACGGCGGCCGGGCCAGCGGTCGTCGCGGTCTTGGCGGTCGTGGACGGCCGCGGCGCACCGAGCCGCCGGCGCCGCGGGCGCGGCACGGAGGCGGCTCGGACGTTCAGGGCCGTGGGCAGTAGGCGGCCCCAGACGAGTTCGCGCGGACTCAGGGAGGGCCCGGCGGCCGGTGGCGACTGCCGCGTCCTCGTCGCCGGTTAAGCCTGCATCCGGCCCGGCCGAACCGGTGCTCCAGGATCCGGGTGTTCGGTGGTGCTGGGGGGCGTGGCGGTGGGACCAGCCTAGGGCCAGCCCGAAGTCACGCGCAATCCGCCTTTGCCGTGGTGGGATGGGGGGCGCCGCCGTCTTCGTCCGGCCGGGCCGAGCCTGGAGGCCGGAGGCTTGAGCCCGGAGCCGACCGAAGCGGGCCGCGGGTCGGGCGATCGGAGCCGGCTTCAGCCGGATTCCGTGTCGGCGGCGCTGGTATGGACCCGGCAGGAGCCGGCCACGGACCGGCGCGGCGAGGCCCCGGCGACCACCCTGATCCCGTCTGACCGGCCAGGGCGGCGACGATGCGGTCCCGGGGACGCGACCGTTCGGCGCACGATCCGGGTCATGCGCTGATCTTGGCCGCCCGGGCACGGTCGAGCCGCGCCAGGAGCGCCGCCGGCACGTCGCGGGCGGGCAGCGGCGGCGCGAAGTGGAAGCCCTGGCCGCGGACGCAGCCGGCGCGACGGATCTGGGACCGCTCCTCGGCGGTCTCGATCCCCTCGGCGGTGACCTCGATCTCGAGCGCCCTGGCGAGGGAAACGACCGCCTCGATGATCGCCAGGCGGGTGTCGCCGTGCTCCACACCGGCCACGAACGAGCGGTCGACCTTGAGGGTGTCCACGGTCCTCCCTCCTGCGGTCAGGTCGCCGAGAAAGTGGAGCGACGAGGAGCCGGTCCCGAAGTCGTCGATGGCGAGCCGGACACCGACGCGCCGCAGGCCGCGCAGCGCCCGTCCCGCCGCGACCGGGTCGTCGACGAGGGCCGTCTCGGCGATCTCCAGCTCGAGCCGGGAGGGTGGCAGACCGGACTCCGCGAGCGTTCGCGCTACCCGCTGGACGACATCGGGCTGCCGGAGCTGCTGGGCGGAGAGGTTGACCGCGACCAACGGCGGGTCGTCGCCATCGGGGACCAACCAGGTCGTGGCCTGGCGGCACGCCTCGCCCACGACCCACCAGCCAAGGGGCACGACGAGCCCGCTCTCCTCGGCGAGCGGCAGGACGTCGCTGGGGTAGAGGAGCCCCAGGCGCGGGTGATCCCAGCGGACCAGGGCCTCGAAGCCAACGATCCGCCCGGTGTCGAGGTCGACCTCGGGCTGGTAGTCGAGGCGGAGCCCGCCGAGCTCCACCGCCCGGCGGAGATCGGCCTCGAGTCCCAGCCGGCGGGTGGCGAGATCGCCGGAGGTGTGGTCGAAGCTCGCGTGGCACGCCTTGCCGCCGCCCTTGGCCTTGTTGAGGGCGATGTCGGCCCGTTGCAGGAGCTCGACCGCAGTGACCCCTCCGGGCTCGCCGGTCGCGAGGCCGATGCTCGAGGTCACCGTGAGCTCCTCGCCGCCGACCGAGAACGGCGCGGCGAAGGCGGCGACGAGGCGATCGGCGACCCGATCCGCCCCCTCGGAGCCGGTCCCGTGGCGGAGCAGCACGGTGAACTCGTCGCCGCCGAGCCGGGCGGCGACGTCGCCCTCGCGGATCGATGCCTGGATCCGGCGACCGACGTCGACCAGGAGACGGTCCCCGGCCTCGTGGCCAAGGCCGTCGTTGACCCGCTTGAAGCCGTCGAGGTCGAGGAACAGGACAGATACCTGGTCGCCCTGCCCGGCTTGCCCGCCCTGCCCACCCGAGCCGTCAAGGGCGTGCTCCAGGCGCTCGACGAAGTCGGCGCGGTTGGGGAGTCCGGTCAGGGGGTCGCGGCGGGCAAGGCGGCGCAGCTGCTCCTCGAGGGCCTTGCGCTCGTTCACGTCCTGGATCTGGCCGACGAAGTAGCGGGGCGCGCCGTCTTCGTCGCGCACCAGCGATGCGCTGAGCAGGACCCAAACGGTCCGCCCGTCCTTGCGGATGTAGCGCTTCTCCAGCTGGTACGTGCGCCGCTTCCCGTTCAGCAACTCCTGGGCGAGAGCCAGGTCGGTCTCGAGGTCGGCCGGATGGGTGAGGTCCTGGAAGGTTCGCTCCAGGAGTTCCTCTTCGTCGTAGCCGACGATCTCGCAGAGCGCCCGGTTCACGTGCAGCCAGTGGCCGTCGGGGGCGACGAGGGCCATGCCGATCGGCGCGTCGTCGAAGGCGCCGCGGAACCTGGCCTCGGCCTCCGCCAGCCCGCGGTAGGCGGACGCCAGGCGGACGCGCTGCTGGTCGGCGATCCGGGCGCTCTCGACGAGCGCCGTGATGCGCGGGACGAGCGGCGGCAGCGCCACCGCGGTGGCGACCGAGACGGCCGCGGTGGCGTACTTGATGCCGCCGGCGACCCACTGGATCGGCTCCCAGGTCGAAAAGGCCGCCGCGACGTGGCCGAGGCCGCAGGCGATGATGAAGGTACCGAAGGCCACGAGGGCCCAGAGGAACGGAATCCCGCGCCCCGCCTTGCGGGCGAGACGGATCAGCATCGACGAGATGGCGACGTAGGCGCCGCCCGTCAGGAGGTCGCCGCCGACGTGGACCCAGGCCAGGGACGGCTGCCAGGACAGGCCGGTGCCGCCGCCGTGGAGCGGGTGCGGGGAGCCGCCGGCTCCCCGGTCGAGGACCAGCGCGAAGAGGGGGATCGCGACGACGGCGAACGCGGCCGCCACCAGGAGGTAGAGGCGGGGCGGCGTCCCGGGGCTGTCCCATCGGGCGGTCCGGTCGGCCGCCGTTCGGCGTGGGAGCACGTAGGGATTGGCCACCGGGTGCTCGTCTCCAATGGTCGCGTGTTGGGGGCGTCAGCGCTCCGTCTCCGGCCAGCGCACGGGGGTAGAGAAGGGCCCACCGACAGGGGCCGCTAATCCTGCCGCCGTGGGCCTGCCCGGGTGGCGGGGTCGCCGCAGTGGGATGACCGATACCCCACCATTCTATCGTCCGGGGAGCGAGACGCAACGCCAGAGCGGGTGTCTCGGCGAGAACGCGCCAAGGATCCGCGCCCATGGTCGCCTCAGGGGCCCCGGGAGACCCCTGATGGCGATTGAATGGGTTTGATCAAGGGAGTTAGAACCTTCCGAGGAAGTGGTCACCACGGTTGCGGCGCTGCCGGCGCTTCGACCTGTTCGGGTCGTCCCGCCCCTCGCGGAACGGCGTCGTCCGCGGGCCCGGCCGGGCTCGCGGCCTCACCGTCGACCCTGGCGAGCGGGGAACAGGTCGTGGTGACCCGCGCCCGCGCACGGTGAGCGTGGGGAATGGCGGAACCGGCATCGCCGTGGCCGCCGAGCGAGGGGCGCGGGGGCCGGCGACGGACACCCGGTTACCGGTCCGGTCGCGGCCGGTTACCGGTCCGGTCGCGGCCGGCTGACCGTTGGAGACGTGTCGCCGCCCGGTGTCTCGGGCAGCGCGGCGCCGGACCCGGCTGTCCGATCGTCGGACCGTGCCGTCGCACCTCGTCGTCGCTGCCGGTCGGCCGGGGGCCGTGGTAGCTTGCCGGGGTCTCGACGGCGGGCACGATGGGGGCGGGATGGACGCTGATCTGACGGTGGTCGACAACGAGGCGGCGGGGCGGTTCGAGGTCGCGGTCGACGGCGAGCTCGCCGTGGCGGAGTACGAGCGCGACGGCGACACCATCGTGTTCACGCACACCCTCGTGCCGCGATCGATCCGCCGCCGCGGGGTGGGCAGCGCGCTCGCGGCCGCCGCCCTCGATCGGGCGAAGGCGCGGAGCCTGACCGTGGTCCCCGTCTGCCCGTTCATCGCCCACTACGTGCGCGAGCACCCCGAGTACGCGCCGCTGGTGCGGCCCGAGCCCGGACGCTAGCCCCAGGGCGTCGTCCGTCGGGACCTGGGCCGTGTCCCGGCGGGGAGAGCCGGCACGACCGGTCGACCGTCGCCGGGTGACCCGACCATCGGGCGGCGGACGGTCGACCGGGGCGAGTCCGGCCGACGGGCGACGCACGTGGACACCGGCGGCAGCGGACCGACGTGGTCCCCCGGCCAGAGACGCTCGGCCGCGGGGGCGCTACTCGGCGGCCACCGCGCGGGCCCGGGCGGGCGCACCAGCCGTCCCGCTGGCCTCCTGCTCCTGTGCCTGCTCCTGCTCTTGCTCCTGCTTCAGGCTGCGGCGCGGCAGCAGCAGGCAGAGCAGGGTGGTAACCGCCGTGCCGATGGTGAGCAGGGTGAAGACCTGGCTCATCGCCTCGGCCCCGGCGCGGAGGGCGAGGTCGGATGGCGGGGCGACGCCGGCCGCCTGGGCGCGGGCGGCGAGCTCGGCGCCGCGGTCGGTGACGTCGCCGAGGAAGAGGGTCGAGAGGACGGCGATGCCGATCGAGCTGAAGACCTGGGCGGTCGCGTTGTAGAGCGAGCTGGCCTTTGGTAGGGCGCGGCCGGTGATCGCGCCGAGGGCGACGGTCTGCAGCGGCAGGCCACCCCAGCCGAAGCCGATCCCGCGCAGGAGGAGGATCGGGGCCAGGCTCCAGCCGGTGGTCTCGGTGTCGATGCCGATCAGCAGGGCCGAGCTGATGGTGAGGACGATCAGTCCGGCGACCACCACGACCCGCGGGCCGATCCGGTCGTAGAGCCGGGTCCCCGAGGTGATGCCGATCGCCGCGCCGATCCCCTGCGGCATCATCGCGAGGCCGGCCTCGACCGCGCTGAGGCCGCGGAACTGCTGCAGGAAGAGCGGCAGCAGGAAGAAGCTGCCGAAGATCACCGCGCGGACCGCCCAGGTGACCAGCGTGGCCACGGCGAAGTTGTAGGTGCGGAAGAGGCGGAGGTCGAGCACCGGGTCGCGGGCGACGCGGGTCTCGTAGGCGGCGAAGGCGGCGAGCAGGACCAGGCCCCCGGCCAGCAGGACCCAGAACAGCCAGTAGCCCCAGCCGTAGACCTCGCCGCTCGGCGCCATCGCGGACACCGAGCCCGGCCGGGTGTCGCCGACGACGGTGAAGGCGTAGACGATCACCACGATCCCGACCATCGAGAGCGCCAGGCCCGGGAAGTCGAAGGGGGCGCGGGGGCCGGCCACGGAGCCCCGGCCGCCCGTCTCGCTCTCGGGTCGGAAGACGCGGGCGATCAGCGCGATGGCGGCGATGCCGACCGGGACGTTGATGTAGAAGATCCAGGGCCAGCCGAGCGCGCTGTCGACGAGCAGGCCGCCGACGGTCGGGCCGAGGGTCGGCGCGATCAGGACCGGGATCGCGATAAAGGCCGAGCTCGCGGCGCGCTCCTCCGGCGGGAAGGCGCCGAAGGAGATCGCCGTCCCGAGGGGGAAGAGGGCGCCGCCGCCGATCCCCTGGAAGACCCGGCAGGCGATCAGCAGCGCCTCGCCGTTGCTGTCGCCGCCGATCGCCTCGGCAAGGCCGCAGAGCAGGCTGCCGACGGTGAAGATCGCGAGGGCGAGGATGAACATCCGCTTCAGGCCGAAGCGCGTGCTCAGGTAGCCCGCGGCGGGGATCACCGCGGCCTGGGCGAGGAAGTAGGCGGTGATGACCCACTGGATGCTGTTGAGGTCGGAGCCGAACGACTCCTGCATCGCCGTCAGGGAGACGTTGACGATGGTGTTGTCGAGCACGGCCATGAACAGGCCGAGCGCGGCGGTGAGAGCGACGGCGTACTTATAGGGAATCTTCACGGGGGCTCCCGGGACGGAGGGGGGAAGCGGCACCCGTCCCCACCACTGGGGCCGCGGCGTCGCGGAGAACCGGCGCCGTCCGGCGGGGGCGGTCCGCCCGCCCCGCGCGGCGCATCATCGTGCAAGCTTACCAAACGGTCAGTGCAGACGCGTAGCGAGCGACCAGCCTGGAGGGGTGCGGGGAAGCCCTGGGACGGGCATCCAGGGCGTCGTTCCCCGCGGATCGCTCAGCGGGCACGCCCCGGCGCGTTAGCGGCGGATCGGGTGGGGGGTGTCGCCGGGATCGCCACGGGTGGGGGATGCGGGCCGTCTTCCGCCAGGACGCGGTGGGCGACAGAGCACTCGTAGCAGCGGCGCGGCGAGCAGAGCGTCGCGTCGAGCTGGAGCAGGCCCTGCTGGCCGCGAGCGCCGAGCCCGGGGACGCGGGCGTCGCCGGCGACCTGCCGGAGCGCGCGGCGGGTGACGGCGTCGGCGTCGGCGGCGGGGAGCCGCTCCCAGGCGAGGGCGGCGGCGTCGAGCA
>CADCWG010000011.1 GCA_902806335.1 uncultured Thermomicrobiales bacterium | reverse complement strand
CACCGACGAGTCGACCCCGCCGCTCAGCCCCAGCAGGACCCGGCCGTCGCCGACCCGCTCCCGGATCTCGCGGGTCGCCGCCTCGACGAACGAGGCCGCCGTCCAGTCCGGCCGGCAGCCGCAGACCTCGACCAGGAAGTTGCGCAGCAGCGTCGCGCCGAGCGGCGTGTGGGCGACCTCGGGGTGGAACTGGAGCCCGATCAGCCCGTCCCGCCCCATCGCCGCGACCGGCGAGTTGGCGGAGCGCGCGAGAACGGCGAAGCCCGGCGGCAGGGAGTCGATGTGGTCGCCGTGGCTCATCCAGACCGCCAGCTCCGGCGGCAGCCCGGCGAACAGCGGCGAGGGGACCTCGGTCTCGACGGCGATCGTCGCCGGTCCGTACTCGCGGTGGTCGGCCGGCGCCACCGTCCCGCCGAGCGCGCGGGCCAGCAGCTGCATCCCGTAGCAGATGCCGAGCGTGGGCAGCCCCTCGGCGAGCACCCATCCCGGGAGCTGGGGCGCCCCGGGCTCGTAGACGCTGGCCGGCCCGCCGGAGAGGATCACCCCCTTGGGACGCAGCGCGGCGATGTCCGCCCACGGCGCGTCGTGCGGCACCAGCTCGCAGTAGACGCCCGCCTCGCGCACCCGCCGGGTGATCAGCTGGCTGTACTGGGAGCCGAAGTCGAGGACGACCACGGCGTCGACCGCGACCGTTCCCGACCCGTCCGCCCCCAGCAGGTGGGCCGCCTCGGCGATCGGCGGCTCGACGGTGCGGACCTCGCCCTCCGTGGGGTCGATGGCCAACGTCCCCTCGGCCTCGCCCACCGCGGCGACCGCCGCGCCCGGCGCCGGCCGGTCCGTCAGCCCGAACGTGTCACCCACCACCGCCCCCGTTCCCTGACCGCTCGCCGCGCCGACCCCGCCGGATGCGCCCAATTCTACCCGCCGACCCCTCCCCGAACCCTCGGCGCGACCGATCTGTCCCGTGGCCCCTCGCGCCCTTGGCCTACTCCGTCACCGGCCCGTCGCCGCGCGGGCCGTGGGCGTGAGGGGCCACCGTCGCCGGGCGGACCACCGGCGCGGTGTTGGGCCGTCTACGCCTCGCGCGAGCCGCTGCCTCAGCTTGGGAGCGTCGCCTCGGGGCGTCTACGAATCGCGCGCGAAGTCCGGATCGTCCCCGCTCCCGTCCTCGGCCGAGCCGTCCCCTCCCTCATCGCCGGCCTCGCCGCCCAGCCAGACGTAGGCGCGGTCGAACTCCCAGCCGTGGATCGTCTCCAGCTCGAGTTCGAGCCGCGGCCGCAGCGGGTCGATCTTCTTGGTCAGGTGGAGGTCAACGACCGCCCGGTCGTCGAGCCCGAGCGCCGCGCAGAGCGCGTCGAGCGCGATCTTCAGCCCCCCGTCGAGGTCGCGCCGCATCGGCGTCTCGAAGTAGAAGGTGAGGTAGACCCCGAGCAGCGCCCCGCGCAGCGCCTCCTCCACGGCCGGGGTCACCACCCCCGTCCGCCGGGCCTGCTCGACGGCCTTCGCGGTGTCGCGCTTGAACGCCTTCGCCGGCCCGCTCAGGACCCGCCGCCGCCCGACCGAGACGTACTGGTTGTTGACCCCCGGCGGCAGCGTCAGCGTCAGCGCGACCACGACCGGCGCCGGGCGAGGGGTGACCGGTGTCGCCGGGGCCCCAGCCGCCGGGACCAGACGTTGCCCTGGAGGCGCGATCGTCATGGCGTCCCTCGGCATGGGTATCGTCGCGGCGCGTACGTACGCTGATCCTACGCCGCCGGGCGCGGGAGGGCAACCGGTCACGGACGGGGCCGGCTCCCGTGACGACGTTCTTCCCCCTTGACAGATACAAACGGATGTTCTATACGTACACCCTGATGCTGGACGCCGGCCGACCCGGAGGGGAACGGCTCGGCGCCTGGTCTCGCGCCGCCGGGCTCCGTCCGGCGCTCCCGGAGGCCACGATGGACCTGTTCTCCGCCGAAGATCTCGCCGCCTGCCTCCGCGCCGAGCGCCTCGCCGCGGCCGACCGCTGGCGTCTCGGTGCCGCGGCGCGCGGTCCCCTCCGGCCGCGGGGGCGGCTCGTCACCGGGCTCGGCCTGCTGCTCGTCCGCCTCGGCACCCGGCTGGTCGCCGAGCCCCAGGCGGCCTGGCCCCGGCCGGCGGGCGCGTCCGTCGGCGGCGCGGCCCAGCCCCAACTTGCCCGCCGCTGACCCCCAGCGTCCCCGCGGCGACGGCCCTGATCGAGGGCCGTGCCCACCGCGCGATCCTGGGGCAGAAGCCGGTCGCACGTCACGCCCGCGGCATCCCCCCTGGGCGCAGCCGGACCGACCGCGGGACGCGTCACCGCCGCCGGCTGATGTTCAACAGCGCGCCCGCTCGTCCTTTCGCGCCGCGTGATGCCCCCGCCGGATGCCGTGATCGCTCGACGGACGACCGCGTCGCGGCGATCGCCGGGCACGGCCCTCGCGCC
This sequence comes from uncultured Thermomicrobiales bacterium, assembly GCA_902806335.1. GTDB lineage: Bacteria > Chloroflexota > Chloroflexia > Thermomicrobiales > UBA6265 > CADCWG01. The sequence continues at coordinate 9,769 of CADCWG010000011.1, read as the reverse complement.
TGCCGTCCCCGACGATGTCCCGATGGGAGGCATGGGCGAGGGGAGGTGTCGAGATGGCCGAGGACGCGGCGGTGTGGGCCCTCCAGGTAATGGCCGAACCGGTGCGGCTCGGGCCCTGGACCTTGAGCGACCCGGCGGACGGGATCGTCCACGGAGAGGCGCGTCGGCTGCCCATCACGGCGGTCGGGCGGTTGACGGCCTCTCTGGTCGCGGAGGAGTTGGTCCCGCTCGCGGCGCGGGGCGCGGCGTCCGATGCGCGGGCCCTGGCCTCCGAGCGCCCGGCGACCCGGAGCGGGGGATAGCCCCCTTCCGCCCCGCCGCATTGCCCGGTACCATCGGACGGGGCCGCGCCCGCTGTCAGCGGGGCCGTGGGCTCCTGGCGCGGTAGCCGGGAGCCGCGGGGGCGGGGACACCCGGCGTGCCGGACCTCGGCCCCTTGCCTGCAGTGGTCGCGGACAGCGGGCGCGCGAGCGGCCCAGACGCGGAGGGATCCTGTGACCGCCTCCCCGGTCCCGGCGCGCGGTCCGGACGGCGCCGACTCCAACGGCACCGGTCTGGCCGACCTCGCCCACGACCTCCAGAACGCCCTGGCCGCGGTCAAGGGCCACGCCGAGATCGTCCGGCTTCGCCTCGCCGCCGTCCCGGCGGCCGATCGGACTCGGCTCGACCGGCCGCTGGACGCCATCGTCGACGCCGTCGACCAGGCCCTGGCGGTCCTCGCCGCACTCGCGCCGGAGAAGCCCTACTACCGGCGCCCGCCGCGCCCCCCCGCCAGCTAGGCGCCAGCGTCGGGGCCGTCACCCGTCGGGGCCGTCACCCGCCGGGCGACGGGCGCGGGCCGCCGCCTCCCGGAGCCACGCTGCGAAGCACTGGGGTGATTGCTGGTTCGGCGTCGGAGGGGAACGGACGATGACCGGGAGCGGCGTCCAGGCGCATGCGACGACCAGCCACCGCCCCTTGGTCGGCCAGGTGGGGGCGCTCCAGCGCGGCGCGCTACCGGCGGCACGGGAGTGCTCCAGCCACGCCCACCGACCTCCGGCGGGTAGTAATCTCGCCATCCAGGACCAGCGAAACGCCCCGTGGCACAGCGTCGCCTGCGGGCGCCGCCTCGCGGAGGTCCCGGCCAACGGTCCTTGCTGGGTCACCACGACCGAGGGCGCGGGCGTCACCGTCCCCGGTGCCGCGCTGAATCGTCCCGACACCTTCGGCGGCCAGGAGCCCATCGCTCACGTCCGCCCCGTCGCGGATGGCGCGTTTCCCCCGCCCCCTGGGCGGCTCGTCGCCTCGCACGCCGTCGAGCGCGCCGCCCACCACGCCGCCGAGCCCAACGCCTGGATCGCCCGGCAGCGGCCCAGCGGGGCCGAGGTCGCATGACGCGGCGTCGCACAGTGAGTCCGGCGCCGGTCGCGTCGCTCGACGGGGACCAGGTGCTCGCCTGGCGTCTGCGCCGCCAGCACCTCGAGTGCCGGGCCCCGGAGGCGAGGACGCTCGGCGTCGTCGCCGACATCGCCGGTCTCCACGCCCAGGTAATGTCCTCGGCCGAGCTGACCCTCTGGGCCCGCGTCGAGGGGCTCGCGCCGAGCGCCGTCGCCCGGGACCTCTGGGAGGACCGGCGCCTGGTCAAGACCTGGGCCATGCGCGGCACCCTCCACCTGCTCCCCGCCGCCGAGCTCCCGCTCTGGTGCGCGGCCCAGGGGATCCTCAAGCCCCGCCACCACGCGCCGAGCTGGCTGCGCTTCCACGGCCTCACCCGCCCGGAGGCCGACGCAATGCTCGCCGCGATCCCCGTGGCCCTCGACGGCCACCCCCTCACCCGGGAGGAACTGGCCGCCGCGGTGGCCCGCCTCGCCGGCGTCGACCACCTCGCGGAGAAGCTCCGCGGCGGGTTCGGTGACCTGCTCAAGCCCGCCGCCTTCCGGGGCGACCTCTGCTTCGCCCCCAGCCTCGGCCAGCAGGTGCGCTTCACCCGCCCCGACCGGTGGCTGCCCGCCTGGGAGCCGGTCGACACCGAGCGCGCCGCCCAGGAGGTCGCGCGCCGCTACCTCGCGGCCTACGGCCCCGCCACCCGCGACGCCTTCGCCCGCTGGTTCGGCGGCGCCTCGCCCGCCCAGGCCGAGCGGCTCTTTCGCTCCCTCGGCGACGCGGTCGCGACCGTCGACGTCGCGGGCGAGCCGGCCTGGATGCTCGCCGCCGATGTCGCCGACGTCGCCGCGGCGCGGCCGAGGGGCGTCGTCCGGCTGCTGCCCGCCTTCGACCAGTACGTGGTCACGGCGCCCCGCGCCCACGACGCGGTGCTCCCGGCCGCCTACCGCGAGCGCGTCTACCGCCCCCAGGGCTGGCTCTCGCCGGTCCTGCTCGTCGACGGCCGGATCGAAGGCACCTGGCGACACGAGCGCAAGGGCGACCGCGTCACCGTCGAGATCGCGCCGTTCGGCGACCCGCCAGCCGCGACCCGCCGCGCGGCCGAGGAGGAGGCCGCGCGCCTCGCCGCCTTCCTGGTCGGCAACCTAGACCTCCGCTGGGACACCTGATACGGGATCCGGGTGATCGCTTGGGCTTCGCCCGGCGGGATCGCGGCCGGCTTCAGCCGGCTTCGTCCCTGAGCCCGGGGCTTGCCCCGGGCGGGCCGGCACCCCGGGTACCACCACCGATCAGCCGGATCCGGTACGTCCCGTCGCCGGCCGCCGGGGTGACGCATCCCCATAGGGCAGCCATCGACCGCTCCGTCACGGTCAGGTTCGCCGACCCCGGTCAGCGACCCAACAACGCTCATACCGAATCGGGGTTGTCATTCGCTCGTCGCCCGATCGTCTGCATTCGGTACGGGGCACCGTTCGGCCACGGCCGGCGGTCCGATCGGTGGGGACGGATCCGTGGACGGCGCGGGCGCGGCGCACCGCTCTCCGCTGCCGCACCGCTCCCGGCTGCCGCACGGGGGCGCTCGCCGGTAGACGTGGTCCCGGCGAGCGGCGATCATCGCGTCGCGCGACCGGACCGGCCGTCCGCCACCGCCCGCGACGCGCCGCGGACGTCGCCCACCGCCCACGAGACCACCGTGCGCCGCCGTCGAGGGCGGACGGACCGCGAGGGAACGCAGGGACCATGGCAGGGACCATGACCGACGATGCACCCCTCGCCGGCCCCGCCGGCCCGGCCGGTCCGCGGAGCGGCGGGGCACCTGGCGACCCGGACGGTAGCCCGCGAGGGGCGGGAGCCGATCGCCCCTGCCCACCGGCCCCGGGCCCGCCGGCGCTGCTCGCGGTCCTCCTCTCCGGCACCGGCCGGACCCTCGAGAACCTGCTCGCGGCCATCGCCGCCGGCGACCTCCACGCGCGGGTCGGCGCCGTCGTGAGCTCGGTTCCCGACGTTCGCGGCCTCGCGGTCGCCGCCGCCGCCGGTGTCCCGTCGGCCGTGGTCCGCCGCCGCGACCACCCCGACGACGCGGCCTACAGCGCCGCCGTCTACGCCGCGCTCGACGCGGCGGTGGCCCCCGCGCGGCCCGACCTGATCCTCCTCGCCGGCTTCCTCCGCAAGCTGGTCGTCCCCGACGACCTCCTCGGCCGCATCCTGAACATCCACCCGGCGCTGCTACCGGAGGCCGCGGCGGTCGCGGCCGGCCGCGGCTACTACGGCGAGCGCGTCCACGCCGCCGTGCTCGCCAGCGGCGCCGCCGAGTCCGGCGCCACGGTCCACGTCGTCGACAACGGCTACGACACGGGCCCCGTCGTCCTCCAGGAGCGCGTCCCGGTCCTTCCCGGCGACACCCCGGCCACCCTCGGCGCCCGCGTCTTCGCGGCGGAGTGCCGGCTCTACCCGGCGGCGATCCGCCGCCACCTCGCCACGCGCCCCGATCTCCGCGACCGCCGCTCCGGCGCGTAGGGCGCCGCCGGTGACGCCCGCCAGAGAGCGTGGCAGTGCCCGGCTCAGCTCTCGCCCGCTGCCCCGGCGTCCCCTCCGTGCCCGCGCCGGCCGACGATGTTCGGCAGGCTGAGTGCGACGATCACCGCCGCGATCGCCGCGCCCAACTCCAGGATGGAGCCCAGGCCGGTCCCCTCGACGACGTAGCCGAGGAACGAGACGCCGAGCAGGACGATGATTACCCCGACCAGCTCGGCCTTGAGATCGCTCAGGCTGCGGAACCGGAGCCATCCCGGCACGGGCAGGTCGGGCTGGATGAAGAGTTCGTACAGCCCGAGTCCCACGATGTAGAGGACCGCCCCGAGCAGCGTGGTGTCGGTGAGCTCGACCAGATCCACCGAGAAGCGCTTCGCGCCATCGGCGCCGAAATTCCCCCGCGCGAACGCGTCCCACACCGTGACGACGGTCGCGATCGCCGAGTAGAGGAGCATGGCCGTCGCCGAGAGCAGCAACCCGAGCACCGCGAGGATGATGATGAAGCGGCTCCGGGCGAAGCCAACGACCACCACCCGCGACAGACCCTGGGGCTCGCCCTCGCCGCCGCCGGGCGACCGTCCTCCCCCGGAGGGTTGGACCGTGACGGGGGCGGCTGGGGACTCCCTGGGGTCCGACGTCCCAGCCTCACCCGTCCCGGCCATCGACCCACCCTCCCGACGCCTTCGGATGCCGCCATGACCCCGGATCTGCCCGCGGGGTGCCCCGCCCGCTCGGTCCGGGACGCGCCCGGGCGCTACGCCGTCGCCGTTTCGACGTAGACGCGGTCGCCCACGCGCACCGTCGTCGGCGGGCCGTCCATGGCGGCGTAGTACCCCCGCATCCCGTCGTCGAGGAATCGGATCGCCTCGGTCACCCGCCGGTCGGGGCGCGCCTCGTCCGGAAAGCGGAGCGCGTACCGGCTGAACTCGACGCAGGGGGTCGCCACGGCCACGCCGCCCAGGCACACCGGCCCATCAGCCGTCTCGACCACCAGCCCGCCGGCCAGGTCGTCCTCGCCCATCACCGCCCCGGTGGCGACGATCAGGTTCTCCCCGGCCACGCCGTCGGGTAGGTGGTCGCCAAACCGCTCGCGCATGGCCGCGTAGTGCGCCGTGAACCCGATCGAGATGCCGTTGCGGCCGCCGCGGTTCCGGCTCGCCGGGTGGTCGGGGTGGTGGACGTCGAGTACCCGCTCGGTGGCGTCCCCCGGGCCGTCGCCGACCAGGCCGACCACCCCCCGCCCGTCCAGCGTCAGCGCCGGGACGTCTCGCAGCGCCGCCGGGTCGTAGCGGTCGTGGCGCCCCGCCCGCCCGCCGCTCGGGACCTTCAGGCTCGCCGCCTGGACCTGGAGCCGCACCACCGGCCCGATCAGGAGTCGCGCCACCCTCTCCTCCCAGCCACTGCCCGCGGACCCTCGGTCGGGGGCGTAGCCTACCACCGGGGACCGTCGTCCCGGCCCCGGACACGAGAGACCCCCGCTCCCTGAGCGAGGGAGCGGGGGGCCGGGGTGAGAGGGGCGTGTGATCTACGCGGCGACGATCGGGGTCGGCCGCAGCCGGGGCCAACGCTCCGACGCCTGCTGCAGCGCGAACGCGATCAGGGCGATCAGGGCCAGGCCCCACATCACGCCGCCGACGACATCGGACGGCCAGTGGGCCCCGACGTAGACCCGCGCGAACCCGGTCGCGAGCACCGACAGGGCCGCCGCGACGACGACCAGCGTCCGCATCCGGGGGCAGCAGCTAAGGCGGAAGGCGACGATCGCCAGCCCACCCCAGAGCAGCACGCTGCCCATCGCGTGCCCGCTCGGGAACCCCGCCCCGCTCGCCTGCTCGGTCACCCGGACGACGCCCGGGATCTCCTGCGGCCGGGGGCTGTCGCTGAACGCCTTCAGCACCGCGTTCGCCGCCCGCAGCAGCACCACCCCGATCACCAGCAGCGACTCGAGCCAGTAGGCGTGCCGGAGCAGCCAGACGGCGACGAACACCCCGACCACGAGCCCGCCGACCGTCGAACCGATCCAGTTGCCGTACTCGGCGATCCACCCCCCGAACGTCCCGTGCACCTCCTGGACTTCGCGCATCACTTCGACGTCCGGTTCGAGGGTACTCGCCCCGGCGGTCGTAAGGGTCAGCGGCGCGAGGAGGGCGAGATAGACGAGGCTGACGGCGATGGCGAGGCGTTGGCTCCCAGTCACGGCTGCGGGTCGCTCCTTCGTTGGTTCGGCCCGATTCGGGCGGTGCGGCGGTTTCCGTTGGCCCCGAGAACGTCGCGGGCATGTCCCAGCGACCAGGTCCGCGCCGATGGCCCCCGTCGGGAGGTCTCGCGCGGCACTCCTGGTTCGCACTATCGCGAGCAGTGTGCCACGGGGGCTGCCGGAGCGGGGCGGACGCCTCCCCCGAAGCCGGGATCGGGCGCCAGGCACCGTGCCGATCCCCTCGGGCTCCGCTCCAGGAGGACCTGCTGGGCTTACGGTCGCGATGACCGGTCCGGCCGCCTTGCCCGGTGGGTGCGGCACCGGCACCGGCACCGGACGTAGCGCTGGGCACCGCGCGAACAAGGTCGCCGCACGACGCCATGCCGCCACCGACGACGGGCCGTAGCGGTGCGCGGCCCGCACCGGGGGCCCGGCTACCGGTTCGTCCGGGGAGCCGGGGGAGCCGGGGAGCCGGGAGAACGCCCGTCCGACCTGCCGAAGGTGGGCGAGCGCGGCGCGCCACCGCCCGTTGGCGGGTAGACTGGATCGGGCGAGCAGGCCGGGGAGCGACACGCGGTGACCCCCCGCCCGACGACGTCGCCGGACCAGGGACTGCCGCCCGACTGCCGCCGGAGTGCGCCGTGCCCGAGCCGTTGCCGCGCCACCTGACGCTGATCTTCGACGGCGGCTGAGGGTTCTGAACGCGGTCCATGCGCCTGGTTCGGGCGCTCGACCGCCACCGGCGCGTGACGTCGGTCCCGTCCCAGAAGCCGGGCGTCCCCGAGTCCGCCGGTCTCACCCGCGTCGAGGTCGAGGCCGCGGCCTGGGCCGTGCTGCCCGACGGGCGCCGCTTCTCGGGGGCGGGGGCCATCAACTGGGCGCTCGCCGTCGCCCTCGGCACCCGCCTCCCGGTTCTCGTCTACGGCCTGCCCGTCCTCGGCCGGACCCAGGACCGCGTCTACGCCTGGGTCGCCCGCAACCGCAGCCGCTTCCCCGGCGACACCCCGTACTGCGAGCAACACCCCGACGAGTGCCGCTAGCGGCCACCTACCGACGGTCCCCGTGACATAACCGACGGCACCGCGACAGGGCTCGCCCCGTCGCGTCGGCTCAGCCGGTCGCCGGTGTGCATACGCGGCTCAGGCCAGCGGCTCGATCAGCTCCGGCCCGTCGCGGCGGGTGTCGTTGACCGCGGTAGAGACCGGCCGCGCGGTCATCGCCTCGGCCGGGTACGGCCGCAGCAGGCGCTCGACGATCCCCTCGTCCTGGACCCCCGGGTCGAGCCACTCCGCCTCGTCGTCCGGCCGCAGGATCACCGGCATCCGGTCGTGGATCGGCTCCACCACCGCGTTCGGGGCGCCGGTGATCAGGGTGTAGGAGCCGGCCTCCCCGTCCTCACCGCCGGGCGCCAGGTCGTAGAGGCCGGCGAAGGCGAAGACCTCCTGGTCGGTCGTCGTGAAGAAGTAGGGCTGCTTGCGGCCGTCGACCTGCCCCCACTCGTAGAAACCGGTGGCCGGGATCAGGCAGCGTCGGCCCTTCACGAGCGGCCGGAACATCGGTCGCTCCAGCAGCGTCTCCGCCCGGGCGTTGATCGGCGCCGGCGCGCTGCCCTTCCCCGGCTTGCGCCAGCGCGGGGCCAGCCCCCACCGCATCGGCGCCAGGACCCGCTCCCCCGACGGCTCGATCACGACCACCGGCAGCAGCTGCGACGGCGCCGCGTTGAAGGTCGGCGCGAGGTCCAGCCGGACCTGTCGAAGCTGGAACCGCTCCGACAGCTCCTGGTGCCCCGCGATCACGTAACGGCCACACACGGTCTCGTCCTCCTCTCAGCCGTCTCCGTCACGCTCAAGGACGGCCGCCCAGTCCGCCCGCCGCGGCACGACCTCGAACTCGGTGATCAGCAGCCGCACGACGTCCGCGAACGTGACGACACCCGAGGGCAGGTGCATGTCGGCCAGGGCGACCGGCTCACCGCCTCGTCCGACCGGAATGGGCGCTAGTCGGCGAGAAAGGTGCACATGTGGGTACGTCACCGGGCTGACACCGGTCGGATGCCAGTGGTAAGCAACGATCTCTCTCCCCTCGAGGTCAAGCACGTGGTAACGGTAGCCGATCGCCAGTACGTCGTACCCGGAGCCCTTCGCGCTGTCGATGACGTAGTCGTAGCGGAGCAAGAATCCGACGCGCCACGCCACCATAGTCGAGCGGAGCAGGACCGGCTCGGTGGGCCGGGCGAAGGTCACAACGTGCTCGTGGGGTGCCGGACGATAACCGGTCGTGAGCAGCGGACGGTCTGAGAGGAGCGACGCTACCCGTCTCATTGCCCGCATCTGGACGTCGACGGCGGCCTTAGGGCTCCTGGCGGGCAAAGGGGATTATCGAGATCAGATCGCCGATGTGGCGGTGTCCGTCCGCGTCGGCAATGCCCCAGTACTCGCCCGCCTCCCATCGGCGGATGAACTCTTCTCCGCTCATGCCCATCACCTGGCGCGCCGCGTCGTCGAAGAGGCGACGCCCCTCCTCGGGGGTGACCTCGATCATCGGCGGCACCTGGGCGTCCGCTTCGGCGCCGGACGGGAGCGTGACCTCCGCGTCGGTCGTGGTCTCCGCCATTGCGCTCCTCCCGCCGACAGTCCTGCCCGTCGATGCTACCACGCGTCCCAGGGCCGTCCGGCCCGGTCCCCGCCGGACGGGGCGGTGCCCGCGCGACGGGGACGGCGAGGCCCCGGCCGGATACCCGGCCGGGGCCTCGCCCGTCACCCGCCTCGGCGGGCCGTTAGGAGCAGCCGAGGCTGTTCCCGCAGTTGAGGCACTTGTAGCAGGCGCCGTTGCGGACCGTGATGTGGCCGCAGACGTCGCAGAAGGGCGCGTCGCCCATCAGCTCCGAGAGGTGCGCGTCGAGCTGGTTCGCGCCCTGGGCCATGCTCGCCCGGGCGGTCGGCGGCTCAACGACCGCCGTCGCCGGCCCGGCCACCTCGACCGTCAGTCCCGTCAGCCCCCCGTCGTGCCCGTGTCCGTGCCCATGCCCGTTGCCGTTGGCGGCGCCGTTGCCGTTCTTGTGGGCCGCGACCGCCGTCGGGCTCGCCGTGGCCGTCGCCGGGCCGCCAGCCGGGCCGCCAGCCGGGCTCGGAGCGGCCGCGACCGGGGTCGACGCCGTGGGGACACCCGGGCTCGCCGGCGTGGTAGCCGCCCCGCCCTGGCCGCCCTGACCACCCTCGACGTTCTCCGTCAGCTCCGGCTGGACCTGGACCAGGTCGGTCCGCCCCAGGTACTCCAGCCCGAGCACGCGGAAGACGTAGTCGATGATCGAGGTCGCCTGGCGGATGTTCGGGTGCCCGGAGACCATCCCCTGCGGCTCGAACCGGGTGAAGGTGAACGTCTCGACGAACTCGTCGAGCGGCACCCCGTACTGGAGGCCCTTCGAGATCGCGATCGCGAAGCAGTTGATCATCGACCGGAAGGCCGCGCCCTCCTTGTGCATGTCGATGAAGATCTCGCCGAGCTTGCCGTCCTCGTACTCGCCGGTCCGCAGGAAGACCTTGTTCCCGGCGACCCGCGCCTCCTGGGTGAACCCGCCACGCTTGGCCGGCAGCCGCCGCCGCGCCGGCGTCCCCGCCGGCACCAGCGGCCGCCCCGCGGCGTCGGTCGGGGGTAGGGCCGCCAGGGCCGCCAGGGCCG
>CADCWG010000010.1 GCA_902806335.1 uncultured Thermomicrobiales bacterium | reverse complement strand
AGCGGGTCTAGGCCCCGCGCTCCCCGGACGTGTCGGGGTCGTCCCCGCCGGTCGCCACCGCCTCGGCCTCGTGGCCGACGGCGGCCGCCTGGGCCGCGTCCGGCTCGGTGGCCACCGCGGCGACGGTCACGGCGGCGTCCGCGTCCGCCTCCGGCGCGTCGGCGCCGCTGGCGTCGGTCGTCAGGCCGCCGTCGGTGACGCTGTTGAGCGTGCGGTCGCCGACCGCGATGTCCTCGACGTCGTCAACCGCCGGCGGGATCGCCTCCGCCAGCCCGAGGGCGCCGGTGCTGTCGGTGGCCGCCCCGCCGGCGCTGTCCTCGGTCCCAGTGTCTTCGGTCCCAGCGTCCTCGGCGGCGGTGCCGACCAGATCGGCGACGGTCTCCTCGTCGCCTTCCCCGCCTTCGGCCGGCGGCGGCGCGACCCAGCCGTTGGTGACCGCGCCGCGGCCTTCGGTGGCGATCTCGACCAGGCGGTCGGTGATCCGCCGCTCGAAGAGGTCGTTGCGGAGCATGTTGCGGAAGTAGTCGCTGGCGTAGAGCTCCCGCAGCCGCTCCGGGTTGGCCGCCCCCGAGGAGAGCTCGGCGATCTCCGCGTCGACGTCCTCGTCCGCCACCGCGACGTTCTCGCGCCGGGCGATCTCCCGCAGCAGGAGCGAGTTGCGCAGGCGCCGCGCCGCGTCGGGCCGAAGCTCGGCCCGCAGTTCCGCCTCGGTCTGGTTGTTGGCCCGCAGGTAGTCCTCCAGCGTCTGCCGCTGCTGGCTCAGCTGGCCGCGCAGGGAGTTGAGCTCGTCGTCGACCGCCTCGTCGATCATCACCGCCGGCAGGTCGATCGTCGCCCCCTCGGCCATCGCGCCGATGGTCTGGTTGACGACCCCCGTCCGGGTCTCGGCCGTCTTGCCCTGGTGGAGGTCCTCGCGGATCGCCCGCCGCAGGCCGTCCAGCGTCTCCTCGTCGGCCGCCTGCTTGGCGAACGCGTCGTCGAGCGGCAGCAGCTGCCGCTCGTTGAGCCCCTTCAGCGTGGCGGTGTAGGTCAGGGTCTTGCCGCGGATGCCCGCGTTGACGCTCTCGTCGTCGTCGGCAAAGGTGAGGTCGAAGGTCCGCGTCTCGGCGACCTCCATCTGCTCGAGCTGCTCGCGCAGCCCGTCGAAGATGTTGCTCTCGCCGAGCACGAACTGGGCGCCCTCGACCGGCGTCTGGAAGGGCGCGTCGCCCTCGGTGACCGTGAGGTCGACGGTGACCTGGTCGCCCTCGCGCGGCCGGCGGGGTTCGCTCGGCTCGACCCAGGGGCTCTGCGTCTTGCGCAGGCGCTCGATCACCTGGTCGACGGCGTCCTCGTCGACGGACGCGTCCTGCGGCTCGACCCGGACGTCGGTGTACGGCCCGGGGTCGATGGTGGGGTAGACCGGGACGACGACCTGGAACGCCAGCGGCTCGGGCGTGGTGATGTCGACCTCGGGCGAGCCGACCGGGACCAGTTCCTCCTGCTCCAGGGCCCGCTTGTAGAGATCGTCCATGATCTCCTTGTGGGCCTCTTCGAGGAAGACCTCCCGCCCGTACGTCCGCTCGATCATCTGCCGCGGCACCTTGCCCTTGCGGAAGCCGGGCAGCACCACCTGGCGTGAGACCTTGCGGACCGCGCGGTCCATAGCCCGCCCGAACTCGTCCTCGTCAGCGGCGATGTCGAGCCGGACCTGGCCTTCGGGCAGCCGCTCCACCGTCAGTTTCACGCTTTGTACGTCCTCTTCGCTCGCGCCGTCGCGCGCCGCTCATCGGGCGCGACCGCATGATCTGTACGTACGATCGAATCCTCGCTGTCCCCGAGGCCGCCCCCCGATAAGGGAACGCGGCCAAACAGCCGCACGGGCACGGGGCGGAATCCGATTTTCAACCGCCGGAGTATACCAGGGGGGTCCCACCCAGCCGGCCGAACCGACCCGTGGACTCCTGGAGGTCGCCCCACCCCGTTGCGGCGAGCCCTGGGCCGGTGCTATGGTGCGTCTCGAGTACGCCGATAGCGTCTGTGACTGACGGTCACAGCGTACGTTCGGTGGGCTGGGAATTCGGTCGACCCGGCAGGCCGCTCGGCCGTTGGGGGGCGGGTGGCCACGGGCGGCCCGGGTTCGGAGGGGAAGCGGTGGCGACGGTGGAGAACGAACGGGCCCGGGTGGCCCGCGGGCCCTACGCGGCCTGGCGCGGGCGGTGGCTGACCCTGGCCCTGGCGGCGACGCTCGCGCTCGCCGGGCTGGGCACCACCGGCGCGGGTCGGGCGTCGGGCCCCGAGAGCCAGAGCGCCGCGGTCGCCCAGGGCGGGCGCCCCGCCACCATCGCCAACAGCGGCGACGGCGTGCTGCTCCGCGACGGGCCGGCCTTCGGGGCCGGGGTCGTGACGGCCCTCGCCGACGGCACCGAGGTCGCGCTTCGGATCGACGCCGTGGACACCGTCCTCGACCCGGACGGCTCGACCCGCTGGTGGCCGGTCGCCGTCTACGGGCTCGACGGCTGGGTCGCCGGCTACTTCCTGGTCGGGCTGCCGGGCGACCATGAGCCGGCCGCCGCGGCGCCGACCGACATCGCCGCCGCCACTGGCGAGACCGTCGCCGCCGATGCCGCCGCCGACGAGACCGACTCCGTGCCCGCCGACGGGGAGGACGTGTCGGCTCCCGCCGGGGACGTCTCGGCGGTGGACCCGCACGCCGCGACCGCCCGCGTCGCGGACCCCGAAGGCATCAACCTCCGCGCCGGCCCGAGTAACGACACGGAGCTGCTGCGCCCGCTCGCCTTCGGCCAGCTGGTCGAGTTGCGGATCGACGAGGCGGACACCACGGCCGACGCCAACGGCACCGTCTGGTGGCCGGTCCGCGTCGACGGCGTCGACGGGTGGGTCGTCGGCGCCTTCCTCGGCCCCGCGGAGGGGACCGACGAGGCGGCGCCGGCGCCGAGCGAGGATGCCGCGCCCGCCGCCGTCGCCGAGGACCAGGGCGAGCCGGCGGGGACGGCGGCCTTCGCGCCGGGAACCTATGCCGCGGCCGCGGCCGACGGCGGGGTCAATATCCGCGCCGAGGCCGCCCCGAGCGCGGAGATCGTCGGCTTCGTCTCGGCCGGCGACGTCGTCCAGGTCATGGACGGCCCGGCGAGCTTCGAGGCCAGCGCCGCGGGGTGGTACCTCGTCACCGCGGACGGGGTGACCGGGTACGCCGATGGCGACCTGCTCGCCGCGGCCGACCAGCCGGCCGCGCCCGTCGACGGCGACGACACGGACGCCAGCGACGGCGACGCGGTGGCCCAGCCGGGGCCGAGCTTCGCTCCCGGCGACACGGTGTCGGTCGACACGGGCGACGGCGACGCCGCCAACCTCCGCGAGACGGTGACGACCGAGGGCGCGATCGTCGGTGCCCTCGCTCCCGGTGCGGTGGTCGAGGTGCTCGAGGGACCGGTCACCGACGGCGACGGTGCGGTCTGGTACCGCGTCGGCGACGGCGGCGTGGAAGGCTGGGTCTACGGGGCGTACCTCACCCCCGCCGCGCCGGCCCAGGAGCCGACCGAGGAGCTGGCTGAGGAGCCGGCCGCGACCACGGCGCCGACCAGCGCGCCCGATCCGGACGAGCCCCCGACGGCGGAGCCGACCGCGCCGCCCGCGCCGGAGCCGACGGACGAGCCCGCGCCGGAGCCGACGGACGAGCCGGAGCCGACTGAGCCACCGGCGCCGGACCCGACCGAGGCCCCGGCCCCGCCGGCGTCCGGGCTCGCGACCGGGTCGTTTGTCTACCCGACCAACGGGACGATCTCGCAGAACTACGGCTGCAGCTCGCTCCCCTTCTACCCCTACGACCCGGTCCTCGGCTGCGGCTTCCACAACGGGCTCGACATCGCCGCCCCGTCCTACACCCCGATCGTCGCGTCCGACGGCGGCGTGGTGACCTTCGCCGGCTGGTGCGACTGCGGGCTCGGCTACTACGTGGAGATCGACCACGGCAACGGCTTCGCCACCGTCTACGGCCACATGGCCACCCAGCCGTACGTGGCCACCGGGCAGTCGGTGGCCCAGGGCGAGACGATCGGCCCGATCGGGAGCACCGGCGCCTCGACCGGTCCCCACACCCACTTCATGGTCAAGCTCAACGGCAACACGATCGACCCGCTGAGCGTTCTCTCGTAGGGCCACGCGCCACCCGGGTGGCGGGACGTCGAGGCGGGGCGGGCGGTGCCAATCGGGCACCCCCGCCCCGTCCGCGTTCCCGGCCGATGGTCCCGGCCGATGGTCCCGCTGCCCCGTCCCAGGCGCCGACCGGGTCTCCCCGCCGTCACCGAATGGCCACAATTCCGCTCGTGCGCTATCACATCGGTGGGGCATCATAAGGATGCCGGCCGATGCCACCGGTGCGCGGACCGATCGGTGGCGGGCGGGGGTGGGACCGGAGCGGGCGGGCGGCCCGCGTGGGGGACGGCGTGGCGCACGCGCTCGACAAGCGGTGGTGGGCGATGCCGGCCGACTGGCGGCCGGACCGGCGGGGTGCCCGCGAATTGCTGCTCGTCGCCGCCCGGCGCCGCACCTACCGCAACCTCGCCTACCTGCTGGTCGCCCTGCCGCTCGGTGTCCTCTACTTCACCGTCCTCCTCCTCGGGCTGGTCACCGGGGTGGCGACCGTCGCCGTGCTGCTCGGCTTCCCGATCCTGCTCCTGACCACGATCGGCGCCTGGCGCCTGGGAGACTTCGAGCGCCACCTCACCCATGCCTGGCTCGGCGTCGAGATCCCGCCCCCCGTCCGCCCGGTCGCCGCGGACGCGTCCCTCCCTCGGCGGGTCGCCGCGCTGCTCCGGGATCAGGTCACCTGGACCAACCTGCTCTACCTGCTGCTCAAGCTCCCGCTCGGCGCCCTGACCGCCGCCGCGGTGCTCGCCCTCGTGGCGTCCGTCGTCCGCCTCCTCGCCTCGCCGATCCCCTACCTGGTGGGGCCGTCCGCCGGCGATCGGCCGCTGATGGCGGTGCTCGGGGTGCCGGCCGGCCTCGCCCTCGCCCTGGTCGGTTTGAACGTCGCCAACCTCGTGGCCTACCTGATGGGCCGCTTCGCGCGGATCATGCTCGGACCGAGCGACGCCGCGGTCCGCCTCGCGGCGTCAGAGGCCGAGGCGGCGCGGGCGCGGGCGACCGCCGCCCACGCCGACCAGAGCCGGCGCGAGCTGATCGTCAACGTCTCCCACGAGTTGCGCACCCCCGTCGCCAGCATCCGCGGCCACGTCGAGTCGCTGCTGATGGCGACCGAGCCCGTCCCCGATGGGGACGGCGGCACCGCCGCGGGCGCGACCGCTTCCCGGATGCCGCCGCCCGAGCAGCTCCAGGGCTACCTGGGGATCATCCACCGCGAGACGGAGCGCCTCGGGGCGCTGGTCGACGACCTGCTCGCCCTCGCCCGGGCCGAGGCCGGGGAGCTTCGCCTGCGGCTCGGCCCGGTCGACGCCGGCGCCGTGGTCGACGAGGTCCACGAGACCCTGGCCCCCCTAGCCTGGCGGGACCGCAGCGTGACCCTGGTCGCCGAGGTCCCGTCGGGGCTGCCGCCGGCGACGGCCGACCGGGAGCGGCTCGGCCAGGTGCTGCTCAACCTCGTCCGCAACGCGATCACCCACACTCCGGCCGGGGGCATCGTCGTCGTCTCCCTCGCCCGCTCGGGACCAGGCCACCTCGTGCTCGCGGTCGCCGACACCGGGGCGGGCATCGCGCCCGAGGACCTGCCGCGCGTCTTCGAGCGCTTCTACCGGGCGGACGCCTCCCGCGCCCGCGCCTCCGGCGGGTTCGGGCTCGGGCTCGCGATCGTCCGCGATCTGGTGGCCGCGATGGGCGGCGACATCGCGGTCGAGAGCCGCCTCGGCGAGGGCAGCCGCTTCGCAGTCCGCCTCCGGGTCGCCGCGGAGGCCGCGCGCCACGGGGGAGCCGACATCTCGCCGCGACCGGAGCGCCGGCCGGCGACCGCCCGCGCCGCCCCCAACGGCGCCCGTCCCTCGGGTACGCCCAACGGGTCGCATCCCGCCGCGGACGGCACTCCCCGGGGAGAGTCGTCCCCGCCACTCGTTCACGCCGGCGCCCGCGCGGGTGCCGCCGCCGCCGACGCACGCCGAGGCTCGCCATGATCGTCTCCGCCGGTGCTCCCGCCGCGACCGCCACGGTCCTCGTCGTCGAGGACGAGGCCGACATCAATCATCTGATCCGGGGCCATCTCGAGGCCGAGGGGTACGCCGTCCGCCAGGCCTTCGACGGGCCGAGCGCGCTCGACGCCGTCGCCGCCGAGCGGATCGACCTGGTGATCCTCGACTGGATGCTGCCCGGGCTCGACGGGCTCAGCGTCTGCCGGCGGATCCGCCAGACGCACCTGATGCCGATCATCATGCTGACGGCCCGCGGGGAGGAGATCGACCGCGTGATGGGGCTCGAGGTCGGCGCCGACGACTACGTGCCCAAGCCGTTCGGGATGCGCGAGCTGATGGCCCGCGTCCGGGCCACGCTGCGCCGCGTCGCGATGCTGGCCCCCGTCGGCGTCCCGGCGGGCGGGCAGGGCCGCCCGACCGGTAGCCCCGCGGGCGCGGTCTCCGGGGTCGGGGCGGTGCAGGGAACCGACCCGGCCGGAGGCGCCGCGGTCGGCGCCCCGATCGTCCATGGCGAGCTGCGGGTCGAGCCGGCCGGCCGGACGGTCACCGTCGATGGGGAGGACGTCGATCTGACCCGGCGCGAGTTCGACCTCCTCGCCCTGCTCGCGTCCAACCCCGGCCGCGCCTTCAGCCGCCCCTACCTGCTCGAGCGGCTCTGGGGCGACGATGTCGAGGTCTTCGACCGCACCGTCGACAGCCACGTCGTCCGGCTCCGCAAGAAGCTCGGTCCCGCCGGGGCCAGGATCGCCACCGTCTGGGGCGTCGGCTACCGCTTCACGGGCGAGCGGTGAGCGCCGCGCCGCGGAGGGCACGTCGCCGCCCACGGGTGGGAGGCCCTCGGTCGCTCCCGGTAACCGGTCCTCCCGGCGGACGCCGCCGGCCCCGGGCGGTGGTTCGCGGTCTCCGGTTCAACCTGGCCCTCTATGCGTCGGTGATGGTCGGGCTGACGCTGCTCAACGCGGCCACCTCGCCGGACGAGTGGTGGGTGGTCTGGCCGTGGTGGGTCTGGGGCACGGCGGTCGCCTCGCACGCGGGGGCCGTCCTGGTCCCCCGCGCGCGGCGTCTCGGGGGGCATGTCGCCCTCTTCGCCGTGGCCAACCTTGGCTTCCTGGCCATCGACCTCGGCGTCGATTCGGGCGGTCTGGAGTGGGCCCCCTGGCCGCTGTGGGTCTGGGGGGGCGTCCTTGCCACCCATGCCGCGACGGTCCTGGTCCCCGGCGGCCGGCCGCTTGCCGCCCACGCCGCCGCGTTCGTCGTCGCCAACCTCGGCTTCGTCGCGATCGACCTCGTCCACGGCGGCCTCGACTGGTCCTTCTGGCCGCTCGGCGGGTGGGGCATCCTGCTGGCGGCCCACGCGGGCCTGACGATGACCGGCCGCGACGACGAGACGGTCGGGGCGGCGGGCGTGGGGCCGTCGGGCGTCGCGGTCGCTCCCCTGGGCGCGGTCGCTCCCCTCGCCGGGGTCGGCGTTCCCCCGGCCGTGCCGACCACGAGGTCCTCCGGCGCCGTGGACCGACCCGAGGTCGCGGCACGGGGGACCCCGCGCGGCCTCCGCGTCGCGGAAGCCTTCCTCGCGGTCGTCGCCGCGATGATGGTGCTCGGCGCGACGGGGATTGGGGTCAACCAAGCCCTGACCGTGCGTGGCTCGGGGGTGCCGACGGTCGCCGAGCGGACCGTGCCGCCGTTCACGTCGGTGGCCGTCCACGGCGACGGCGATCTCGTCGTCACCCAGGTGGAAGGCGCCACCCCGACGCTGCGGATCGAGGGTGACGACAACCTCGTCCCGCTCGTGGACACGTCCGTCGAGGGCGGGCAGCTCGAGATCGAGGCCCGGTGGGGGTGGTTGCGGAGCCTCGATCCCGCTGTGCCGCTCCGGTTCTTCGTGACCGTCCCCGAGCTCACCGCGCTGCGGGTGGACGGCAACGCGCGGGCGAGCGCCGCGTCCCTGGTTGCCCCCGAATTGAGCGTCACGGTCAACGGCGGCGGCTCCTGCCGGATCGGGAACCTGGAGACCGAACGCCTGACGGCGAGCATCAACGGCGGCGGGGACCTGGAGGTGGCCGGGAGCGCCGGCGTCCAGGCGGTCAGCGTCAACGGGGCGGGGGACTACCACGCGCGACGGCTGACGAGCCGGACGGCCACGGTCACGGTCAACGGCGCCGGTGGGGCGATCGTCGCGGCCTCCGAGCGGCTCGACCTGACCGTCAACGGCGCGGGGTCTATCGGCTATGCCACGCTGGCCGCCGACACGGTCGTGCGCGACCAGGAGCACGGCGTGGGCGACATCTACGAGGTGCGGGCGGAGCGCTGACCGGCGGCGATCCCGCGCCGCGGCACCCGCCGCGGGATCGCCGCCGCGGCGAGGCGACGTCGGAACCGGGAGCAACGCCGGAGGGCGGTCGACCGTGCTGACGCCGTCGTGCGCGTGGCCGCCCGCGGTGTCCGGCACCGACGCCCAATCGCCCGTGCGGCACCGGCCCACGTCCCTCCCCCTCGTGTCACACGGATTCCGGGTGACCGCTATGGCCACCGTGGACGCCGGCCCCAGCCGGCTCGAGCCGGCTTCGTCCTTGAGCCGCTGACCTCGGGGCCCGGCCCAGCCGGGCCGGGCCGCCGGCGCCCCCCGATACCGGACTCGAACAGCCGGTCTCCGTGGCACGGCGGTCGTCGCGATCGACCATCAGCGTCAGATGGCGCGGGCGGCGGACGTCGACGTGGAGCCGTACCGAGGACCGGGAAAGTCGCCGTCGGGGAGGCCGCGCCGCGCTGGCCGACCGGCCGACGACCTCGCGCGCGACCCCGCGCGCGGCGTACCTCGGACGCGGGGCGTCGCCGGGGGTGTCTCCCCCTCGGGCGGTGCCAACGGCGCGAGGATGGTGTGCCACATTGACACTGGCCCTGGTTGTCGGTACGGTGCCCGCACCGTTTCCCGATCCCGAATCACTCCCCCGTGCGTCGAGCGTGGCCCGTCGCATCGTGGGGGTGTCGGGTGAGGTTCGGGAACGATTGGGGGTTGGGGTCATTTGCCGGACGTGGTCCAGGCAGGGGCCGGCCGCGGTACGGTACGAGGGGGTCTGAGATGCGGGTGAGAGGCACCGTCGGGTCCAGATGGGTCCGGCGTCACGACTGGCGGGTGCGGGGGATGTTGGCCGCGGTGGTGGCGACCGCGGTCGCGCTCGCGCTGGGCGGCGGGGCCCTGCTCGAGGCCGACGCGGGGGCGCCCCGGGGACGACACCTGGCCGCGCCGAGCCAGAACCAGGAAGGCACGCCCGAGGGCGTGGCGACCCCGGTTCCCGATGTCCCGGTTGCCGAGGCGACCCCGACGGAGGAGCCGACCGGGACCGAGCCCGACACGGAGACCGGCGGCGTCGCGCTCGAGACGTCCGACGAGGAGCTGAACGCGGACGCGGGCACCAGCCAGGTGGTCTCCCAGGGGCTGGTCTACGTCGAGGGCGGCGACGTCGCCTGGCGGGTCCGGCAGTTCTCCCCGCCGTCGGAGGACGACGCGTTCTCCGAGGCCGGCGGCTTCTCGTTCATGCTCCAGCGGACGGGCGTCTCGATCATCCGCAACGACGAGACCGAGCGGCGGGCGCGGATCGAGGTCGGTGAGGCCTACTTCGCGTCGGCCGGCGACGCCTACACCCGCCGGTCCGAGGGCGAGGACCCCGCAACGGCCTGGCTCTTCGAGCTCGTCGCGCCCGACGCCGAGGTCGACGACGAGACCGGCGGCGACGTCTTCTACACCAGCGGCGCGATCTCCGACATCGGCGAGGGCACCTACGACGCGGAGATGACCCGCAACCGCCTCGAGCCGGGCGAGGAGGCCTCCGTCGTCGCCGAGACCGGCCCGGTCCTCGTGATGGCGAGCTACGGCGCGGTCGAGGTGATCCTCTCCGACGGGTCGGTGGTGCCGCTCGCGGTCGGCGACGGCCAGCTCGTGCCCGACGTGGCCACGGTCCGCGGTGGCGCCGATGGCCCGTCCGTGTACGTCACGGCGGGGCTCGGAGCGCCGGTGCTTGACCCGGCCGACGACGCGACCGCGGGCGACGACACCGACGACGCGGTGGCCACGCCGGTCGCGGAGGGCGACGAAGAGGCGACGCCCGAAGCCGACGGCGCCGACGAGGCGGCCACCGACGAGGCGGGGACCGCCGAGGAAGGGACCGCCGAGGAAGGGACCGAGGACGCGGCCGATGCGGAGGCGGACGCCGCGGCCGCGGGCGACGGCGGCGTCGACACCGACGGTGACCGACTCAGCGACACCGAGGAGGCGGAGCTCGGGACCGACCCGAACAGCCTCGACTCCGATAGCGACGGGATCGACGACGGGACCGAGGTGCTCGACCTCGACCTCGACCCGCTCGACGCCGACACCGACGACAACGGCATCGACGACGGCACGGAGCAGTACGGCTTCGGGGGCAACGCGACCCGCCTGAACCGCGTTCCCAGCGCGTAGTTCGGCGCTCCGTCCCACGACGGCGCGCTCCCACGGCGACGGCCGGTCCCCACTGGGGACCGGCCGTCGCCGTTTGACGTTCGATCGATGCGTCGTCGCGTCCCGGCTAGCCGCGACCCTCGGGGGCATCGGCGGTGACGTAGAGGCCTTCGGGGACGGTGGTGTTCGCCGCGTAGCCCGGCCAGTGGATGCTCGCGATCCCGTTCTCGTCCGGCAGCAGCGCGTCGCCCTTGACCCACGGCTTGATCAGCTGGACCGGCGTGTCGTGGTAGACGAAGACGCCGGGCACGTCGCTGACCAGGATCCGCTCGGCCTCCTGGAACAGCGCCAGCCGCTCGGCCGGGTCGCCCAGGAACGCCGCCGCCTGGTCCAGCTTGGCGTCGAACTCGGGGTTGGCCCAGGAGTGGCGCCCCCCCGACTTCCAGACGCTGAGCATGTTGGACGGGTCGAGGTAGTCCATGCCGTAGGAGACGTAGCCGAACAGGATCTGGGTCGGCTTGGCGTTGAGGCTGTCGGTGAAGAGCTTGGTGTCCTTGTTCGAGACTTCGACCTCGATGCCGAGGTTCTCGCCCAGCATCTGGCCGATCGCCGTGGCGATCGTCTGGTTGATCGGGTTCTCGTTGCGGAGCCACATCTCCTGCTTCGGGAACCCCTCGCCGTCGGGGAAGCCGGCCTCGGCCAGGAGTTGCTTCGCCTTCGCGGGGTCGTAGGCCTGGATGTCCGCGAGCCCCTCCCGGTTCGAGGCCGGGAACCCCGGGGCGAGCCAGGAGTAGGCCTGGGTGCCGGCCGGGCCGAGGATGCTGGCCTGGATCGCGTCCCGGTCGACCGCGTGGCCGAAGGCCTGCCGGACCAGCGGGTTGTCGAACGGCGCCTTGGTCACGTCGAAGAAGAGGTAGTAGGTCCGGAAGTCGCCGACCGAGGAGAAGATCTCGCCGGCGCGTTCAGGGTCGGCCTGGACCAGCTGCAGCTCGGCCGGCTGCGGCTTCTCCATGTAGTCGACCTCGTCGTTCTCGTACATCGTGAACCAGGTGCTCGGCTGGGCCACCTTCGCCACCAGGCGCTGGAAGTGGGGCTTCAGCTTGCCCTTGTAGGTCCCGTTGCGGGTGTAGACGATCTGCTGGTCGCGCACCCACTGGCTGAGGATGAAGGGACCGGAGGAGACGGCCGTCGCCGGGTCGGTGTTGTAGAGCGGCCCGGTCGTCTCCAGCGCCGCCTTGGAGAGCGGCAGCGAGTAGAGCAGCATCGTCGGCAGGTAGGGCGCTGCGGCGACCGTCTCGTAGACGAGCTCGTACTCGTTGGCCCCGAGGCGGACCCCGATCTGGTCGACCGGGACGGTGCCCTCGATCGCCTCCGTCCAGTTCTTGATCACCCCCTGGAAGAACCAGGTGAAGTCCCAGGCATGGCTGGGCTCGGCGGCGTACTGGAAGGTCTTCACCCAGTCGTTCGCCGTGAGCGGGTTGCCGTCGCTCCAGACGAGGGTGCGGTCCAGGTAGAACGTCCAGACCGTCCCCTCGGCGTTGCTCTCCCACCGCTCGGCGGCGGCTGGGATGATCTCGAAGTCCTTGGTGAAGCGGACCAGGGGGTCGCTGAAGAGGTCGGCCAGTAGCGGCCGGGCGTAGACCTGCTCGTAGAAGTCGAGCACCTGGGCCTCGACGCCGGTCGGGACGACGTAGACCTGCTGCTCGGGCGGCGCGGCGTCTGGCGGAAGCTGGGC
>CADCWG010000009.1 GCA_902806335.1 uncultured Thermomicrobiales bacterium | reverse complement strand
TCTGCCCAGCCGGGCGTGAGCGTCGGATGGCCGACCGCACCGCCGTGCCGGATCGAGGCGGTCCGATGAGGCGCCGGCGAGACGGTCGCCTGGTGGGGCGTCTGAGTCGGCGCCGCGGTGAGCCGGGTCCGCAGGCGATGCCAGCGATTGGCCGGCAACCCGGCGACCAGGAGGCTCATGCCGCAGGCGAACTTGCTCATCGCCACCGGGCGGAACCCGTGCCGCCACAGGAGGCGGTCCACGGCGGTCGGTCTACCCGTGCCCTTGGTCTCGACCACGAGGTGGCGCGGTAGGGCGTACGACTCGCCGCTCGGCAGCGCGAAGACGAGGTCGCGGTCGATGGTGACGCGGCCGGTCCCGTCAGGCAGCACCAGCGTGGTGCGCTGGTAGCGCGTCGTCAGGCAGTGGCGCAGCCGATCCGCGTACGGCGCCACCTGCGGGAAGGCACTCAACCACGCGCGCTCGCCGTCTGCCAGGTGCTCGAGGGAGGCGGCGTCGTGCTCGGTGCGGTGCTTTACCGTTCGACCGCGAGCGTCGCGCACCTTGACCTCGAGCCGGCAGAGGCCGCTGTCGGTGTAGAGCCGGGTGCGGACCTTGAAGCGGTCCGGCCGCCGGCGGGCGGCGCGGAGGTAGGCGGAGTAGGCGCCGTCGTCGAAGTAGGGCGTCAGGTAGCCGAAGCTGCGCCGGCCGTCGATCTCCAGCACCCTTAGGGCGGGGTCGAGGCCGGCCAGGATCGTCGCGGCGGCGTCGACCGGAACCAGGTACTTCCGGTCGCGCCGCGTGAGGAACGCCGCTTCGGCCTGGAGGTCGGCCAGCGAGATCGGCGGGAGCAGGTCGAGCGGTCCGATCGGCTCGATCATCGTCGTCAGCCCCATGCCGCGTTCGTCGCCGCCGCCAACGGCGCGTCCCGCCCGGTCTGGGCATTGCCTGCGGCGACTTCGAATCGCACCTCGAGGGTCGTCGTGTCGTTCACCAGGTCGACGCGCCGGATCGTGACGCCGCGCACCCGACCGCCGAGCAGCGTCGACAGGTAGGCGGCGAGCTGCTGCTCGTCGACGAACGCGCGGTCGAGCGTGAGGACCTGGACGCGGTATCGGCCGAGCAGGCGTGGGTGATCGGCGAACCAGAGCGCCAGCAGCAGCACGCCCATCAGCGCCAGCGTCACCCCGTGGTCGGCGACCTCCGTGCCGCCGAGCAGCCCCAGCGCGAGCGAGGCGAAGTAGTAGGCCACCTGCCGCTGGCTCAGCTCGTCGGACCGGAGCCGGATGATGGAGAGCACGCCGAACAGCCCGATCCCGAGCCCGATCGAGGCGTCGACCGAGGAGAGGACGGCCGCGATCGCGAGCACGCCCGCGTTGATCCCCAGGTAGGCGACCACCATGTCGCGGTGGCGGTGGCGCGGGAAGTAGATGCCGAAGACGAGGACGGAGATCGCCACGAGGTTCGCGGCGATCGTGATCAGGTGGGACAAGGTTGCCTCCTCACGAGCGAGTCACATTGGAGCGGTTTTAATGCCCGTTCTTGTGAGTTCCTTGGGACCCGGCCGGACGTCCGCCGGAGCGCGACTCAGCCGACGCCCCCCTCATTCACAGAGAGTTCTCAGACACGGCCGCGACAATCGGCCCGACGATCGCGTTTCCACCTGGGAGACGACCGATAGGAGGTTCCGATGTCACGCACGCACCGTGTCGGCGGCCCGTCTCTGAGCCGGCGGCGATTCCTGATCATCCCCGCCGCCGGGGCGCTGGCGGCTATCCCCGCCGGCCGCTCCCTCGCGGCCCAGCCCGCGACGCCAAGTGCCCCTGCCACGGGCGGGACGTTCCTCGACGCCGGGATGGTCCACGACGTCGCGGTCACGTTCGAGCAGCGCGACTACGACGCGATGATCGAGACCTACGCGACCAGCGGTGACAAGGAGTGGATCACGGCGACCGTCGCCATCGACGGAGCGACCTATCCCAACGTGGGCATGCGACTCAAGGGCAACTCGTCGCTCATGGGCCTGCGCGTCGTGGGGGAAGGGGAATCCGGTCAGAATGTCCTGGCCGGCGGCCCCGGCGGCCCCGGCGTCCCCCGCGGCCCCGGCGGCGGCGTCTCCGCGGACACGCCCGAGGGACTGCCGTGGTTGATCCGCCTCGACAAGTACGAGAATGGCCAGCAGCACGACGGCATCGCGGAGTTGGTGATCCGGGCGAACGGCTCCGAGACGTCGTTGAACGAGGCGGTCGCCCTCGTGTTGCTCGGGGACGCCGGCCTGGCCTCGCAGCGGGCGGCCTTCACGGCGTTCGGCGTGAACGGCGGCGCCAAGGCGCTGCGGCTCGCGATCGAACATCCCAACGACGGCTGGATGGCTGCCCACTTCTCGGCCGAGGGGCTGCTCTACAAGAGCGACGCGAGCGGCGATTGGACGTACCGGGGAGACGATCCCGATGCCTACAAGGATGAGTTCGACCTCGAGGCAGGGGGGACGGGCGACGACGAGGCCGACATGACGCCGCTGATCGAGTTCCTCGACTTCGTGAACAACAGCGACGACGGCGCGTTCGTCGCGGAGTTGCCGATCTGGCTCGACGTCGACGAGTTCGCGGTCTACCTGGCGATGATGGATCTCGTCGGCAACTTCGACGACATCGACGGACCGGGCAACAACTCGTACCTTTACTACGCCCCGAATCCGGACAGGTTCACCGTCGTCCCGTGGGACATGAATCTCGCCTTTGGCGCCATCGGCAACTTGGGCCGCGTCCCGAGCGACGGGCAGCCGCCCGAAGGCCTCGCCCCCTCGACGATGCCCGGACCGTCCGGCTCCGGTACCCCGGCGGCCACCGAAGGCACGCCGACAGGGGAAAAGCCTTTCCCCAGCGGCGGCATGCGTCGTGTCGTCGGCGGCCTGTCCAACCCGCTGGTGGAGCGATTCACTGCCGTCGCCGACTTCGCGGCGCTCGTCGATGCGACGTCGACCAGTCTCCGCGCGGACCTGTACGGGAGCGGCGCGGCCGACGCGGTGCTGGACCGCTGGGTCGGCGTCCTGGAGCGTGGGGCAAGCACGCTGGTCGACCAGGACACGATCACCGCGGAGGCCGACGCGATCGCCAGGTTCTTCACCGCAGCCTGATGAAAGGGCGCCCTCGGATCCTCGTCGTCGACGACGAGGAGAACATCACCTTTCTCGTGGCGAGCGCCCTGACGTTGGCGGGGATGGAGACGGCGACGGCGGCTACCGGGCGCGACGCGCTCGCGCAGGTCGCCAGGTGGGGGCCGGACGCCGTCGTGCTCGATGTGATGCTGCCCGACCTGGACGGGTTCGCGGTCCTGCAGCGCCTCCGCGATCAGGGCCACAAGGTTCCCGTCGTGTTTCTGACGGCGCGGGGCACCACCGAAGATCGGGTTCGCGGCCTGAGCGACGGAGGGGACGACTATCTGGTCAAGCCGTTCGAGGTGGCCGAACTCGTCGCACGCGTGCACCTGCGGCTCCGGCGAGCCGACGACCCTGCCGTGGGTCGTCGGCTGCGCTGCGCGGACCTCGAGGTGGATACCGAACGCCACGAGGTCATCCGGGCGGGCCTGCCTGTGCACCTCTCGTCGACCGAATACAAGCTGCTGCATTACCTGCTGGTCAACACCGGCTCCGTCCTGAGCCGCGCCCAGATCCTCGATCAGGTCTGGTCGTACGACTTCGAAGGTGACCCGTCCGTGGTCGACACCTACATCAGCTACCTCCGCCGCAAAGTCGACCACGTGGCGCCGAAGCTGATCCATACCGTGCGGGGGGTTGGGTTCAGCCTGCGGGTCGACGGGTGAGCCTGCGCCTTCGGCTGCTGATCGTGGTCGCCGTGCTGATCGCGACCTACGTCGCGACAGCGTTCGTCGTCGTGTCCGCCCAGCGGTCGCTCCTGATTGAGCAGGCGGACAATCGCCTTCGCGCGTTGCCGCCGGACGCCCTGGTCGGGGTCGCCCCGCGGACGATCGCGCTGGCCCCCGAACGGAGCGCGCCCGCGGGGCCCGACCAGACGGAGAACCCGTTCTCCGAGCTCTACGTCGGTACCGTCGATGCCGACGGCAGCGTGACACCGCTCGTCGCCGGCGCGCTGCTGGGTAGCACCCCCGACATCGCCCAGGCGGTCGCGGCCACCGACGGTGGCGAGGGTATCGTGACGATCGGCGCCGTCGGTACGTCGACGCGGTTCCGCGCGATCGTCACGCCGTGGGCAGGCTCACAGACCTGGATCGTCACCGCCCAGTCGCTGGAGGAGACGGACGCGGCAATCGCCCGGCTGATCAAGATGCTCTGGGTCGCCGGGGCGGTGATCGCGGCCGTGCTCGGGGTGGCGTTCTTCTGGGTCCAGCGGCTGGGACTGCGCCCGATCGCGCGCGTCACCGCGGCGGCCGGCGCGATCACCGCGGGTGACCGGTCGCACCGCGTCGAGGTGCGGGACCAGCGGACCGAGGCCGGCAGGTTGGGCCGTGCCTTCAACCTGATGCTCGACGAGCGCGACGCGACGGAGGCACGCCTGCGCCAATTCGTTGCCGACGCGTCGCACGAGCTGCGCACGCCGCTCACGTCGGTGCGCGGCTATCTCGAGCTGTACCGTCAGGGAGCCTTCCAGGACAGGGCGCAGCTGGACGACGTGGTCCGCCGGCTGTCGGCCGAGTCCGCACGCATGCACGACTTGGTCGAAGACCTTCTCGCACTGGCCAGCCTCGACGAAGGGCGACCGCGCCGGCACGACGTCGTCGACCTGGGACAGGTCCTGCGCGACGCCGCGCAGGACGCGCAGGCGGTCCAGCCGGCGCGGAGCATTACGGTGGCCGTCCCCGAGACGGGACCGAGCGTGATCGGCGATCCGTCGCTGCTGATCCAGTTGGTGAGCATCCTGGTGTCGAACGCCCTCGCCCACACGCCGCCCAGCGCCGCCGTGACGCTGATGGCGAGGCAGGAGGGCGCGTGGGCCCTCGTCACCGTCGCGGATCGGGGACCTGGGCTCGAACCGGGGGCGGCAGCGCGGGTGTTTGATCGGTTCTGGCGCGGTCAGGCCGGGCGGGCGCGGGCGAAGCGGACCAACCGGGGCGGCGCCGGGCTCGGGCTCTCCATCGCGCGGTCGATCACCGATGCACACGACGGGACCATTTCGCTCGACACCGCGCCCGGAGCAGGATGCACGTTCACGGTTCGCCTCCCCGGGCAACCGAGCCGTGCATGAGCACCCGTCGGTGCCAACGTTCCCCACGAGCCGGCGACAGCGCCGACCAACCGTTGCGTGAGGAGGCCGAAAAGTCCGCGCGTCCGACCAAGACGCGACCGTCGTCGTGCCAGGGTGCAGCGACCGGGTCCGCAGATAACAGCGATGATTGGGACCGGCCAAGCATTGGCTGGATCGCGTTCAGATCCAATACAGAGACCCGTTCCCTCGTCGGGTGCCCCTCGTGTCCGCTCCACTTCGGGACCTCGATTCTGAGAGCCGACAGCGGTCCCTAGGGGGCGCCCGGGCGACCAGGGGGCGAACGGGAGGATCGGCCGTGCCGACTGGGTCCGGGCAGGACCGCTACCGCGATCTGCTGGAGGGTTTCAGCCCTCGGGTACCTCGCCACGGTCAGGCCGGCGGCGCGTTGCCCGCGGTCGCAGCAGGGGGCCGGCCCTACGTGTAGGCGGCGAGCGGCGGGAGGTAGCGCGCCACGCTGGGGTCGCCGAGTTCGGCCAGGAGCCCGGTGAAGTCGAGGGGAGCGCGGTCGAAGACGATCTCGCCGTCGCGCCGCGGCCACTCCGCCGGGTCGCGGTCCCAGGCGAGTTCGATCCCGTTGCCGTCGGGGTCGTGCAGGTAGAGCGCCTCGTGGGTGCCGTGGTCGCTCGCCCCGTCGATGCCCCAGCCCCGGTCGTAGAGGCGCTTCAGCGCCGCGGCCAGGTCGCGGCGGGCGGGGTAGTTGATCGCGAAGTGGTAGAGGCCGGTGCTCCCGGGCGGGGGCGGACCGCCGTCCTTGCTCTCCCAGGTGTTGAGCCCGAGGTGGTGGTGGTAGCCGCCGGCGGAGAGGAAGGCGGCCTGGTCACCGAAGCGCAGCATGAGGTCGAACCCGAGCGTGTCGCGGTAGAAGGCGACGGCGCGGTCGAGGTCCGCGACCTTGAGGTGGACGTGACCGATAGAGGCGCCGGCGGGGATCGACTCCCCGGGCGCGTCGGCCGGCGTGGTGACGGGGTCGGTCATGGTCAGGTGCCTCCGTCGCGTGTTGCGCCTGGTCCGGGTGGCGGCCCGCGGGGCTTCTACGGCACCGCCTACGGCGGCGGGGCGGCCGTGCCGCTCCCTCGCGACGCGAGGATACCCCGTCCTCGCGGGGCGGCAATGGCCGAGCCGGCCGCGATCCCGTCGATCGTCCGACGCGCCGAAGCTCCCTGGCGACGAACCCGATCACGTGCCCGGGCGCCTGGTCGACGCGGGGTAGGCCGACGCACTGAAGCCGGCGGCACCATCCGGGGCTCCACCCTCTGGGGCGCGGACGGCACGGGGGGCCGGCCGGTCCGAGTGCGGGCGGGCGCAACGGCGACGATGCGCCGAGCGACCCCCCGTCGGGACGGATCTCCACGTCGGGCTCGGCCCGCTCACCCCACCCCACCCGCCGTCATGGCTTCGCCCGCCTCCGATAGGAGGGCTGTCAGGCAGGCCTTCGCCGGCAGACGGTGGACGGTGGACGGTGTGGCGATCGGAGGCGTGACCGCCGTCGCTGCCCGGAGGTGCCGGTGACCGCGCCCGGGGGACGTCGACCACGTCCGGGGGGCCGGCGAGCGAGGTCGGCGGGACGACCCGCAGGGCAGCCGTCGGCGAGACGGGGATCGGTGGGCTCGTCAGGTTTCGGGCTCGTCCGCCCGGGCCCCGGTTGGGGGCAGCCCGTACACGGCGCGCTGGAAGGCCCGGAGGGTGGTGAGGACGCGACGGTCGCCGAAGGGTAGGACCTGGGCGACGAAGACCGCGGCCAGGCCCCGGGCGGGGTCGACCCAGAAGTGGGTGTTGGCGAGCCCGGCCCACCCCCAGCTGCCCGCGGCGCGGCCGTCGGGAGTGTCGTCCCCGGCGATCAACCCGCCGAACCCCCACGCCGTCGGCGTTCCGGGCAGGAGATCGATGTCGCCGGTGCTCGTCGGCAAGGTCCCCGCGAGGCGACCGACGGGCAGCGCGCCGGTCTGGGGGGCGCCCAACATCGCGGCGGTCTCCGGCCGCAGCACCCGCGCGCCGTCGAGGTGCCCGCCCCCCAGCAGCGTCCGGGCGAACCGCAGGTAGTCGGCCGCCGTGGAGTACAGGCCGCCGCCACCCAGGAAGAACTCCGGGCGCTGGGTGACCTCATAGGCGTCGGGCGCGAGCGAGCCGTCGGGCTGGCGGCGGTGCACGCGGGCCAGCCGCGCCCGCTGGTCGGGCCGGAGCAGGAAGCCGGTGTCGGCCATCCCGAGCGGACCGCAGACGTGCTCCCCCAGGTAATCCTCGAGCGTCTGGCCGCTGGCGCGCTCGACGGCGCGGCCGGCCCAGTCGTTGCCGGTGCCGTACTCCCACCGCTCGCCCGGGTCGAAGAGGAGCGGCGTCCCGAGCAGGGTCACCTCCCGGCACTCCCCGAGGGGCGGCAGGCCGGCGTGGGTCTGGAAGCGGGCGACGTCGGCGTTGAAGAGGGCGCTGCCGAACCCGGCCGTATGGCTCAGCAGCCGGCGCAGCGTGACGGGGCGGCGCGGTGGCCGCAGGCGGGGGGAGCCATCGGCGGCGAACCCGGCGAGCACCCGCACCGCGGCCAGCTCCGGCAGCAGTCCGACCAGCGGCTCGTCGAGGGCCAGGCGACCCCGCTCGACCAGCCGCAGGGCGGCGACCGCCGTCAGGGGCTTGGTCATCGACGCGATCCAGACCACCGTGTCGGCGGTCATGTCGTCGCCGCGGCCGGCCTCGCGGAGACCGAACGCGCCGGCGTAGGACACGCCGCCGCGGCCGGCGACGAGGGCGGCCACCCCCGGCACGTCGCCGGCCGCGACGGCCCCGGCCAGCACCGCGTCTACCGCTCCGGTGTCGATCGTGGGGGAACCCTCCTCCCGGTGCAGCGCGCCCGGCGGCGCTCAGGCGTCCCCGTCGAGATCTTCAACCAGCCGGCGGCGCACCGCGTCGTAGTCGGCGGGCGGCACCATCCTTCCGGTGGCGTCGGCCCGGAAGCCCTGCGCCGCCGCCTGCGCCTCGACGGTCGGCGACCAGATCGGGTCCCGGGAGGCGAAGGCCCGGTGCTCCTCCAGCACGGCGAACAGCCACGCCTCCTCCGTCTCGTCCGGGGCGACCTCGAACCCGCGGTAGAGGTCGGGCGGCAAGGAGACGTAGTCCCACGGTCCCAGGGTCGTCTCCCCCTCGAATCGCGCGGGATCGGGGTCGCTCCCCCAGTAGAAGCGCCAGCGACCGCTGAGGATGAGGAACGACTCGACGTAGCGGTGGGTGTGGTAGGCGGGGCCGTTGCCCGGCCGGGCCCTGACCATGCCGATCTGGAAGCCGTGGGGGGCGGTGATGATGGGGTCGTAGTCGGGGTTCTCGCTGGCGGTGTCGCCGACCAGGGCGTAGTTCATCCGCCGGTGGCCGGGCAGCGCGCTGTCGATGAACATCAGCGGGATGCCGCGTCGCCGCACGTCGGCGAAGCGGGCGATGCGTCCCGCCATCGGGTCGCCGGTGTCGCCAGAGCCGTTGCGGCTCTCGCCGCCCTCGCGGCCCTCGCGGCCCTCGCGGCCCTCGCGGTTCGCCTGGTCCACGGTCGGTGCTCTCCCGGGGAGCCCGGCCCGGCTCCGCCCGACGCGGCGCGCCCGCCCGCGCGCCGCTACACTGCGGCCCGTCGCCGAGACGTCCCCGGTGCGCCGCGTCGGGTGCGATCGCAACCGTCCGGGGGGGACGACATGACCGACGACGGAGCCGGCGAGATCGACCTGCGGCGCAAGGGCTCTATCGATCGCGTCCTCGCTCCCGGCCAGCCCCGCCGCCAACGGCTGCGGGGCTTCGACGACGAGTACGCCGACATCGTCGACTACATCATCCGCTGCACCCACCGCATCTGGGAAGAGCTCGGCGTCGGCCTCATCTACACGCACTACCGCCACAACTCGGTCATCCACGCCGGCAACGACGACGTCTACGGGCGGGAGGCGGTCGTCGCCAATACCCTCCAGACCCTCGCCGCCTTCCCCGACCGCAAGCTCTACGGCGACGACGTGATCTGGTCCGGCGACGACGAGGCCGGCTTCCACACCTCGCACCACCTCACCACCGTCGGGCGCAACACCGGCCACAGCGCGTACGGCCCGCCGACCGGCAGGAAGCTGTCCTGGCGCTCGATCGCCCACTGCGTGGTGCTGGAGAACGAGATCGTCGAGGAGTGGCTCCTGCGCGACGAGATCGCCGTCGTCCGCCAGCTCGGGCTCGACGAGCAGGTGCTGGCGGCGGCGAGGGCGCGGTCGGACCTGGAGCGCGGCGCGTCCGTCCTCGCGGTCGGCCCGGTGGAGCGCGGCCTCGGTCAGCTGGCTCCCCAGCCGCTGTCGCCCGCGTCGACGGGCGGCGACACCGGCTTCGACCCCGCGGACTTCGTCCGCCGCACCCTGCACGACGTCTGGAACCGGCGGCTGCTCAACCTGCTGCGCGCCAGCTACGACGAGTCCTACCGCGGCCGCTACCCGTCGGGGCGACGGTTCGCCGGGCCGGGGGACCTCGCCGTCTTCGTGCTGGGGCTGCTGGCGGCCTTCCCCGACGCGAAGGTGACGACCGAGCACCTGATGTGGCTGGGGGACGGGCGCGGCGGGTACCGGGTGGCGGTCCGCTGGCGGTTCGATGGCACCCACGAGGGGCACGGCGAGTGGGGGCCGCCCTCGGGCGCCCGGGTGCGGATGCTGGGGCTGTCGCACCTGCGGGTCGTCGGAGGAAGGATCGCCGAGGAGTCGACGCTGTTCGACGAGTTCGCGCTGCTGACCCAGGTCTGGGCGGCGCGCCTGGCCGCGGGGACGGAACCCGCGCGGACCGACTGACCGTCGACGGCGCCCATGGCCCCGAGTCCGGTTGCAGCACCTAGGGGACCGTCCGCGCCGAGGCGGCACGCCGAGCGAACGGGGGCCGGCCTTGGCCCCGTCGTCCAGTCGGTTCAGCCCCTCGCCGGGGCGGCGGTGTTCATGGGGTGCCGTCGAGGTCGTCGACGGTCGGAAGCCGCTGGGGAACAGACAATCCGAGGAGGGCGCTTCTCCTGCCGACCGACACCCTCACTGGCCGGGCGTTGGACGGCGCGGAGTTCCGCGCTCCGGCCTCGACCCATGCCGCCGGCAGCCCGCCAACGGCGCGCGGGGCGACGCGACGCGCTGTCACAGCCGCACGCTGGCAGTGGTCCCGATAGCCCGTCGGGTCCGGGAGGCGCCTCGCGCGCAACCGGACCACGACGGAGACCGACGTTGACGAAGGTGCGCCGGGCAATGACCGGGATGCCGACGGAGCACGGCACCCAAGCCGGGCTCAGCACCACTCGGCGTCCTCCCAGGTCGGCTCGTCGTCCCAGATCGGCAGTGCGGCGGATGCCTCGGGTTCCCCTTGGCCCAGCGACGTCGGGGGGTAGACCACAGTCACCGGTCCCTCGCCGGTGCGTTCGAGGGATAACACGACCGTGACCACCAGCGGCGTCTGCCGACTCGGCTTGGTGATCGCGGGAGCAACAGTGGCGTGCACGGCTCGTTCCTCCATGGCTGCCTTCTCGGCCCGACGGCGTGGAAGGCGGGGGTGAGGACGGGCCGCCCCCGTGAGGACGGGCGGCCCGTCGGGTGTCCGAAGCGACCGGTGTCCACCGGCATCGGGATGCCGCGCGGCGACGCCGCAGGGCACGGTATCCGGGAAGGCAGGCGGCTAGGCCGGCGGCAGGATCTCCACCCCGAAGCGCGGCGCGGCGGCGAGCATCTTGCCGATTTCGGCCTCGCCCGCCGGCGGGGGCAACTCCCGCGTGGCGGCGGGCTCACCCGACTCGCGGCAGAAGCGCTCGAAGCCGGCCGGGGTCGTCAGGATCAGGATCCGGGCCGGCGCGTTGCCCTCGACCTTGTAGCTGTGGACGGACCCGCGCGGCAGAAAGACGTAGGTCCCGGGCCCGCCGCCGAAGGGCTGACCGTCGCAGTCACCGGAGATCTCACCCCCGAGGACGAAGAACGCCTCGTCTTCCAACTGGTGGCGGTGCGGCGGCGTCCCGAACCCGACCGGCGCCAGGTGCTCGGTCAGCGAGAACGCCTCGTCCGTCTCCTCGCCGGTGGCCTTCACGGTCACGAGGTTGCCGAGGAACCAGATCGCCTCGCCCTCGCCCTCCGCGAGGGCCCTCATCGCCGTAGCGGTGTCCTGCACGCGTGTTCTCCACGGGGCCCGGTGGCCCACCCTTGCCCATCTTGGGGCCGTCACCGCGGTCGTCGCTTGCCGCCGGCTGTGCGCCTATCCTGCGTCAGTTCGGACGGCGGGACATCCATAGACCTATCTAATTCCTCAAGGGAGGTGTCTGGTGGGCACTAAGTAGGGTGCCTAGATAGCGTCCCGCTGGGGGCCGGCGATGCCGCGCGGCCGGCTCCGCTTCCCCGCACAATAGGGCGGCTTGGCACTCCGGGTTTGAGGCACCGAGGGGAGGGAAACGGGATGACCGCTGAGGGGGTCGACGACGGGGCCACCGGGACGACGACCGCGTCGCGCGGCCGGCCGCTCAAGGTCGGGCTGCTGCTGCCCGTGATCGAGGGCACGATGGCCGGCGACACGGCGCGCTGGGCGGACCTCCTCGCCATCGCCCGGCGGGCCGAGGAACTCGGCTTCGACTCGCTCTGGGTCTCGGACCACCTCCTCTTCCGGCTGCCGGGGCGGGAGGAACGGCCGGTCGGGATGTGGGAAGGCTGGTCGCTGCTCGCCGCCCTGGCCGCCAGCACCTCGCGGATCGCGCTCGGGCCGTTCGTGAGCTGCACGGGCTTCCGGAACCCGGCCCTGACGGCCAAGATGGCCGACACGGTCGAGGAGATCAGCGGCGGCCGCCTGATCCTGGGCCTCGGCGCCGGCTGGCACCAGCCGGAGTACGACGGCTTCGGCTACCCCTTCGACCACCGGGCCAGCCGCTTCGAGGAAGCGTTCACGATCATCCGCGCCCTGCTCCAGGAGGGGCATGTCGACTTCGCGGGCACGTACTACCAGGCGCGCGACTGCGAGCTCCGCCCGCGCGGTCCGCGTCCCCAGGGGCCACCCCTGATGATCGGCACCAAGGGGCCGCGGATGCTCCGGATCACCACCCCCTACGTCGACGCGTGGAACTCGGACTGGACGAGCAGCCCGGCCGCGATCCCGCCGCTGCGGGAGGACG
>CADCWG010000008.1 GCA_902806335.1 uncultured Thermomicrobiales bacterium | reverse complement strand
GGCGATCGGCGAAGAACTGGATGCGGGCCAGTGCGAGGCCCGTCGCGACGAAGGCGTAGGCGACGACGGCGAGGAGCAGCCCCGGCAGGCTGCCGGCGAGCTGTCCCCCGAGCACGGCGACCGCGGCGACGTCGACGGTATCCTCTGCCCGTCCGTCGCCGACCGCGAGGCGGCGGGATTGAGCGCGGAGCACCCGACGAGGTCGATCGGCCTGGCGGCCACGCGGCCCGGTGGCCGGCCACGGCCGGGAGGCCCCCGACCTCATGGCGACGGCGGCTCCGATCGCCACGGACGAGCGATCCGCACTGGCGGCCGCAAGGGCGCCGCGGGCGGCGCTGCGGCGCGTCTCTGGCGCGGTGTCCGACGGCGCGCCGGTCGACCCGGCCGACCTCGCCCCGCTGAACCGGGTGCTGGCCGCCGGATTCGACGCGATCGAGGCCGACCCGACGGGAAGGCTGCGGACGGTCCAGCGGACGCGCGGCCACGGCCCGGAGGCGGCGCTGCTCCCGGTGGCGGCGTCGGCCCGCGACCTGCTCGCTACGCGCGATCCGGTCCTCCTGCACCGCCGCGGCAACGAACGATGATCCCTGATGGTCTATGACACGACGAAGCACGCGACCCGACGCTGGTGCAGCGTCGGGTGCAGGAACCGTGCGCGGTCGGCCCAGCGCTACCGCCCGCGGAAGCAGCACGCGACCGCGGGCGACGGTGGCGTGGACGAGCCGGCCAGGCGGCGCGAGGCTCAATCCCGGCCCCGGATCAAGGTCGGCGACACGACCGCGGCTCGGAACGCGACGTACCACCACTCGACGGTGGGGGCCGACGGCCGCCCCGGGCCGGGACTGACGGCCGCCCCAGCCCGCGTCCGTGGCCGCGGCCTCATCTCGCCGTGCCGTAGGAGGAGCGATCCGGATGCGACGACGGACCCGACCACACCGCCGAGCGGCCTGGCTCATCTCGCTGCTTGTGCTGGTCGCGCTCACGGCCGCCCCCGCATGGGGCGCCGCCCAGGAGGACGCTCCCACCACAGCCGGCTTCCGTCCGGTCGCCCAGGTGCCGGCCGCCGACTGGCCCCTGCTGGCGCGGGAGTTCGCCCCGTCGTTCGCGGGCACGCCAGGTCCGGGGGACGCGACGCCGGACACCCGCACGCCCCCAGAGACGCTGGCTGGCCGGGAGCTCGTCGACGCACTGCGCGGTGGCGGCTTTGTCCTCTACGTCCGCCACGCCGCCACCGATCGGACCCAGGCCGACACCGGGGACGACCTCCGCGACTGCGCGACCCAGCGCAACCTCGACGCCCAGGGACGGGCCGACGCGGCGGCGATCGGCCGGGCCTTCGCCCACCTCGGCATCCCCGTCGGTCGCGTCCTGAGCAGCGAGTTCTGCCGCGCCCGCGACACCGCCGAGCTGGCCTTCGGTGGCCTCGTCGACGCCGTCGAGGTGACCGCCGACCTGACCGGCCGCGCCCGCGTCGCCGGTGACCCGGTCCGGGCGGAGCGGATCGCCGCCCTCCAGCGCTACCTCGCCACGCCCCCCACGACGGGCACCAACACCGTGCTGGTCGGCCACGGCTTCAACATCGCCGACGCGGCGGGGCTGACGCTGGGCGAGGGGGAGACCGCGGTCTTCCTGCCCCTGGCGAGCCCGGGCACGCCCGGGGCCACCGGGTGAGGTGATCGGCTGGACGCCGCCGGGATGCGGGAGGGCCCGAGGGGCCGCCGACCCCTCCGGGACCCAGGCCCCGAGACCGCGCGGAGCCGACCCGGCCGGAGAGGACCGCAGCCGGCCAAGGCCAGGTGATACGGGAGCCGGGTGATCGCCGGGCCTCGCCCGGCGGGTCCACAGCCGGCTCGAGCCGACTTCGTCCCTGGGCCTCTGACCTTGGGGCTCGGCCCCGGGCGGACCCGGCCGCCAGCGCGTGCCCATACCACCAAACAGCTGGGGCCCGAACGACCCGTCTGGCCGGGTGATACGGAATCCGGGCGATCCCCTTGGATTGCCTCGTGGGTGGGCGGCCGGCTTCATGCCCGAGCCGCTGCCGCCGGGGGTTGCTCTGCGCGGACCCGGCCGCGGGCGCCACCACGACCACCAGTCAACAGCCGGATCACGTTTGGCCGGCCGGGTCCGGTCCGGAGGTCGATGCCGCGCCCCCGCCGAGCCAGGGGCCCTCCGCACCGGGTGGCGGCACCAGGGTGAACCACGCCCCTGGAGGATCTCCGGCCTGGTCAGCCGAGCGTCAGCACGGTGAAGGCCTCGGCGAGGGCGAGGCCCACCGGGGCGCCGATCGCGGCGTGGCGGTCGCGCCAGGCCGCGGGCAGGGCGGCGGGGTCGGGGGTCTGGCTGGCGTGGGCGAGCCGCGCGGCGACCTTGCGGTCGAATCCCCCGGCGATGTCGACGTGGGTGTCCGCGCCCGCGCTGGCGAAGAGCCAGGCGGCGGCGACCGCGTGGGGCGCGAGGCCCTCGGCGCGGTGCTCGGGGAAGGCGAGCGGGTCCCGGGCAAGCGGATAGACCGCGTCCAGCGCGGCGCGCCCGACCGCGCGGTGGTCGCGGTGGGCGAGGTAGGGCGGCAGCGGTCGCTCCGGGTCGTGGGTGAAGAGCACGTCCGGGCGCCACCGCCGCAGCCAGCGGACGAGGTCGGCCCGGAGCGCGCGGTCGGGCTCGACGTCGCCATCGGGCCGGCGCAGAAAGGCGACCTCGGCGAGGCCGAGCCGACGGCCCGCCTCCGTCGCCTCCGCTTCCCGGGTCGCGGCCACCGTCGCCGGGTCGGCATCGGGGTCGGCGCTGCCCTTGTCGCCGGAAGTCACCAGCAGCAGGCGGACCTCGGCACCGGCGTCGACGGCGAGCGCCAGCGTGCCGGCGCACCAGGCTTCGACGTCGTCGGGGTGGGCGGCGAAGGCGGCGATCCGGCCGGCGGAGGGGGAGAGCACGATAGGCATGGCACCTGACCGTCCCCGAGCGGGGATGACATAACAGCACCAGGGCCCACCCCATGCTGGGGTGGGCCCTGGTGGCTTCCGTCTGTCGGGCGGGCCCCGAACGCGCCGCGCCCGGAGCCGGTCTTCCTAGCTGGAGCCGAGCCGCTGGGCGAGGAGGCCGCGGATCTGCTGGACCTCGGACTGGGCGGTCTGCTGCAACTGCTGGAGCAGCTGCTGGACCTCGGAGTCGCCGGCGGCCTCGGCGTCGCTCTGGTACGTCTGGAGCGCCGCGATCGCCTCGAGCTTGTTGTGGAAGAGGGCGGTCAGGTTGTAGGCGACGTTCGAGACGCCGGTGACGCGCTCGGAGCTTCGCTTCTCGTCGACGGCCATGGGTAACTGCTCCTTCGATAGGTCGCGCGGAGGTCCGCGCGGTCCTGGCTTTCAGGTGATCCGGCCGCCGCCGGGGACGCCACGGGGAGGGGAGGGAAGGGGTCCCGTGTCGTGCCCGGACGGCCGTTCGCGCCGGTCGCCCGCGACGTGGTTGGTGCCGCGGACCTCGTCCCCGCCGAACGGCAGCGGGGTGGAGACGGGTCGGAGTTCGCAGGGACGGTGCCACGCGGTCACCGACCGGACCCGGTCGGCCGGACCCGGCCCACCGCCCCGGGCGCGGCCACTGTCGGGGCCCGAGCGGCGGGGTAGTGACGAGTGACACCGGGGCGGGGAACGGGGGCGCCGCCCTTCCCCCCGGCGGGCGGCGCGGTGGGGAAGGGCGGCGCGGCGGGGAAGGGCGGGGCCGTCTCACCGCCGGTCGGCATCGTCGTTGCCCACGCGCCCGGGGACGGCGAGGTCCGCCCGGTGGACGCGGGACGGACGGGGCAATCGCCGGGCCGACCCTGCTCGGGGGGCCGGGCGCGGCGACCGGCTACCCCGCCGCCATCCCCAACCCGTCGCCGGCCGTCTGCGCCCGGGCCGGGACTCCGTGCAGTGCCCCCTCGATGGCGCGGAGCAGTTCGTCGATGCTGAACGGCTTGAGCACCACCCCGACCCCGACCGTGGCCAGGTGCGCCTCCATCCCCCGCACCGTCTGCACCGCCGCGGTGCACAGCACCAGCGGGATCCGGCAGACCGAGCGGTCCAGCCGCGACAACGTGAGGAACTTCCAGCCCAGGTCCTGGTGCTCGAACATCACGTCGAGGACGATCACGTCCGGGGAGAGGGCCTTGACCCGATCCATCGCGAGGACCCAGGTCGAGGTCGAGACGCGGTAGCCCTCTTCGCCCAGCAGGTCCTC
Source organism: uncultured Thermomicrobiales bacterium (assembly GCA_902806335.1). Taxonomy (GTDB): domain Bacteria; phylum Chloroflexota; class Chloroflexia; order Thermomicrobiales; family UBA6265; genus CADCWG01. The sequence continues at coordinate 8,254 of CADCWG010000008.1, read as the reverse complement.
CATCAGCTCGAGGAACTCGTGGGTGTCGTTCATCACGAGGACGTGCGGCCGCGCCACGGCGGCGTCGGTGGGAGGCATGGGGGTGGCCTTCCGGCAGACGGACCCCGGGCCGAAGAGGCCCGGCGGGTGCGGTCGCTGCCCGGGGGCGGCCACGAGGGGGGACCCGCCGAGGGCGGCGGGAGGCGGTGTGGCCGGAACGGTAGGACGCCCCGGCGAGCAACGTCAGCCTACCACGTCGTCCGGCCGCGGCACCGACCTGCCCCGTCCAGCCGCCCCCTGCCAACCGTGCCCCCTCCCGCGCCGCGTCGCCGCGCAGGCGCGTGCCCGCGCGCCCGCGTGCTTGCGTGCCCGCGCGCACCGAGACAGGTTGTGCCAACCGGAGGGCGATCGCGTCGGCGAGGTCTGGGGCCGCCAACGACCCGATCCCGGTCGGCCTGCCCCCCAGCGGCGGGTGCCACGGGAGCCGCGGGAGCCGCGCGGTGGCGCCGCCCGCCTCTCGTTTCCCGCCGTGTCGCGTCCGTCGCTTCGGGAGGGCAACGGTGGGCCGGGCACCGGAGCACGAGCGCAGGGTCGCCGAGAATGGACAACGGGCACCGCGGCCGGAGCCCGCACCGGCCCACCGCCCGTCTGAGTCGCCGCCTCGCGGCGGCTTGGGCGCCGGGGTGCCCTTGCCCGAACCTGCTCCCCGTGGGACCGGTCGACCTTGGCCACGGGTACGGCGACCAAGGGGGCCGACCAACGGGACGGAGGCGAGGCCGTCCACGCGGTACGCTCACCCGGGTGAGGACGGAGGCGGCCGCCGATGGCGGCCCGGGACCGCCCGCGGCGGGAGGAGAGGACTGGATGACGGACGCGGCAGGGACGTCGTTGGGACTCTCGGACGGCCCCGGCCGCCACGCGGGGCCCTGGGACGGAATCGTCGTCAACCACACGCACTGGGACCGCGAGTGGTACATGCCGTTCGAGCGCTTCCGCGTCCTGCTCGTCGACGCGGTCGACGCGCTGCTCGACCTGCTCGCGGCCGACCCCACCTTCACCTTCATGCTCGACGGGCAGACCTCGATCCTCGAGGACTACCTCGCCGTCCGCCCCGAGCGACGGCCGGAACTCGCCGCCCACGCCCGCTCCGGTCGGCTGGTGGTCGGGCCGTGGTACACCCTGCCCGACGAGTTCATCCCCTCCCCCGAGAGCCTGGTCCGCAACCTGTTACTCGGCCGCCGCCAGGCCCACGAGCTTGGCGCCGAGCCGACCCGGGTCGGCTACCTGCCCGACTCGTTCGGCCACCCCGCGCAGCTCCCCCAGATCCTCGCCGGCTGCGACCTCGAGAGCGCGGTGATCTTCCGCGGCGCCCAGTCGGCGACCAGCGAGTTCCGGTGGGCGGCGCCCGACGGCACCCGCCTGCTGACGGTCTACCTCCCCGGCGGCTACTACAACGCCGTGGTCCTCGCCCTCTCCGGCCCGGCCTGGCTCGACGCCCAGATGGCGACGACCCTCGACCTGCTGACCGGGGCCGCGACGGGCGGTGCCGTGCTGGTGATGAACGGCAACGACCACGTCGGACCCCAGCCAGCCACCCAGGCGGTGCTCGACGAGGCCAACCGCCGCCAGGATCGCGTCCGCCTCCGCCAGGGCACGCTCGCCGAGTACGTCGCCCTGGTCCGGCCCGGGGAGGACAGGCTCGAGGTGCGCCGCGGCGAGTGGCGCCACAACCGCCCGTCGCGGATCACCCCCGGCGTGCTCTCGGCGCGGATGGGGCTCAAGCAAGCCGACTTCCGGGCCTCCACCGGGCTCGAGCGGGGCGCCGAGCCGCTCCAGGCCATCGCCTGGGCGGCCGACGGGCGCCACGACACCGGGCTGCTCGCCCTCGCATGGCGCCACCTGCTCCAGAACCACCCCCACGACTCGATCTGCGGCTGCAGCGTCGACGCCGTCCACCGCGACAACGAGGCCCGCTTCCGGTGGGCGGAGGAGCTCGGCGGCGACCTCGCCGAGCGGGGCGCGGCGGCGATCGCCCGTCGAGTCGCCCGCGGGCAGGGAGATCCGGCCGGCGGGGACGGCGACGCGGCGGGACAGAACGGCGACGCGGCGGCCGGGCAGGGGCTCGTCCTGTTCAACACGCTCGCCGAGCCGCGCGCCGCGACGGTGCGCCAGCGGCTGCATTTCCTGACCCCCGGCGCCGCGTTCGCCCTGTCCGGCGCGGATGACACGCCGGTGCCGCACCAGGAACTCCGGCGGCGACCGGCGCGCCTCCAGTGGGACCCGCAGCGGCGCGCCTACCATACCGACGGCCGGGCCCTGCCCGCCGCCGTGGTCTCGCCGCCCGACCCCAACCACGACCCCGTCCGCTGGGGCGTCTTCGCGGGCGAGGAGGTGGAAGTCGCCTTCCATGCCGACCTGCCGGCCGGCGGCTGGACCACCCTCCGCGTCGTTCCGGCCGACGAGTCGCCCGCGCCCGCCCCGCCGGCCACCGACCTTCGCGCCGGGGCGGACTGGCTGGAGAACGGCCGGGTCCGCGTCCAGGTTGGCCCCGACGGCGCGTTTGACCTCCTCGATAAGGCGACCGGCCGCCGCTTCGGCCCCCTCAACGTCTTCCGCTCGGAGGCCGACCGCGGCGACGAGTACTCGTTCTGCCCCGTCGCGGGCGCCGCGGCGTCGACGACGCGCGGCGGCCACGCGTCGGTCCGCCTGGTCGAGGAGGGCCTCCTCGTCGCCACGCTCGAGGTCGCGCAGACCCTCCGCGCCCCCGCCGGCCTCACGCCGGACCGGGCGGCACGCGCGCCGGAACTGGTCGACCTGCCGATTCGGTCTCGGATCACCCTGGCCGCCGGGGAGCGCCGGGTCGAGGTCACCACCGAGGTCGAGAACACCGCGCGCGACCACCGGCTGCGGGCCCTCTTCGCGACAGGGGTGCGGACGGCCGTCGCCGACGCCCACGGCCAGTACGAGGTGGTTCGCCGCCCGGCCGAGCTGCCGGCGGAGGAGCGGACCCGGGTGCCGGAGTTCGACGAGGAGCAGGAGGTCAGCTTCCACCCGCAGCGGGCCTTCGTCGACGTCTCGGACGCGGCCGGCGGGCTGGCGGTGCTCAACCGGGGGCTGCCCGAGTACGAGGCCGAGCCCTCGCCGGAGGGCGCCTGGCTGGGCGTGACGCTGCTGCGCTGCGTGGGCTGGCTGAGCCGCGACGACCTGTCGACGCGCTACAAGCACGCCGGCCCGCCGCTCGCGACGCCCGACGCCCAGTGCCTCGGCCACCACCGGTTCGAGTACGCCGTCGTGCCGCACACCGGGGACTGGCTCGCCGGCGGCGTCCCGGCCGAGGCCGACGCCTACGTCACCCCCGTCTGGACCGCCGCCCTCCCCCACCACCCCGCCGTCGCACCCGGGGTAGCCGCGCTGCCGGCCGCCGCCCCCCGGGGAGCCCCGCTGCCGGCGACGGCGAGCCGCTACCGGTTCGGTCCCCCGGCGCTGCGGTTCTCGGCCGCGAAGCGGGGTGAGGACGGCGAATCCCTGGTGCTGCGCGCCTACAACATCGGCCCCGAGCCGCTCGACGCGACCTTCGAGACGTCCCTACCCGGCGCCGTCCGCCGCGCCAACCTCGCCGAGCGCGTCCTCTCCGCGCCGCTCACGCCCGACGCCACCGCGGACGACGGCACGCGGACCTACCGCTTCCCGGTCCGGCCGCACGAGGTCGTGACCCTCGCGATCCGACTGGCCGAGGGATGACGACCCGGCGCTGAAACGCACCCCGGGCGATCGGCGGGGGCAGCGTGGGTGCGGGCCCGCCGGGGCAAGCCCCGGAGGTCATACGGGGTCGTGGTAGTCACTTGCGCCTCGCCTCGCAGATCCGCGGCCGGATTCGGCCGGCGCCCTACTTGAGCCTCTGACCTCGGGGCAAGCCCTGGGCGGGCCCAACGATCGGGCGCCCCCATACCACCGAACATCCGGATCCCGTATCGGAGGGTCAGGGACGAAGCCGGCTGGGATCGGGAGGCGCGGGGAACACAGCAACCACCCGGAGCCCGCATGACGGCTCCTCGCGGGATGGAGACGCACGACGCGACCTGGAGGGGTCCGTCCGCCCCGACGGCCCCCACACGTCCGTCCCCAGCCGGTGAGGGGCCCGAACCCGCCATCGGGGGGACGGGCAGTTACCCCGGCGCACGACGTTGCTCCCCTCGCACGCCGATCCCGCGGTCCCAGCCGAGTCCACGCTCCCGACGTTTCGAGAGGGGGCCAGGGGGTGCGGGCCGTCCCGTGTCGCCGCGGCCGCGCTAGTTCTTCATCCCGGTGGTCGCCACGCTCTGGACGAAGAAGCGCTGGAAGAGGAGGAAGACCACCAGCAGCGGCAGGCTGATCACGACGGTGCCGGCCATCACGATCCCCCACTGGGTTCGCTCGCCGCCGAACAGGAACGCCAGCCCGAGCTGGGCGGTGTACTTGTCGTCGTCGGTGATCGTGATCAGCGGCCAGAAGAAGTCGTTCCAGCGGGCCAGGAACTCCAGGATCGCCACCGTCGAGACGATCGGCACCGAGAGCGGCATCACGATCGTGCGGTAGATGCGGAAGTACGACGCCCCGTCGATCCGCGCCGACTCGACGAGGTCGCGCGGCAGCCCGAGGAAGAACTGGCGGAAGAGGAAGATGTAGAGGACGTTGGCGACGAAGGGGACGATCAGGGCCTGGTAGGAGTTGAGCCAGCCGAGCGCGTTCACGGTCAGGAAGAGCGGCAGGAAGATCGCCTCGAAGGGGACGATCAGCAGCGAGACGAAGAGCGCGAAGAGGATGTCGCTGCCGCGGAAGCGCATGATCGCGAAGGCGTAGGCGGCCAGGGAGTTGACGAAGACCCCGCAGACCAGCGTGGCGGTCGTGACGAAGAACGAGTTGAGCAGGTAGCGCTCGAGTGGGACGCGGGCGAAGACGTCCTGGTAATTCTCGGGGCGGAACGGCGTCGGCCAGAACGCGAGGGCGCTCCCGACATCGGCAAGGACCCGGCCGCTCGGCTTGAGCGACGAAGCGAACATGAACAGCCAGGGGAAGAGGAAGAGCAACGAGAGAAGGAGCAGGATCAGGTAGGTGGGAAGCTGGGCCAGCACCCGGCGGTGCCGCGCGCCGCCCGCCGTCCGCTCCCGGCGCCAGGTGCCGGCCTCCAGGGTCTCGATGGGTTGGGTCGCCACCGCGGGTCTCCCTTCGCGCGCCGCGCGGCTAGTCCTCGTCCTGGGGCACGAAGCGGCGCTGGATCAGCGTGATCGCGAGCACGAGCAGGAAGAAGAGGACCGCCATCGCCGACGAGTAGCCGGTGTTGCGGAAGTTGAGCCCCTCTTCCCAGAGCATGTAGATGATCGTCCGCGTGCTCCCGAAGGGGCCGCCCTTGGTCATCACGAAGACCTGGGTGAAGAGTTTGAGGGCGAGGATCGTCGAGACGACAACGATGAAGAAGGTGGTTCGCCGCAGCTGGGGAATGGTGATCCCGACGAAGCGCTGCCAGGCGTTGGCACCGTCGACGGCGGCCGCCTCGTAGAGATACTGAGGGATCGCCTGCAGCCCGGCGAGGTAGATCACCATCTGGAAGCCGACGCCCTGCCAGACCGACATCACCATGATCGCCGGCATCGCCTGGGTGTCGCTGGTCAGGAACCGCTGGCGGGGCAGCCCGAGGTTCTCGAGGATCTCGTTAAACATGCCCTGCGACGGGTTGTAGAAGTACGACCAGAGCACCGCGACGACGACCATCGAGAGGACGACCGGCGAGAAGAAGACCGTGCGGAAGAACGAGCGGAGCGGGATCTTCTGGTTGAGCAGCAGCGCGAGCCCGAGCGCGGCAGCGGTCTGGACCGGCACCACCACCACCGCGAAGTAGGCCGTGTTGCGGACCGCCTGCCAGAAGTTGCTGTCTCCGAGCAGGTCGCGGTAGTTGGCGACCCCGATGAAGCGGGCGTCGTCCGGCGCGAGCACGCGGTAGTCGGTGAAGCTGAGCCAGAACGAGCGGACGGTCGGCCAGACCAGAAAGGCACCGAGCAGGACCGTCGCCGGGAGGACGAACAGCCAGCCGGCGAGGTCCTCCTGGCCGCGCAGGCTCCCGCGGCGTCCCCCCGCCCCTGCCCGGGCCCGCTCTCCTCGGGCGATCGTCGGAGCGGCCATCCTGCCTCCCCAGGGTCAGGGAAGGGGAGGGGCAGTGCCCCTCCCCCGCCCACTCTCCTCGTCCCCGGCGGTCCGGCCGCCGGGTTGAACCTACCGCGGCTGGTAGCCGTTGTTCCGCTGGAAGTCCTCGTCGACCTGCTGCGCCGCCTGGTCGAGTGACTCCTGCACGTCGCCACCGAGCGAGATGTTGGCGACCGCCTCGGCGAAGCGGGCGGTGACCACCGGGTAGCCCGGCGTGACCGGGCGGGCGCGGGCGGTCTTCTGGATCTGCTCGCCGTAGACCGAGTACGGCAGCTCGTTGTAGAAGGGGACCAGCGGGTAGGCCGACTGCCGCGACGGCGCGAGGCGGTTGGCCTCGACGATCGGGGCGACCCCCTGCTGCGGGTCGAGGAACCAGCGGATCAGCTCGGCCGCGGCGTCGGGGTTCTCCGAGCCCGACGTGATGCCCCAGGCCCAGGAGCCGCTCGGCGAGACCTTCTCTTTGAAGTAGGGCAACGGCATGATCGACCAGGGGAGGTCAGGGTAGGTGGTCTCAATGTTCGGGATCACCCAGCCGCCGATCATCTGCATCGCCGCCTGGCCCTCTTCGAACGCGGTCGGCGAGGGGCTCGGGCTGACGATGCCGTCGTTGAAGAGCTGCTGGACCGCGGTCAGCGCCTCGACGGTCGCCGGGCCGTTCATGTAGCCCTCGGCGGCCGTCGCGTCGGGTGAGAGGATGTCGCCGCCGTTGGACCAGACGAGCGGCGTAAAGCCGTAGGTGAACCACTCGCCGGCGCCGTAGTCCATGTGGAAGTCGAGCCCGAGCACGCCGTCCGTGGTCAGCGTCCGCGCGGCCTCGGTGAACGTCGCCCAGTCCATCGCCTGGTCGACCGACGTCGGGGCGGTGATCCCGGCCGCGGCGAGCAGCTCGGTGTTGACGAGCACGCCCTCGCTGCCGCTGAAGGCGCCGAGCGCCCAGAGCTGCCCGTTCCAGGTGCCCTGCTCGATGATCGCCGGCACGAAGTCGGCGAGTTCCTCCTGCCCGAAGTAGTCGCCGAGCGGACGCAGGATCTGCCCGTAGGCGTAGGACGCGACGAACGGGCCGTCCATATCGAGGACGTCCGGCAGCTCCCCGGCGACCGAGGCGCTGGTGACCTGGTTCTGGTAGTCGTTGCCGGTGTTGGAGATCACCTGGAGGTTGGCCCGGATCTGGCCCTGGTAGGCGGCGTTGAAGGCGTCGACGATCGCCTGGTTCGTTTCGTTCTCGGCCGGCTCGCCGTCGTGGACCCAAACGCTCAGTTCCACGTTGCTGAACGTCGGCCGGGGCGTACCCTGGGCGAGGGCCGACCAGCGTGGCAGCCCGCCGGCCAGCACGCCCGCGCCGACGGCCGCCGACCCCTGGATCAGCGCCCGCCGAGAAAAGTCGTAGCGGTTCCTGCGCGACGTCATCGTCCGATTTCCTCCGCGGCTTGGTCGATCTCGGGGCGCCGTCCTCGGCGCCCAGCCCCTCCAGCCCAGGACTCTACCATAGCGGTCAGACCAATCCGGCCCATGCCGTAACCCGCGGCGCGGCTCCGACCCGCCGCCTCGCCCACCCCCGTCTTCCCTCCCGTAGACCGCCGCGGCCGTGCCCCCCCTCCCAACGTTGCGAGCGGGGACCAGGGGGTGCGGGCCGTCCCCGCCCGCGGCCGCGCCCGTAGCTAGTACCGGAAGGATGTTCCCAGCGTCTTGAACCAGGGGTTGAAGAGGAGGCCGAGCTGGCCACGGGCCTCCTTGACCCGCCGCGCGCCGTCGAAGAAGACGCCGGGCCGGCCGTGGCCGACCGTCAGCACGTCGATCTCCAGGCCGGCCAACCGCGCCAGCGAGGCGTGCCAGGCCTCGAGGTCCGAGCGGAGGCGCGGGTGGTACCCGCCCCAGACCGTGTCGCCGGCGATCAGGAGCCGCATGCCGGGCAACTCGCCCCACAGGCAGACGCTGCCCGGCGAGTGGCCGGGCGTGTGGTAGATCCGCAGCGCGATGCCGTTGACGACGCAGACCTCGCCGTCGCGCAGCGTGCCGTCGACCCGCGCCGGCGGGAAGGGTCGGCCGTAGAGGTAGGCCGCGGTCAGGTCGCCGTCGCCGGACTCGACCTGGGCCCGGT
>CADCWG010000007.1 GCA_902806335.1 uncultured Thermomicrobiales bacterium | reverse complement strand
CGGGCACCGCACTGGTAGCCATCTTGCGTGGGCCAATCCGAACTGTGCCGTGCCGCGACGTGGGGGAATACTGAGCAACGATGGACTGGCTGACGAGTCCCGACATCTGGGTGGCGCTGCTGACGCTGACCGCCCTCGAGATCGTTCTTGGCATCGACAACATCATCTTCATCTCGATCCTGGCCGGGAAGCTCCCCGAGGAGCAGCAGGCACGCGCCCGCAACGTGGGTCTCGGCCTGGCGATGGGCACCCGCGTCCTGCTGCTGCTCTCGCTGAGCTGGATCATCGGCCTCGAAGAGCCGCTCTTTGAGATCTTTGGGCGGGGCCTCTCCGGTCGCGACCTGATCTTGCTCGGCGGCGGACTCTTCCTGATCGCCAAGGCCACCTACGAGATTCACGAGAAGCTCGAGGGCGAGGAGAGCCACGGGAGCGGCGGCAAGGCGGCTGCCTCGTTCGCGTCCGTGATCATCCAGATCCTGCTCCTGGACATCGTCTTCTCGCTCGATTCGGTGATCACCGCGGTGGGGCTGGCCGACGAGATCGGCGTGATGATTGCCGCGGTGGTGATCGCCATCGGCGTGATGCTCGTCTCGGCCGGACCGATCAGCAACTTCGTCAACCACCACCCGACCGTCAAGATGCTGGCACTCAGCTTCTTGCTGTTGATCGGCTTCTCGCTGGTCGCCGAGGGTTTCCACCAGCACATCGAGAAGGGTTACATCTACTTCGCGATGGGCTTCTCGGTGATGGTGGAGTTGCTCAACCTGCGCCTCCGCGGCCGCTCGAAGAAGACCGATCCGCCGGTCGAACTGCGTCCGACCTACATCAAGGACGCTGCGGCGTCCGGTGCGGTCGGCCACCTGCCGGGTCACGGCGTGGCGCAGGCAGCCGCCATGCCCGCGGGTGCCGTCTCGTCGGCGCCCGTTACCGCGGCAGACGGTGCCAGCAGGTCGGTGCGTGTTGGGCGGACCGACGGACGCGCGCCGACGAGCGGTGGACGTCGCGGTACGCGCCGACACTAATCACGGTCGGGCCCCCGACCAATCCGGTCGCCCGGGGACTGCGACGACCGCCTCAGCGGAGGAGCGTCGCGATGACCACGATGCTCGCCCCTCCCGCGCCTCCGGCGAGCAGGAGGCCGAGCCCGCGGAACGCGGCGGCCTGGTGCCGGCGGTGCGGCGGGAGCCAGTCCGCCACGGCGAGCAGGGTCAGGCCGACCCCCGCCACGAGCGGCAGCACAGCCAGCGCCGGCTCCACCGACGCCATCAGTGCCGGCCCGCCGCAAGCCAGTACGAGCCCCACGAGCAGCGACCCGGCAGCCACCGGGTCGCGTCGTGGTGGCCGGCGGGGGCGCCTCGATAGAGCCGGCATCGGAGTTCGTCCTCGACTTGGGCGGCGTGTTGTCCTCGCCGTCGTCTCACGGGGACGCGGGGAGGTGATGGATAGGGCAGCCCCGACGGCCCCCGCCCACGTCGGCGGTTGCCGGCTCGGACCGGTGATGCTAACAACGGGGCGGCTCGACCGCGAGCGATCTGTAAGAGTGACAGGTGGGGGAGCGCAGTGGCGGGCGTGACTGTGGCGGTGACCCGAGCGATTCCGGAGGCCGGGCTCGACCGTTTGAACGACGCTCCTGAGATCGGCGATGTTCGCCTCTGGGCGGACGACCTGCCGCCCGATCCCGAGGAACTGGTTGCGCTCCTGGCCGGCTGCGCCGGCGCCCTGACCCTGCTCACCGACCAGATCGACGCCGAGATCCTCGATCGCGTCCCGGGGCTGCGCGTCGTCAGTAACTACGCGGTCGGTTACGACAACATCGACGTCGAGGCGGCGACCGAGCGCGGGGTTGCGGTCTGCAACACACCCGGCATCCTCACCGAGACCACCGCCGACCTCGCCTTTGCCCTGCTGATGGCGTCGGCCCGCCGCATCCCGGAGGGCGTCGACTACGTCCGCGCCGGCCGCTGGCAGACGTGGGGCCCACGCCTGCTGCTCGGTCAGGACATCCACGGCGCGACCCTCGGGATCGTCGGCTTAGGCCGGATCGGGCAGGCGGTGGCGGCGCGGGCGCGGGGGTTCGGGATGCGGATCCTGGCCACCGCGCGCCACGAGGACCCGGTGGCCGACGAGCTCGGCGTCGAATACCGGGACCTCGACGACCTGCTCCGCGAGGCCGACTTCGTCAGCCTTCACGTCGACCTCAGCCCCGAGACCACCGGGATGATCGGGGCGGACGAACTCGCGCTGATGAAGCCGACCGCCACGCTGATCAACACCGCCCGCGGACCGGTGGTCGACACCGGCGCGCTGGTCGAGGCACTCCGGGAGGGGACGATCGCCGGCGCGGCGCTCGACGTCACGGACCCGGAGCCGCTGTCCGCCGACCACCCACTCCTGGCCCTGCCCAATGCCCTGGTGGTGCCGCACATCGCCTCGGCAACGGTGGCGACCCGGGACCGGATGGCGACCGTCGCCGCGGACAACCTGCTCGCCGTGCTCCGCGGCCGACGCCCCGAGCACATCGTCAACCCCGAGATCCTCGCCTAGCCTGCCTGGGTCCCGACGGTCCTATCCACGGCCCGGGACCGGTCGCGCCCGGGCGCGGTCCGCCCTCCGTGTCGGCCCATGTCCCGGCCGACGTGCACCGCCGGTTCTCGATGCGCCCGCGCGCGGCTGGTGGGGCGAGCGTGGGATGCTGGTCGGGTGCCTCCTGTCGGCGTGGTTCCCTGGCGGGGCGTCGATGGGAGCGGTCACGCGACATGCACTTAGATCGATGCGGTCGCAGATCACCGAGTGGGAGATCGGGCCGCCGGGCGTCCGCACGGCGAACCGGTAGACTCAGGTCGGTCACGAGTGAGGAGCGCATGGGATCGGACCAGGCAGGCACACCACGCCTGCGTGACCTCGGGATCGTCTTCGGGACGTTACCGCCGGGCGACTGCAATGCCATCACGGACGTGGCCGGCGTCCGGGTTGGGCACACGACGGTGATCCACGGCGACGGTCCGCTCCGGGTCGGTGACGGACCGGCGCGGACCGGCGTGACCGCTATCCACCCCCACGAGGGCTCGGCTTTCGCCTCGCTGGTGCCGGCCGCGATCGGCGTCCTCAACGGCGCCGGGGAGATCACCGGCCGCTCCCAGGTCGACGAGTACGGTCTGCTCGAGACGCCGATCCTGATCACGAACACCCTCTCCGTCGGCGTCGCCCACCGCGCCTGCGTCGACTGGCTGTCGCGCCGCGAACCGGCGCTGGGCACCGACCACTTCGTCGTGCCGGTCGTCGCCGAGACCTTTGACGGCTACCTCAATGACGCCGCCGGGCAGCACGTCCTCCCCGAGCACGTCTGGGCGGCGTTGGACGGTGCGTCGGACGGACCGGTCGCCGAGGGCAACGTTGGCGGCGGCACGGGGATGATGCTCTTCGGCTTCAAGGGCGGCATCGGCACGGCCTCGCGGACCGTCGTGGTCGCCGACCGTCGGCACACCGTCGGCGTGCTGGTGCAGGGGAACTTCGGCCGTCCGGAGGACCTGCTGATCGACGGGGTGCCGGTGGGCCGAGAACTGGTGGACGAGCTTGTGGCTCCACGGACCGGACCGGCCGGGGACGGCTCGGTGATCGTGGTGATCGCCACGGACGCGCCGCTCTCCGACCGCCAGCTCGGACGGCTCTGCCGGCGCGGGATGCTCGGTCTGGGACGCATTGGCGCCACCGCCCGCAACTCGTCGGGCGACCTCCTCCTCGCCTTCTCCAACGCGGCCGAGAACCGCGTCCCCAGGTCAACCGACGCCGCGGTCCTGACGACCACCCGGCTCGCGGACGGCCGGATGGACGGCCTATTCCAGGCCACCGTCGAGGCGACCGCCGAGGCGGTCCTCAACGCACTGGTCGCCGCCGAGACCATGACCGGCCGCGACGGCAACACCGGCCGGTCGCTCCCGCATGACCGCCTCCGCGTGGCAATGCGCCGTCACGGCCGGCTCGGCTAAGCACGGCGGCGTTTTCCGGCGTGAAGGGAGGCTGTCCGAAGCCCTGAGGCACGCTCACAGACGACGCTTGGAGGGAAGGCGACACCCCCGGCCTCTTCGCGCCCCCTGAAGGGGCGGTAGCTCTCGAGCGGCGATGGTGCCGTGCCGCGGTCCCGCCCCGGGGCGATACGGAATCTGGGGGGCCGCCGGCGCGTCGTCCGGTGGATCCTGATACGGCATCGGGCTGTTCGGTCGTGGCACGGGGCCGCGCCGCCGGTCGGGCCCGCCCAGGGCAAGCCCAGGGCTCAGGCACCAAGCCGGCCAAAGCCGGGTGAGAGCCCGCCGGGCCAAGCCAATGGGATCATTTCTATCCGGTATGAGCTGGTTCCGGCCGGCTTCGACCGGGAGCCGCTGACCTCCGGTTTCGGCTCCGGACGGGCCCGGCCATCCCCACGCCCCGTGCTCCCGCGCCCTCCACCGATCACCCGGATCCCGTAGGCAGTGCCGAACGGGGGAGATCGACCGGAGCGGATTCCCCGCCAGTAGGCCGCGGATCGGCGACATAGCCAGCTCCGGTCGGCAGTGCCGTCGCCTCGGGCCGGGCTTGCCTGACGGGGTGGGAGACCACCGCCCGCATGTCAGGAGACGACCGGACCACGATCGGTCCCCCTCCAGATCACGAACAGCGGTCGGGGCGTTGTCGAGACGGCGAGGTCATTATGTCGTTCCGGTGCTCGGTGGATTGACCGACCGCGCGTGTGCCCCCATGATCGACCGTCGGCCGACCGTGGCCCGGCGACATCGAGTCCCAGCACCCGAGAGGATTGCGCGTGGCTGCCCCGATGACCCCCGACACCTTCGTCTATGACCTCACCCCGGCCTCCGACCCCCAGGTGGCGCCCGACGGGACGCGGATCCTGTATGCGGTCGCCACGACCGACCGGGAGTCCGGCAAGGGCACCACCGACCTCTGGCTATGTGGGATCGACGGCGGCGGCGCCCAGCGCCTCACCCAGGGCGGCCGGCGCAACGGCGGCGGCCGCTGGTCGCCCGACGGCGAGACGATCGCGTTCGTCTCCGACCGCCCGGTGCCGGACAACCCGGGCGCCAAGAGCGGCATCTGGTTGCTGCCCCTCGGCGGCGGCGAGGCCCGCCCCCTGACGGCTCACCGCCACCCGATCGGCGACCTGGCCTGGTCGCCGGACGGCGCCACCCTCGCCTACACCGCCCTCTTCGACCCGGACGACCCCGAGGAGGAGGGACGACCGGAGGGTGCCCCGCCGCCGGTCCGCGTCACCCGGCGCCTCGACTACAAGCAGGACAACCGGGGGTACCTCGGCGACGCCCGGCTGCAGGTCCGGCTCGTCGACGTCGCGAGCGGCCAGCGACGGATGCTGACCAGGGACGCCGTCGACCACAACGCGCCGCAGTGGTCTCCCGACGGGAAGACGCTCGCGGCCCGGGTCCCCAACCGCAACGGGATGTGCTCTCAGCTCGCGCTGCTCGATGTCGCGACCGGCGCGGTGACGATGGTCGGCGCCGAAGACGGGGTGGTCGGGGTCTGGTCCTGGTCGCCGGGTGGCGACCGGATCCTGCTCGCGGGCGACACCACCCAGTCCTGGCAGACCGATCTCTTCGTCTACGAGGTGGCCACCGGGGAGACGCGGCGACTGACCGACGATCTGCCGTTCCTCCCGGAGTCGGGCTTCCCGACGATCTCGGGGCCGTCGCAGCCGTTCTGGCTCGACGACCGGCGGGCGCTGCTTCACGCGATCCGTGCCGGGGCGAGCGGCCTCTGGGAGGTCGATGCCGAGACCGGCGCCGCCGAGGCGGTCTATGGCGAACAGGCGACCCACGCCGGCCTGAGCGTCGACCGCGCCGGGCGCTACGTCGTGCAGGGCCGGGCGAGCATGGGCGAGACGGGAGAAGTGTTCGTCTTCGACCGCGAGGCGGGCGAGGGACGGGTGGTGACGCGGCAGCACGCGTCGCTGCTCGAGTCGACGCCGCCGGCGGAGTGGGAACGGTTCGACGTTCGCCGCGGCGACCTGACCGTCGAGGCGTGGCTGCTCAAGCCGCCCGGCTTCGACCCCGCCAAGCGCTACCCGGTGGTGCTTGACGTCCACGGCGGACCGAACGGGCAGTACGGCTACTCGCTGGCGCCGACCCAACAGATCCTGGCGACCAACGGCTTCCTGGTCGTCTACAGCAACCCCCGTGGCTCGGCCTCCTACGGACGCCACTTCACCCAGCAGGTGATCCACGACTGGGGTGGGGAGGACTACCTCGACCTGATGGCCGTGCTCGATGCGGTCCTCGAGCGCCCCTACGCGGACCGGGAGCGGACGGGGATCTACGGCTACAGCTACGGCGGCTACATGACCGCCTGGGCGATCGGCCAGGATGACCGGTTCAAGGCCGCGGTCTGCGGCGCGCCCTGCTTCGACCTCGAGTCGATGTACGGCACGAGCGACATCGGCCACATCTTCGGCGACCTCCAGTGGGGCGGCCCGGCGCACGAGAACCCCGATTGGTTCGCCGCCCACTCACCGTCCTTCTACGCCCACCGGACGACCACCCCGACGCTGATCGTCCACGGCGAGGCCGACGACCGCTGCCCGATCGGGCAGGGGGAGCAGATGTTCGTCGCGCTGAAGAAGGCCGGCTGCGAGGTCGAGTTCGCCCGCTACCCCGGCGGCAGCCACCTGATGCTGCGCGGCGGTCCCCCCGCCCATCGCCACGACTTCTACGCCCGCGTCTGCGCCTGGTTCCAGGACCACCTCGGCGGCCCGTCCTGACGGGCATCGTCGGTGCCCGCCGGGCCGGGTCGAGGTGGGGCGGTGGGCGTCCCTGTCAGGGCCGCGCGTCCCGTGCTTCGGCCCCGAGGGCGCCGGCGTGGAGGGCTTCGAGGAAGCCGCGCGGGGTAAGGATCGGGATGCCGCGGTAGGACCGGAGGCCGAGGAGGTGGGCGTCGCCGGTGATGATGGCGTCCGCACCCGCGGCGAGCGCGACCCCGACGATCACGTCGTCGTCGGGGTCGTCTGGAACGGCCCGGACCGGCTCCGGCTCGACGAGGATCGCCGACCGGCGCAGGTCGACCAAGAGTGCGGCGATCCACTCCGGGGAACGCACGACCGCTTGGCGCCGCCGGAGCCGCGATCGAACATCGTGGAGTTCGACAAGGATCGCCTCCGCGAGGACGATCTCGAACTGTCCCGCTTGCCACCGGTCGAGGATCTGGCCGGCGAGTCCCGCGGGTTTGATGAGGGCACTGACGTAGACATTGGTGTCGAGAACGCCCCTCATCCTCCGTCGCGAGTGGTGGTCGGCCCTTCTGCGCGCCGCTCGCCCCGCGCCGCATGGATCTCTTCGAGGGCGATGCGCATCGCCTCGTCGTCGGTAAGGTCCTCACCGGTCCTGTCTGACCGAAGTTCGTCGATACCGGCTAGGAAGCGATCCCGGGCCTGCTCGCGGTCGGCGGCGATCCGGGCGTAGCGCTCGACGGGGATGACGACCCCCATCGGCTTGCCGGCCCGCTCGATCACGACCTCGTCGCCGCGGTAGTAGACCCCTTCGAGCAGTTCGCCGAGGCGCTGCCGCGCCGCCTGCGCGCTGACCGTCCGCTGCATCGCTCGCCTCCTCGCCTCGCCGCCAACTATACCGACCGATATGGTCAGTATAGGCCCGTGGCGGGAGGTCCCCTCGCCCCCCGTCCTAGCGATAGTCGTGGGACGTCGGGGCGAGGGCGCGGAGCTCGGCGGCCAGCGTCGCCGCCTCGGCGTCGGTCGCCGGGTCGCCAGCCCGAAGGGTGGCGCGGGCGGGGGTAGACCGGGCCGGGGCGGGATCGGTGGCCGCGGCGACGGTCTCCTGGGCACCGTCCAGGCGCCGCAGCCGGTGGGCGATCAGGTTGATCGTCCTGTCCCGCCGCTGCAGCCGCCCCTCCACCACCAGGAAGGGCTCGCCGCGCACCAGCGGCCGCTCGGCCTCGTAGAGGTCGGGGTATACGATGACGTTGACCAGCCCCCGCTCGTCCTCCAGCAGCAGGAACGTGATCCCCTTGGCCGTGCCCGGCCGCTGCCGGCAGACCACCAGCCCGGCGACGCGGACGAACCGGCCGTCCGGCAGCCGGCCGAGGTCGGTCGTCGTCGCGTAGCCGCCGACCGCCCGCAGGCGCTCGCGCAGCAGGGCGAGCGGGTGCCAGCGGGGCGAGAGGCCGAGCCCCGCGTAGTCGGCCGCCATCCGCTCCCAGGCCGGCATCGGCGGCAGCGCGACCCCGACCAGGTCCTGCTCGACCGGCAGCGCCAGCGCCAGTTGCCGCCCCGCGTCCTTCCCGGGCGTGCCCGGTCGCCCCGCGCCGTCGTGCCCGCCGGCCGCCCTGGCGGCCCGCCGCGGCCCGAAGCCGCGGGTCGGGAGGAAGAGCCCGAGCTGCCAGAGGGCCTCGCGGCGGCCGAGGCCGAAGCCGTCGAAGGCGCCGACCATCGCCAGGCTCTCGGCGGCCTCCGACCGGAGTGGGACCCGGCGGACGAAGTCGGCCAGGGAACGGTAGGCGCCGTGGGCGGCCCGCTCGGCCGCGATCCGCGCCACCGCCTCCTCGCCGAGGCCGTCGACGTAGGCGAGACCGATCCGGACTCCGTTGCCCCCCTCGACGGCGCAGCGGGCGCCGCTCGCGTTGACGTCGGGCGGGAGCACCCGCAGGCCGTGCCGCTTGGCGTCGTTAGTGAGGACGTGGGGCGGGTAGAACCCCATCGGCTGGTTGTTGAGCAGCGCGCAGGTGAACTCCGCCGGGTAGTAGTGCTTGAGCCAGCAGGACTGGTAGGCCAGCACGCCGAACGAGGCGGCGTGGCTCTTCGGGAAGCCGTACTGGGCGAAGCCGAGCAGCTTGCGGAAGACCGTCTTGGCCGTCTCGAGCGTCACCCCGCGCTTGTCGGCCCCCTCCCGGAACTCCTTCCAGAGCCGGGTCATCGCCTCGTGGGAGCGCTTGCGGGTCATCGCCCGCCGCAGCTGGTCGGCCTGGCCGGCGGTGAAGCCGGAGAGGGCCATCGCCACGTCGATCACCTGCTCCTGGTAGAGGACCACCCCCAGCGTCTCGCGCAGGATCGGCTCAAGGAAGGGGTGGTCGTAGGCCGGGCGGTAGTTCGGCTGCTCGCGGCGCTGGACGTAGGGGGTGACCGCGCCGCCGACGATCGGCCCGGGGCGGACGATCGCCACCTGGACGATCAGGTCTTCGAGCTTCTCCGGCCGCGTCCGCAGCAGCATCTGGATCTGGGCGCGGCTCTCGATCTGGAAGACGCCGATGGTGTCGCCGCGGCCGACCATCGCGTAGACCCGCCGGTCGGCGAAGTCGATCCGGCTCAGGTCGACCGGCTCCCGGCGGCGGGCGATCAGCCCCAGGCACTCCTCGACCAGGGAGAGCATGCCGAGCGCGAGGAAGTCGATCTTGACGAAGCGGGCGTCGTCGCAGGAGTCCTTGTCCCACTGGCAGAGCGTCCGCCCCGCCATCGCCGCCGGCTGGAGGGGGACGCACTCGGTCAGCGGGCGGGAGGCGACGATCATGCCGCCGACGTGCTGGGAGACGTGGCGGGGGAAGCCGGCGAGCTGGGCGGCGAGCTCGACCAGGTGGCACCAGGGCGGCGTGCCCATCCGGGCGGCGTACTCGGGCAGGCGCGCCAGCTCCGCCGCCAGCTCCTTCGCCGAGCGCGGCTCGCTCAGGCGGGCGATCCGGTCCAGGTCGGCGGCCGGCAGGCCGAGCGCCTTGCCGACGTCGCGCACCGCCGAGCGGAGCCGGTAGGTCGGGAAGGCGCAGACCAGCGCGGCGCGGCCGGGGTACTTCGCCTGGACGCGCTCGATCAGCTGCTCGCGGATCTCACGCGGGAAATCGAGGTCGATGTCCGGCACCGACGGCAGATCTTCGTTGAGGAACCGCCCCAGGGAGAGGTTGTGGAGCAGCGGGTCGACCGGGGAGAGACCGATCAGGTAGCAGACGATCGAGCTGACCGACGAGCCGCGCCCGCGCCCCGGCGGGAGCGCGCCGACGGCGCGGCCCCCTTCGGTGCCGCGGATCTCGGCGGCGACCTCCCGCGCCAGCTCGAGCAGGTCGCGGTGGAGCAGGAAGAAGCCGGCCAGCCCGTGGCGCCGGATCAGCGCCAGCTCCTCCGCGACCCGGGCCGCGGCCTCCTCCCGGCTCACGACCCGGCCGAGCGACGGCCTCACCGCTCCCGCGGCGGGGACCGCCCCGTCGGCCCCGACCACCACCGTCCCCCGAGTCCCCACCACCGCGCCCGGCCGGGCGGGGGGCGCCCCACTCCCGTCTCCCCCCGCGATCGGGCGGAACGAGCGCAGGTCCTCGGCGCGCCACCGGCCCCCGTCTCGGCCCACCCGATCGCCCGTGCCCTCGCCGCCCTTGCCGTCCTCGCCGCCGTCCGGGTACCGCTCGGCGAGCTTCGTCGCGCAGAGCGCGGCGAGGACGTCGTCCGGCGTCTGGCCGGGTGGGCAGGGGTAGTCCGGGAAGCGGTAGGAGAGGTCGCGGGCGAGGCTGAACGCCCCGCAGCGCTCGGCGACCTCGAGCGTCGTCCGCAGCGCGCGGGGGTAGCGGCGAAAGCGCTCCGCCACCTCGGCGGCGGAGCGCAGCGCGAACTCGGCGTTCGGGCGGCGGACGCGGTGGCTGGCGTCGAGGGTCGACCGGTGGCGGATCGCGACCAGCACGTCCTGGAGCCGGTGGCGCTCGCGGTGGTGGTAGTGGACGTTGCCGGTCGCGGCGTAGGGCAGCCCGACCCGCTCGGCGAGGGCGACCAGCCGGGCGACGCGAACCGTGTCGCCGTGGGCCAGGTTCTGCTGCAGCTCGACGACGACGCGGTCGGCGCCGAACCACTCCGCGTAGCGCCGCAGCAGGGCTTCGGCGGCCGGCAGCTGCCCGGTGTCGACGAGCCGCGCCAGGTGCCCCTGCCGGCAGCCGGTCAGGAGCGTCAGGCCGGCGGCATGGGCCGGCAGCAGCCCCGGGTCGAGGCGTGGGGCACGGTCCGGGGGCAGACCCGAGGCGGCGACCGGCGGCTCGCCCTCGTCCCAGACCGCCGCCAGCGCCGTCGCCAGCGGCCCGGCGGGCGGACCCCACGGCAGGTCGGCCGCGGCACCTGCCGCGGGTGCCGTCCCGTGGTGGGCGGCGGTGATCAGGCGGCAGAGGTTGGCGTAGCCTTCCGCGCTCTCGGCGAGCAGGGTCAGGTGGGCGCCGTCGGCGAGGGTCAGCTCCGCCCCCGTGATCGGGGCGATCCCGGCGGCGGCGGCGGCCCCGGCGAACTCCATCGCCCCGTGCAGCCCGTCGTGGTCGGTGATCGCGAGCCACCGGTAGCCGAGGTCGGCCGCCCGCCCGACCAGTTCCTCGGGCAGCGAGGCGCCGTCGAGGAACGAGAAGGCGGTGTGGAGGTGCAGCTCGGCGTACTCGGGCGTGGTCACGCCGCGTCGGGGGCTGGGCCGGGACGGCCACCCGACCGCGAGGGCGATCCCGCGGCGGATCCGGACACCGCGCGGCGCGCGACGCACGACCCGCCACGCGCGCGCCTCTGCCCACCGTCGACCCACCGCGGCGTGATCGGGTCAGGCGAGCCCCCCGTGATCACCGGCGGCCGGCCGCCATCGGTCCCCGCTCGCCCAGCGTCGGCGCCACGCCCGCCCCAGAGGCCAGCTCTGGGCGGATCGAGCCACCACCGTGCCCCGGGCGTCACCGCCGCGCGGCCCGCCGCGCGACCCGCCGCGCTGCCGGCCGCCGCGTCAGTAGGGCTGCGCGTACCAGGCGTCGTCGGCGAGGTCGTGGTAGACCGTCCGCGCCCCGCCGTCGGCCAGCGCCAGCCGGTAGTAGCGTCGGCTGACCGGCCGCCGCCACCACTCGTCCTCGACCCACCACGTGTCCTCCACCGTGCCGACCCGCCGCCGCCGTCCCCCCTCGACCAGCCAGGTCGGGGCGCCGTCCGGCCCCCGCCCGACGGCTTCCACCGGCCGGGGGCGGTTCAGGGGTCGTAGCTGACCAGGGCGTGCCGGCGCTCGGGGATCCGCGACCATGGCTCCACCTCCGCGACGCGGTAGATCGGCGACGCGCCGTAGCGCCGCTTGAGCTGGCGGACGGCCTCGACGAGCGGGAGCGGTCGGCGCGGCAGGAAGCCGGGGAGGGCGGCCTGCGGGGCGATCGGCGCGGTCAGCCCGGCCAGGTGGAGCGTCAGCGCCTCGGCCGCGCCGGGCAGCTCGACGGCCTCGAGGCGGTCGGCGAGCGCCGCCACCAGCCGCCGCCAGCCGACCGGCTCCTTCAGCGTCGCCGCCTTCTCCCACGATCGCCCGCCCTCGATCAGGACGCGGAGCCGGACCTGGCGCGCGTGCCGACCCCGCAGCTCCGGCCGCGCGAAGGCGCGCCGCGCCAGGTGGGCGAGGCCGACCAGCAGCGCCTCCCGGCTCGTCACCGGCGCCGGCAGCTCCAGCGCCTCGTCGACCACCTCCTCGGGCGGGCGGGCGCGGACCGTCCTGTCGTCGCCCCCGCCCCGCCCGGCGGCCAGCTCCCAGGCCCGCCGGCCGTCG
>CADCWG010000006.1 GCA_902806335.1 uncultured Thermomicrobiales bacterium | reverse complement strand
CTGGGGTCGGCCGGTGCCGGCGGTGTCTTCCCCCACGGGGCACATAAAGGAGAAGACGCTCTGGAAGCCGTAGAAAACTCGAACACGAGAACCGGGGCAGGCCATGCGATGGCCAAAGACAAACATTCGCTCCACGGCTGGATTATTGTGGCAGAGACTACCGCTGGGTCGCTCTGAGCAGGTATAGCGGCCCGATGAGGCCTGGATGGCATCCGACAAGCATCCGAACAGCATGGCACCTTCTTCCCATCAGGAAGGAATAGTGCGATAATGCGTACCTGGGACACGACAGGGGAAGAGGGGTCTCGAGGACTACGGCAGAACCGGGGGTGCAGCGTCGCGCTCCCACCCGTAGTGCCCATGACGTCAAACGTGCCACCGGTCGAGCAGACCCCGAACTCCTGCACCGAGGTCGTTCCTCCGAGGAGCGACACAGGAAGCGGTCACGGTGACCGCGCACGGAAGGGATCGGGACGACGGCGATGGTCCAGCGGGCATCGGACCGCGGGTCGGGCAACACTGCCCGATCGCGTGGCTCCGACGGGTCGACCAAGAGCCAGGCGGCGACGATCGCGCAGGCGACGACGCGAACCGACCAGCGACCGAGGCGGATGCCGCCGGCAATGCCGGCGGCATTTCTGTGTTTGGCAGAGCAGAACCGGCCCCGCGTGGACCCCGGGTGGCGGCCCGGTGATCGGCGCGGTGCGTCGCCGCGGACCGGCGGTCCAGGGGAACAGGTCCACCTCCGACCAGCCGCGCGTCCGTCGTCCGGGACCGACGGCTGGCCGGCGCGGGCCGGGGCGGGCAGCGCCGCGGTGGCGACCCGACGCCAGCCCCTACGGGGAGGCCGCCCCTCCGTCGAGATATCACCCGGGGGGCTCGGGCGCTCCTGCTCATTGAGCGCAACGATCCGGCCGGCGTGGGACGCGCCGGGAGGGGCCGGGCCCACGGACAGCACCGTCGCGCGCCTAGATCGCTCGCGGCGTCTGCCCGTCCCGGCCGAGGACGGTGGACAACGGTGGACGGCAACGGCGGACGACGGGGCGACGCTCATCGACCGAGCCCCTTCCAATCTCCGAGGGCGCCGGGAGCGCCTCGCACCGGGGCGGGAGCCGGTGGGCTCGCCCCGCCGCCTCGCGGGACGTACCCGCCGGGTGGCCCTGCGAGCCGATCGGGCGCGGTCGAGGCGCGCGGTGGCGGCCGGGTCGCCAGCCCGAGGCGCCATCGCCCGGCGGCGACCATGGCGGGGAGACCGACACGCCAACCGACGATGCGCCAAAGGAGACATTATACATCGTTCAGTACCCACCCAATCATCTACAAGATTGCTTATCACGGACTTAGCACAGGCATAACCGACAGAAGTACACCAGGCGACACCATGGTCGAGGGACCGCTGTGTCTCCTCCGGGGAGCACGCCTGGCACCGCCGGAACACGACTGGGGCGAACCCAGGGTGCTCCGGTCCTCGATCGCGATGGGAGAGGGAGACTCGTGATCATCTTTGGGCACCGCGGCGCGAAGGGTGAAGCCCCGGAGAACACCGTGGCGGGGTTTCGCTACGCGAGGAACCTTGGTATCGACGCGTTCGAGCTCGACGTCCGGCTCTCGGCTGACGACCAGCTCGTGGTCATGCACGACCCGACGACCGACCGGACCACGGCCGGCAGCGGGCCGGTATCGGCGTTCGAGGCGGCCAAGCTGGCACAGCTCGACGCCCGGGCCGAGCACCAGGACTGGCCGACCCCCGTCGGGGTCCCCACGCTCGCCGAGGTCCTTGAGGGCACCCCGGACGTGGCGCGCTGGGAACTGGAGATCAAGACGGACACCCCGGAGCGGCTGCGGCGGATCTGTGTCCAGATCCCGCCGCTGATCGAGCGCTACGGTCTCCAGGGCCGGGTGACCGTCTCGTCGTTCGACCCGGTCGTGCTGGAGATGATGGCGGAGGTGGCGCCGGACGTGCCGCGCGGCCTGATCGGCGCCTTTGACTCCCCCAGCTTCATCGACACCGCCCTGAAGCTCTCCTGCACCGAGGTCAGCATGCCGCTCCGCAGCGGCTCGGCCGAGATGGTCCGCGCCGCCCACGCCGCGGGGTTGCGCGTCACCGGCTGGCTCGGCAACACAGCGGACGAGGTCCGGACGCTGCTCGACTGGGGCGTGGACCACATCACCACCGATTTCCCGACGACGGCGATGAAGGCCCTGCGGCGCGCCTAGCGACGCGGGTCGGCGTCGACCACCGACCGACGACACCCGCGGCGAGGGCGGTGGAGCAGCTGCACCGCCCTCGCCGTTGCCGGTCAGGCGACGACGGCCGCGCCCGCGCGCTGGGAACGAGGCGTGGCCCCATACTCTCCCCTGGGGATGCGGTCCGCGGCGGACGGCGCTCAGGGGGAGGCGGCCCGTGAGGCGGATTATCCTGGCGGCCTACGGGCCGCCTACGGGGCGGGAGGCGGCGCACGTCCTCGACGCGGCCGGGGCCACCGTCGCCGTGGTCGCCGAGCCCACCGACCCCCCGCCCACGGCGGAGTTCCGAGACGCCGTGGTGGGCGCGGTCGCCGGCGACCTCGGTGCCGAGGTCGCCGGCGTGGCCTTCACGGCGCGGTTGGGCGGCGGGGCCGTCGGCTTCACCTGACCGGCCGACTCGGCGGTCGCGTGTCCGATCGACGCCATCAATGCCGCGGGTGAGCCAGCGGAACGCACCGACGGTCCCCGGGACCGGGGTCAGCGCGAGGGGTAACGCGGCGGCCCGCCGCGTGACCGCCCCGCCAGGCCCGGCGGCCGCGGGCATCGCCGCAGGTCCGCCGCCTTCCGCTCCGCGTGGGGCCGGCCCCGCGGCTCGCGACTACGGGGTCAGGACGACCTTCTCGCAGTTGTCCTGCTTGTGCTTGAAGATCTCGTACCCCTTCGCCGCGTCGGCCAGCTTCATCCGGTGCGTGATCACGAACGTGGGGTCGATCTCCCCGTTCTGGATCCGCTCGAGCAGCGGCTGAAGGTACCGGTGGACGTGCGTCTGCCCGGCCCTGATCGTCAGCGACCGGTTCATCACCGAGCCCATCGGGAACTTGTCGACGAAGCCCCCGTAGACGCCGATCACCGAGACGGTGCCACCGCTGCGGCAGGCCATGATCGCCTGGCGCAGGGCGGTCGGCCGGTCCGTCTGCAGCTTCGCCGCGTGCGTGACGCGGTCGTAGAGGTAGGCGGGGCCGTGCCCGTGCGCCTCCAGGCCGACCGCGTCGATGCACGCGTCCGGCCCGCGCCCGCCGGTCATCTCCTTCAGCGTGTCGAGCACGTCGGCCTGCGAGTAGTCGATCGTCTCCGCGCCGGCCTTCTCGCGCGCCATCTGCAGCCGGTAGGGGAAGCGGTCGATCGCGATCACGCGCTCGGCCCCGAGCAGGAAGGCGCTGACGATCGCGAACTGGCCGACCGCGCCGCAGCCCCAGACGGCGACGACATCGCCCGGCCGGATGTCGCACATCTCCGCGCCCATGTAGCCCGTCGGGAGGATGTCGGAGAGGAACAGCACCTGCTCGTCGGTGAGGCCCTCCGGCACCTTCAGCGGGCCGACATCGGCGAAGGGCACGCGCGCGTACTCGGCCTGCCCGCCGGCATAGCCGCCGGTGAGGTGGGAGTAGCCGAAGATGCCGGCGGTCGAGTGCCCCCACAGCTTCTCGGCCATCCCCGAGTTGGGATTCGAGTTCTCGCAGAGCGAGTACGCCTCCGCGCGGCAGGCGTTGCAGGCCCCGCAGGCGATCGGGAACGGGACGACCACCCGGTCGCCGACCTTCAGGTTCCCGACCCCCTTGCCGACCTCGACTATCTCGCCCATGAACTCGTGGCCGAGGATGTCGCCCCGGACCATGCTCGGGACGTAGCCGTCGACGAGGTGGAGGTCCGACCCGCAGATCGCCGTCGAGGTGATCTTCACGATCGCGTCGCGGGCGTTCAGGATCTGTGGGTCGGGCACCTCTTCCACCCGCACCGTGTTCCGGCCCATAAAGCACGTGGCCTTCATCGCGTTCTCCCTCTCGGCGCTAGGCGGGCCCGACGGCCCCGTGTCGCGTCGCGGTGCCGGCTCAGGCGCCGTCGGCGGAGCCCATCGGCTGCGCGGGGCGCTGGCGGAGACGGGGGCCGTCGGGGCTCCCCTCCGACCGGACCACCTCGCCCGTCTCGAGCACCTGCTTGAGGCGGAAGAGGTCGTCGCGCACTTGCCGCGCCGGCTCTTCGCCGAAGAGCTTCGCGACCGCCGCCCCGAGCCCGCCGGCCGGCGGGTCGTAGCGCAGCGAGACGTGGACCTCCGTGCCCCGGCCGCCGGGCGCCGGGGTGAAGCGCACCGTCCCTGCGTTGTCCACGTCCGCGCCGTCGAGCGAGCGCCAGGCGATCACCTCGTTGGGCCGGTCCTCGACGACCTCGGCGTCCCACGACACGCTTCGGCCTGCCGGCGCCTTCGCGGTCCAGTGGGAACGGCGGTCGCCCGTCTCCTCGACCGACTCAAGGTGGCCCATGAAGCGGGGCAGGTTCGCGAAGTCGCGCCAGAACCCGTAGACGTCTTCGGGCGAGCGGTGGATGGTGATCGCCCGCTCCACGGGCACGCCTCCGCCTCGCGCGGAGAGCTTGCGGGCGCTGTAGACGTCGAGCACGGCCAGTCCGACCACCGCGGCGGAGGCCCCAGCGATTTGGCCCTTCCGCGCGCGGGGCGAGGTGAGGGCGGCGCCAAGGAGGCCGAGGTCCATCACGTCGCCGGCCACCCGCGCCCACAGCCACTCGGCGGCCCGCGGGCGCGCGAAGATGCCGGTGCCGGCGGAGACCTCGCGCAGCCCGACCGCCCGTTGGAGGGCCCGGCTCCGTCCGGTGTCGGGAACCCCGATGATCCGGGAGAGCGCCCCAGGAAGGCCGATCTGGACCAGGCCCAGGCCGTAGCTGAACCAACCCAGCCCGCGGGCGATCCGCTCCGCGTCCTCGTGCTCGGGTTCACGCCGCGTCGGTGGTGTCGCCATCATCGCAGGCCTCTCCATGAGTTCGTCGCCCGACGGGCGAGGGGCGGCACGCGCGGACAACCGCCCCCCGATCGCCGCCGCCATCGGGGCACGAGCGGTCGGGTCTGCCGGTGCCCAGGGACGACGGGTGGTGCCCGGCCGGGCCGGCCGTCGCCCGGACCTCGCGGTGAGCACAGGACCGACCACCACGCCCAGGGTCGGGTGGAGATCCACGGATGCAGCCCCCGTGCCATCACGGCGTCGACGCGCCTACCGAGACCAGGGACAGTGCGCGGCCGATCGGGGAACGGCAACGACCTCGCCCGGCGCCGAGGCGGAGGACTCCGCGTCACTTCACCCCGTCGGGATCGGGGCGCCCGCCGCCACGCGGCGCCGGTGCCAGCGTGGCCAGCACCTTGTCGACCCGGTGCCCGTCCATGTCGACCACCTCGAAGCGCCACGAACCCCACGCGAAGCCGTCGCCGGCGACCGGGATGCGCCCGAGGCGGGCAGTGACGAAGCCACCGAGCGTCTGGTAGTCGCGCGCCTCGTCCCGTGGCGGCGGCTCGGCGTCGAGGACGTCGGCCAGGCGGTCGGCCGGCAGCGACCCGCCCAGCAGCCACGAGCCGTCGGCGCGACGCACCACGGCGTCGACGGGCTCCCCGGCCGACGGCATCCCACCGACGAGCGCCTCAAGCACGTCCTGGAGCGTGACCAGGCCGGCGGTGCCGCCGTACTCGTCCACCACCAGCGCCAGGTGCTCCCCGACGTCCCGGAACCGGTCGAGCAGGCGCAGCGCCGACATGCTCTCGGGCACCACCGGCGGCTGCCTCAGGTGGTCTCCCAGGGCGACCGCCCGCCCGGAGAGGGCGTCGGCGACGAGGTCCTTCGCCCGCACGAACCCCAGCACGTGGTCGAGGTCGCCCCGCGCGACCGGGAAGCGGGAGAAGACGCTCCCCGCGATCGTGCGCCGGTGCACGTCGGGCGGGTCGTCGAGGTCCAGCCAGACGATGTCGGGCCGAGGCGTCATCAGGGCCGCGACCCGGTCGTCGGCGAGCTCGAACACCCCCTGGACCAGGGTCCGCTCCGCGGGGTCGAACACGCCCGCCCGGGCCCCTTGCTCGAGCAGGACCCCGACCTCCTCCTCGGTCACCGGCGGCGCTCCGCTCTCGCGGAATCCAAGCACGCGCAGCGCGGCGTCGGTCGAGACGCCGAGGAGACGAACCACCGGGGACGCGGCCCGGGACAGCCGCCGCATGGGGCCCGACACCCGCGCGGCGACGCCCTCGGGGTTGTTGAGCGCGATCCGCTTGGGCACCAGCTCGCCGACCACGAGCGAGAGGTAGGTGATCACGAGGACGACGATGACCAGCGCGACCGTGTCGGCGTAGGCCCCTACCCCGGGCACCGAGCGGAGCGGCACGGCGAACGACTCGGCGACGGCGGCGCCCCCGAGCGCGCCCGAGAGGATCCCGATCAGGGTGATCCCGACCTGGACCGTGGCCAGGAAGACGTTCGGGTCGTCCGCGAGCGCCAGGGCCCGCTGCGCCGCCTCGTCGCCCCCGTCGGCCCGCTGCTTGAGGCGGGCACGCCGCGACGACACCACCGCGGTCTCCGACAGCGAGAAGAGGCCGTTGGCGATGATCAGCGCGAGGACGAACAGGATCTCGAATCCGACTCGCATGCCGCTCCCCACCGAGGCCCATTCCGGCCCCCACCGACCGTGGCGCCGCCGCCGAACGGTCACCTCCCGGGTGCGGCGAGGATCGCGCCGACCGGCCCGGGCGGCGGACGCGCGAAGGCTCACCGCCGTCGGGACGGACCGGGACGGACCGGGACGGGACGTCGGTACCGCCCGCCGGGCCGTCCGACGACGGGCACGTCACCGTGCCCCATGTATTGTCCGCGCTCACCCGCACCAGAGCGGATACCGGGGGTCCCACGAACGCGACGCCACGGGAGCACCCGGACGACGGGTCGGATGGTTCGGCTGCCCGTCGCCCCCACCGCCGTGGGACTCGGGGCCGCCGTTCTGGCGCCCGTGCCCCGACCGGCCTCCCGCGACCGGCATCGGGCAGCGATCCTGCGGCCACCGGGGGCGTCAACTCGCCGTGGCACCCGCCGGGGCGCCCGCCGGGGCACCCGCCGGGGCGTCGGAGGGAGACACGGCATGCCGCACGAGACGGGACTGATCGCCACCATCGCCGTCGGCCTGTCGGCCGCCTTCGTCGCCGGGCTGATCGCGCAGCGCCTCCGTCTGCCGCTGATCGTCGGTTACCTGCTCGCGGGCATGGCCGTGGGGCCCTTCACGCCGGGCTTCGTCGCCGACATCGAGATCGCACCCCAACTCGCCGAGATCGGCGTGATCCTCCTCATGTTCGGGGTCGGCATCCACTTCTCCATCGGCGACCTCGTCGCGGTGCGCGGTCTGGCCCTGCCCGGCGCCGTGGGGCAGGTGGCGATCGCCACCACGCTCGGCACCGGTCTGGGCTGGTGGTGGGGGTGGGGCTTCGGCGGCGGCATCGTGCTGGGGCTGGCCCTGTCGGTGGCGAGCACCGTCGTGCTGCTCCGGGCCCTGACCCTCTACGGCAAGCTCGACGGCCCGGCCGGCCGCGTGGCGGTGGGCTGGCTGGTGGTCGAGGACCTGATCATGGTCGTCGCCCTGGTCCTGCTGCCGGCCCTCGCCGAGCCACTGGGGGGCCGGGCGACCGACGGGGGGAGCGACGCGGGGCTGGGCCTGGCGGGCGCGCTGGCGCTGACGCTGGGCAAGGTCGCGCTCTTCGTCCTGCTGATGCTCATCGTCGGCGTCCGGGTCATCCCGTGGCTCCTGGCGCGGGTGGAGCAGACGGGCTCGCGGGAGCTGTTCATCCTTGCCACCCTCGCCACGGCACTCGGCATCGCCTACGGCGCGGCCGAACTCTTCGGCGCGTCCTTCGCCCTCGGCGCGTTCCTGGCCGGCGTGGTCGTCAACGAGTCGGAGCAGAGCCACCGGGCGGCGGAAGAGGCGCTGCCGCTCAGGGAGGCCTTCGCGGTGCTCTTCTTCGTCTCGGTCGGGATGCTGATCGACCCCATGTTCCTCGTCGACGAGGTCGGCCGGCTGCTCGCGGTGCTGGCCGTCGTCATGGTCGGGAAGGCGGTGGCCGCGATCCTGATCGTGCGCGCCCTCGGCGGCCCGACCCGGACCGGGCTCACGGTGGCGGCCGGACTCTCCCAGGTCGGAGAGTTCTCCTTCATCCTGGCCGATGTCGGCCGCTCGCTCGACCTCCTCCCCGAAGCGGGGCGCAACCTAATCCTCGCGGCGGCGCTGATCTCGATCACCCTCAACCCGCTGCTCTTCCGCGCCATCGGCCCCCTCGCGACCCGCCTCGACGGACGGCTGTCCCCGGCGAGCTAGCGCGGTCGCCACGGCGGCACGTCCGACTCTGCGTCGAGATGCAACAATGCCCACCGGGATCGCCCGGCTCCACGCCCGAACGCGACCGGCGGCGGACCGGCGTCGCGGCCGTGGGGCTGCCTGGCGCAGGCGGACGGGAGTGGCGGGAGCGGATCGCATGGGGGCGGCGCCCAAACTCGACGAGGCCAAGCGGGACGCGTTCGCCGATCGGCTGGTCCGCGACATCGCCGGAACCTACGCGACGGCGATGGTGACCGTCGGTGACCGTCTCGGCCTCTTCAAGGACCTCGCCGCCCGCGGCCCCGCCACCAGCGACGAGCTGGCCGCGCGGACCGGCCTCGCCGAGCGCTACCTGCGGGAGTGGCTCCACGGCCTGGCGGCCGCCGGCTACCTGGAGCGCGATCCGAAGGGCGACCGCTACGCCCTCCCCCCGGAGCACGCGCCCGCGCTCGCGGACGAGGGCGGGTCGCGCTTCCTCGGCGGCCTCTACCAGAAGCTGCCGGCCGAGATCGCGGTCCTCGACCGGGTGATCGAGGCCTTCCGGGCGGGCGGCGGCGTCCCCCAGGCGGCCTACCTGGCGGAGGAGTGGGACGGGCTGGACCGGCTCTCGACCGTCTGGTTCGAGCACCAGCTCCTCCAGGAGTGGCTGCCGCGGATGCCCGACGTCCGCGCCAGGCTTGAGCGGGGCGCGCGGGTCGCCGACCTCGGCTGCGGGCGCGGGCGGGCGCTGGTTAAGCTTGCCCAGGCCTTTCCCCGCGGCACCTACGTGGGGTACGACGTCTTCCCGCCGACGGTCGCGGCGGCCACCGCCAATGCCGAGATGGCGGGGGTGGTCGATCGGGCGCGGTTCGAGGTGCTGGACGCGGCGCGCGGGCTGCCGGAGTCCTTCGACGTGATCACGACGTTCGACGTCGTCCACGACGCCGCCGACCCGCTCGCGCTGCTGCGCGCGATCCGCGCCGCCCTGCGCCCCGGCGGGATCTACGTCTGCCTCGACGTCAACGCCGGAGAGTCGCCCGACGACAACGCGGGGCCGATCGGGACCTGGCTCTACGGCGCCAGCCTCCTCTACTGCATGACCACCTCGCTCGCGGCGGGGGGCGCCGGGCTCGGCACGCTCGGCCTGCCCGAGTCGCGCCTCCGCGCCCTCTGCGCCGAGGCCGGCTTCGGCGAGGTGCGCCGCGTCCCGATGGACAACCTCTTCAACAGCCTCTACGAGATCTGCCCCTAGCGCCCAGCGAGCCGCCGATCGCCGACCCTCGCGTTCCGAATCGAGGCGCTCGCGTCCACCCGTGCCAGGGCGTTCGTCTTCCCTGTCCCGGTGCCCCTGTCATTCCCGATGGCACCGCGCGCGTACCAGCACGCGCGGGGTCCTCCGCCCAATGACAGAGTCGGCCGTCCTCGCCAGTCGTCGGTGCGTTGATCCCTATCTGAGGCCCGGGTGGTCCACCGCACCGGCACGCGTCGCGACCAGACCGGTTGAGGCCGCCGCCGGTCACACAGTCCGTCCCCCGAGCGCGCACGGTCGTCTCAAACAGGGGTGGTCGCGATCCGCTCTCGTCCCGCGACGATCGATGCCCCCTGCGGTGCCGCCCCGCGCGGCAGCCCTGTCGCGGCGCCGCGGGGGCCCAACTCCAGAGACGCCACCGTCCGGCCGTGGGGGACGGCCAGTCCGCGGGACGCCCTCTCAGCGTCGACGCGGACGGGCCCAATCGCGCTCGGCGGGCCACACTGGGGGGTAGCCCCCTTTCGTGATCCCCCTTGGCTGCCTACGCTGGCATCGGACCGGTCTCGACCCGCCACGGACACCGCCGCGGCATGGCGTGGGCCGGCCGCGCGACAGCAAGGAGAAGATCTCGCCGTGGACGCCTCTCGCTTCGACGCCCTGACCCGGACGTTCGCCGCCCGCCGCTCCCGCCGCGCCGCCCTGCGCGGGGGTGCCGGCCTCGGCGCGGCGGCGCTCGCCGCTCACCTGGGTCGCGCCGCCGCACAAGACGCAACCCCCGTTGGCACGCCGGAGCCCGAGATGGGACCCGGGGCAGCGCCCGACCCCGCGACCCTCGGCGAGGACGGCACCTTCCTCTTCGTCCAGACCGCGACATCCGGGTCCTTCGCCCCCAATCCCAACGCTGGCACCCCGGCCGCCGGCGGGGAGGCAGCGCCAGGCGGCGGCGCCGAGTACCTCCTGACGCTCAAGGGCCACCCGGGCGGCACGGTCTTCTTCTCCGACCGCCCGCAGCGGATCTTCGGTGAAGCTCCCACGGAGCAGTTCCTAGCCGGACTCGGCTTCCAGCCCGACAACCCGCCCAACGCCGCCCTGGTCGCCCAGACCGAGGATGGCGACGACGTGGTGGTGCTGGAGCTGCTCACGCCGACCTACGACGCGGACGCCGGCACGCTTATCTACGGCGCCACCATCCTCGCCGAGTACGAGGGCGAGGGGCTCAGCCACGTCGCCGAGCAGCAGATGGACGAGGCGCTGCCCGAGGCGTTCGGCCGGGCCAGCCTGTTCATCGACGACTGTCCCGACCTGGAGGCGTGCTACATCACCGACGTCAGCGTCAGCACCGAGGGGCCCGGGGTGGGACTGCGAAAGGTCGGCGTCGTCCCCGACGGGCCGGTTGGGACGTGCTGGTCGTGGTCGGCCTTCGCCTGCCACCCGTGCGACGGCGAGAGCCTCTACGACATCGGCCAGCGCTGCAACGAGACCTACGCCGAGTGCGCCGACTCGTGCTTCGTCTACGCACCGGGCCTGTCGTGATACGCCGCGGGGGCGGCCACGCGTCGTCCCCGCCGCTGGGACCGCCGCGGGCCGACGCGGGCCGGCCCCCGGCGGTCCCAGCCGCCGCGAAGGGACGCTCACGTCGGACAAGCCGAGGAAGGGGCGCTCCAGGGTGCTGGCCCGACGCTGACCGAGGCGTCGTCGCCGCAACGTGGTGTCCAGGCCCTCCATCCGACGGTCGCTGCTCCAGGCAGTGAGGACCAGCTCGGGGCTTGGCGCGTCGTCGGGATGGCGGGCGGACCTGCTCCTCGACGACGGGCTGGGGACGACCGCCACGCTTAATTACCGCTCCGCGGATGCTTTCCCGTAGGACCGGATCACGTTGGCGCCGACCACGTCGATCGCCCCCGCCCTGAGGGCGGGGGCGATCGACTCTCCTAGTTCGGGTAGACGCAGACGAACTCGCCGAACTCGTAGTAGTCCAGGCACTGGAGGCAGGGGCTCAAGCCGCAACCATCGGGATCGTTGCAGCACGGATTCTCCGTGGCTGGGTCACGCGGTTCGTTCTCGAGCGCCCCACCACCCTCGTACGGACAAGTCCCCGGCGGCGGCGACGCGGGTGGTCCGCCGGCCTGGGCGCAGGCGCTCACGCACTGGCCAAAGTCGCGCCCCTGCAGGCCCTGGCCCTGGCAGTAGTCCTGGCACAGGGCCGGGCCGGACTTCGTCTCCTTCGCCAGCGCCCCGCCACCGAGCGCCCCCAGAGCGACCCCGCCGCCGAGGGCGCCGCCCAGGAGTTTGAAGAACCGTCGGCGCGACGACTCCGCCGCCAGCGCCCGGGTGAAGTCGTCGAATCGCGTCCCGTCCACGTTGTGCCGTTCCTTCCCTCGTGCAGGTGTTCGTCGGGCCGGGGACACCCCCGGCCATGTCGCGCGGACAGTTGTCGGGCGAACTCCGACGGAGGCCGTGACACGCCGCCCGACCATCGCGTCTCGGCAGTGGCGCAGCTCGCGGCACCGCCCGTGGCGCTGGGAGTCAAGGCGCTCTCGGCGGCAAAGGCTAGGGGGCGGACCGACCGGTCCGCCCCCATTGCCCGTCGCGTCTCCTGGGGTGTCGCTTGTTCGGTTACTCGGTGACCGTGATCCGGCCGACCATGGCCTGGCCGATCGGGTCCTCCGGGCCACCGGCGTGGAGGATGCAGTAGTAGCCGTACTCGCCCGGGGTGTCGAACGTGAGTTCGTACTCCGTGCCGCCCGGCAACGGGTCGCCCATGAAGCCGGAGTTCGTGAAGCCCTCGCCGTTGTAGACGTTGCCGCCCTGGGGGAACAGGGTCATGTTGTTCTGGAGCAGCCGCGGCGGCCCGGCCGGCTGCGGCTCGAAGATGACGTCCTCCGGCGCCTCCTCGCCGCCAAGGAAGGTGACCGTGTGCGGCTCGTGCGCCGACCGGTGGACCCAGCGCACGGTGTCGCCGGCCTTGATCGTGACCTCCTCGGGCAGGAAGCGCAGCACCTGCGCCTGGCCGTCGGCGCCGGCGGCGCCGT
>CADCWG010000005.1 GCA_902806335.1 uncultured Thermomicrobiales bacterium | reverse complement strand
CCGACTACGAGGCCCGGGCCTTCGCCTTGGACGATGCGGCCACACTCGACCTCGCCAACTGCACCACCCCGAGCGGCGCGGCCTGCGAGGACCCGACCCTGCGGCCGGACAACGCCCCGGCCTGCCCGGTCGTCACCGCCGACGCGCGCTTCGCGGCCGTGACCCTGCGCGGCGGCGGGCTACTGGTCGTTAATAGCCGGGCGACGCCGATGGCGATCGTTGCCGAGTACGACGCCGCCACCATCCGCCCCAACGGCTGCGTCGGGGTCGAGACGGCCGGAACGCTCTACCTCAACGCCGGCGGCGGCACGGCAATGCACCCCTTCGGGGCCGACCTCTACGCCTTCCAGGTGGCGGCCTTCTCGACCACGCCGAGCCCGCCCAACACGCCGGCCCCGACCGGGATCTTCAACTACAGCCCCACCAAGTCCGACACGCACGGCTGCGTCCTGGTCGGCGGCGACGCCTACGTCTGGATCGCCGACCGCGCCGGCAACCGGATCATCGTCGTCGAGGTCGCGACCGACCAGGTCGTCGCCGAGATCGATCTGGCCGGCGAGCTCTCGGCCGACCCGGCCCCGGACCTGATCGCCGTCTCGCCGGACGGGGGCTGGGTCTTCACGGCCCTGCGCGGACCCGCGCCCCTCTCGGCCAACGTGGAGGGGGCGGACAACGCCGTCGGCTCCTCGCCGGGGCTCGGCGCCGTCCGGGTCGGACCGGACGGTCGGTCGGGAGCGTTGGTCGGGGTGGCGCCGATCGTCCGCCTCGGCGCCGACGGGGCGGGAACGGCCGATCCGCACGGGCTGGCGGTCCGGTCGCGCTGATCGTCCCGCGCCCGACGCTGTCGGCGCCGGGCGCCGGGGGTTGGGGCCGATGTCGGTGGCCACGTCGGTATCGGTGTCCGCGGAGCACAGCGAGCACACGACTCATTTTGCCGGGAATGCGGGGCACCAGAGGACAGGTAGGATGACCTGAGTCACGGGCGCGGGCCGGCACTCACACCGGGCCGTGCCGGGAGCAACCACCGACCAACACGAACATGACTCCGCCGCCGAGCGTCATCCCTTCCTCATGGCGTCGGTTACAGGGTTCACTCGTCAGGTCAGCGAGTTCGTGTCCCAGTGAACTCATCCCTGCGGCGGGCGGCTTCGCATTCGACCCGTGGTTCGGCTTCGTCACCGAGGCGGCCGGTTGCGCCGGCCGCCTCGGCCGCCTGTTCGCAATGCGCTTAAGGATTCCAGGTACGGGTTTGTTCTAGGTCGTTGTTGATATCCTGGAACGCAAAGTGTGGCAACTCTCCAGAGCAAGCTGACCCCGGCATCGTCGGGTGTACGTTCGCAACCCCAGGGATAAGCCGTCAAGTGCCAAGCACGCCCCGCTCTCGGTCTCGGAACGAACGACGGCGTTCCGAGCTGCCAAGGCCCCTGACGCCGCTCGTCGGCCGCGAGCGCGAACTCGCGTCGGCGCAGGCCCTGCTGCGCCGCGACGATGTCCGGCTCCTGACGATCACCGGACCGGGCGGCATCGGCAAGACGCGCCTCGCCATCGAGATCGGCCGCTCCGAGACGGAGACCTACGCCGAAGGCGTCGTCTTCGTCCCGCTCGCGGTGGTCTCCGATGCCGACCAGGTTGCCATCGCGGTCGTCCGGGCGCTCGGACTTCAGGAGGTCGTCGACGTCACCGGGCGGGATAGCCTGGTGGCGGTCCTGCGGGGTTCGACGACGCTGCTGATGCTGGACAACTTCGAGCACATCGTGGCGGCCGCTCCCCTCTTGACCGACCTGCTCGCGACCTGCCCACGCCTCAAGATCATCGTGACAAGCCGCGCGCTGTTGCGACTGACGGGGGAGTTCGCCCTCCCCGTGCCACCGCTGGTCTTGCCCGATCGGGATTCGGACCACTCACTCGCAGAGGTCTCCCAGTCTCCAGCGGTGCGGTTGTTCGTGGCGCGTGCCCGGGCGCTGACGCCGGCATTCGCGCTCTCAGATCAGACGGCGCAACCCGTGGCCACCATTTGTCGGCACCTGGATGGATTGCCGCTGGCGATCGAGCTGGCGGCGGCGCAGGCCGCGGTCCTCCCGCCCGCCGCGCTCCTCGCCCGGATCCAGGCCCGGCTGCCGCTGCCGGTCACCGGTCCGCGGGATGCGCCCACCCGCCTCCGCACCATCAGCGACGCCATCGCCTGGAGCTACGGCCTCCTCACGAACGACGAGCAACGCCTCTTCCGCTGGATCAGCGTGTTCGTCGGCGGATTCGCGCTGGACGCCGCCGAAGCCATCGGAACGGCGTTCGACGGGGACCGTTCTCTCGCCGTCTCCGTTTTGGACGGGCTCTCCTCGTTGGTCGACAAGAGCCTGCTGCAGCAGGCGGCGTGGGAGGGAGACGCCCGCTTCTCCATGCTGGAGACGATCCGTGCGTTCGCCTCCGAGCAGCTGGCGGAAAACGACGAGTCGGACGCCATCGGCGACGTCCACGCGACGTGGGCCCTGGCACTGGCCGAGCCCGCCGAACTGGCGGCCGCGCTGCCGGGCCGGGAGCGACAATTGCGCCGCCTGGAGGTCGAACATGCCAACCTCCTCGCGGCGCTCGCCTGGCTCGATCGTCGAGGGGACACCGAGCGGCTGCTGCGGCTGACGGCCGCCATGGCCGACTATTGGCTCGCCTTCAGCCAGGTTCGGGAGGGCCGCGACTGGCTCGAGCGCGCGCTGACGCGCGCGCCGGCGGTCCCGAGTCCCGCCCGTGGCCGGGCTCAGATCAGCCTGGGACGGTTGCTGATGCAGTTCGGCGAGGTCGAGCGCGCCGATCGGCTCCTGTCCGAGGGGATCGCCGCGCTGCGCGCGGATGTCGACGCTCCGGTGACCGCGTTCGCCATTGCCCGGCAAGCCACCGTCGCGAACCAGCTCGGGGAACACGAACGGGCGGAGCGCCTCCTCACCCAAGCGCTCGGCCTCACGGCCAAGATCGATGACGTCGCCATCGCCAACACCATCACCGGAACGGTGCTGGCCAACCTCGGGGTCGCCGCCCACGGTCGCGGCGATCTCGATCTCGCCTGGGCGCGACACGAGCAGGCGCTCCACGTCTGCCGCGAGCACGGCTATACCTTCGGCATCGCCCGATCCCTGCGCGACCTCGGCGACGTCGACCGCGATCGGGGCGACTTCGCCGGCTCGCTGGCCTCCTATCGCTCGTGCTTGGAGCTTCGAGGTGCGCACACCGATCTGCGGGTCGTCGTCGATGCGCTCGAAGGCACGGCCCTGGCGGCGGCGGCCTGGCGGCAACCGGCCCAGGCGGCCCGGCTTCTGGGCGCAGCGGAGGCGCTTCGCGAGCAGTGCGGTGGCGCATTCGTCGTGCAAACCGACATTGCCGCGCACGAGCGGGCCATGGCAGCCATCCGAGCGGCCCTGGACGAGCCGGAGATCCGCGCCGCCTGGCACGCGGGCCGGGGACTCGGGGTCGCAGGCGCGATCGCGGAGATCCAGGCGGTGGCTCCTTCCCAGGAGAGCGCCGGCCAGGTCAATCTGAACGCCGTCAAGTTGTCGCCGCGGGAGCAGGAGATTCTTCGCCTCTTGGTGAAGGGCCTGCCCGACCGGGCCATCGCCGAGGCGCTCTTCCTTAGTGTCCGCACTGTCGAGGCCCACGTCGCCCGAATCCTTGCCAAACTCGGGGTGCGGACTAGGACGGCGGCCGTGAGTGCCGCCATAGCGGCCAAGCTCGTCGATCCTACTCCCACACCCTAGACCGACCGGCCCCGCCCCCGATATCGCGTCGCCAGCGTCAGTCCAACCGGCGTCCGTAAGAGACGGATCGACCGCACGGTTAAGTACTGCCCACGACCCAAAAAGCGTACGCGTACCAATAGGCCGGCGCGACGCGCCGGCCTACCATTGTCGTGCCGCGGCTCGTCCACCGATCGACCGCCACCCCGTCCCGAAGGGCTTCGCGACATGGCCGTGCTCGTCATCCGGCATCGGGTTCAGCGCTACGACACCTGGAAGGCGATCTTCGACGAGGACGCCACTTCGCGCCACGCCCTCGGTTCACGGCGCGAACGCGTCTTCCGCGACGATGCCGACGCGGACGAGGTGTTGATCTACCTGGAGTGGGACGACGACGAACGGGCTCATCTCTTCGCCCAGTCCGACAACCTACGCGACGCGATGGTCCGCTCCGGGGTGGCCGACCGACCGGACGTCTGGATCCTGAAAGAGGCCGATCGGCGCCCGTTCTCGTGACCGAAGCCGTCGTGGCACGCGTTCGCTCCCGCGGAGCACCTGCCCCCTCTGCCATGGGTAACTGCTCGTCGCGCTATAGGCGGCGCCGTCCGCGCGCGCTCGTGCCGGTGCCCGGCCGGGACGGCCGGCCGGCAAGCCGCTGGCACGTGGCCAGGACGTTGGCGCCTCGCCCGATTCGTTCCTCAGGCCGATGAGGGGTCATCCTCCGGGGCTACCAAGCCGTGATCTGCGGTTCGACGGCCATGATCTGCAGCTCAGGTCCAGGAGTTATTAGTTCGCGGGCGCCATCCCACCACTTGCCGGTCGCCGGGCTCACCCGTTTCTGGTAGCTGCCCTGCCTTGCTCCCATCTCTTCTTCTCACGTCCCCGTTCGAGGGACGAGGCGCTCGGGACGACGCGTCGCACCAGCTCCGCGAAGGCCGCGGCCCGCTGGCCCAAGTCGGCGCCCTTGGCACGGCACGCGGCGTGTTGCTCCTCGGTGAGTCCGACCGTACCGACCAGCACCGTCCCGGACATGCTCTCGTCGTCTTAGATGTCTGACCCGGTGAGGTCGGCGTTCGTCAGGCCCGCGCCGTCCAGCTTTCTCCCCGCCAAGTAGGCATCCACGAGATGGGCGAAGCGCAGGTTGGCGCCGCGAGGCTCGACGCCGTCCAAATAGGCCTCGGTGAAGTCCCTCCCGAAGAGGTCCCTCCCTCTCAGCTTTGCGCACGAAAGTTCGGTCCCGCGCATGTCCCCCAGGGCGAGGTCGACCCTGTCCAGATCCTGGTCCTCGTGGGTCCCCCTATAAGCAGAAGGGAATTCACCCAGGGGCGCCGAACGAGCTGGTAGCTCTGCTGGCAAAGTTCGCCGGCGCACCATGAACGCGGCACGGCGCACGCGGCCATCGGGGGCAATTGCTAGTCGCGGCATCACGGGGCGATGTGGGTGGGAACCAAGGGACGGGACTCTCAACCAGGCGTCGGTCAAGCTTGAAATCACGGAAGCGACGGGGGTCGAATCAGCACCTTCAGAACCCTGTTCGTTCCGGCGGGCCCATACGCGTCCTGGTGCCCGACTTCCGGCCCGCCCCAGCATACGCCCCTCGATGGTCCGACGAATCGCAGCATGACGCCCCTGCTTTCCGCCGCTACGCTCACCGCCCCGGCAAGCTAACCACCGAAGAGGAGTCCACGATCCGCGCCCTTGCCGGAACGAAAAGCCTAAGGTCACTTGCGGCGGACTTCGGGGTCAGCCACGAGACGGTCCGTGCGGTGCTCCGTGTCCGCCAGGCTGGCTCGGGTCACTCTTGACCTCGGGATGGTCAGCGGGCGCCGCGGATGACGTCAGAGGCGGACGGCGGAATGGCGGAGGCACCTGCGGCGCGGCTCGCGGGATGGCCGGTTCCTACGACCGCACGACCGTCCCTTCCCACCGGTCGGCGCCGCCCCAGTCGGGGAACGCCCGGCCCGAAATCGCGAGGTGACCGGGGCGGGGTCGTGTTTGGCATGGGGGCGTGGGCGGCTCTGTTGGCCGGCGCAACCCGGAGCGGCACGGCGCAGATTGCCACCTCGAGCCCCTTGCCGCGTGTTGGCATTCGACGCTTGATCGGGCCACCTTGGACGCCGAGCGCGCGATCCTTCGCCGCCGAAAGAGGAACCGGGGGCGGGCAAGCCCGGCCCCCGGTTCCTCTTTCGCTCCTCATTGGGGTTGGCCGGCCGGGTGGCTCGATCCCGCGCCCGCCGCCTAGCCCTCCGGGGCCGGCAGCACCCCGAGTTGGATGAGGAAGCCGTAGGCGTCGAAGTAGAGGCTCTGGCGCGCGATCGCGCCCTCGCCCAGCTCGTAGACGTGGACGCTGCGGGTGGTGAGCTCCTGGCCCGTGCCCGGCGGGAGGCCCGGGATCTGGCCCGTGTACCGGCCCGTGAAAAGCACTTCCGCCGTGGCCCGGTTCTCGGTGGCGAAGACGCTCCGCCAGGTGACCGACGCGTCGGAGTAGTTGCCGAAGAACCCCACGAGGAACGGCTCGATCTCCGTCGGTCCCGTGAAGGCAAGATCCATCGGCACGTCCTCGAGGACGGCCTCGTCGCCGTAGAACGGCATGACCGGTGAGGCATCGCCGGTCGCAGCCGCCTCCGCCCACGCCTCCAGGAAGTCCTCGAAGAATGCCGGCATCGAACCGGGTGTCGCCCGCGGGTCGCCGGGCGCCGTCTCCCGCGCAGCCAGCCCGCCGACGGGGCCGGCGGCCAGCAGCGTTGCCAGCGCTCCGCCCCCAACGTTGCGGACGAGGCGGCGCCTGGACTGTCGTCCTGCCGCGGCCGAGGTCGGATCCCCGAGGAGCGTTTCGCACGTGACCATGGTGGGTGCCTCCCGTCGTGTTCGCGTGGTCGAGAGCCGGCCGGAACCTTTCGGCGGTCCCAGCGCCCGGACCATCCAGCGGCCCGGCGTGCTCCCATCTTGGGCCGCCCACGGGTCAGGCGCGTCATGCATTCCGTGGACTTGTCGCGCCGTGACGCCACCGCGGTTTCGTTCCCGCCGTACGGCATTTGCCGTACGTGGCCCGCGTGCCCGTCGGTTCAACACGCTGGGGATCAGGCGAGGCCGTGGCGGTGGGCGTAGGCGGCGGCGGCGGCACGGGTGCTGAGCCCCAGCTTGCTCAGCACCCTCCCGACGTGCGTGCGGGCCGTGGCGTGGCTGACGAAGAGCGCCTCCCCGATCTGGCGGTCGGTCATGCCGGAGGCGATCAGCCGCAGGACCTCAACCTCGCGCCGGGTCAACCCGTGTTCCCCACCAGGCGACGGCGGAGTGGGCGCCTGGTCGACCACCGGAGCCGGCGAGCGAGGCACTCTCACCAGGGCCGCGTCCGCCTCGGCGACTGCCTGGTCCAGCGGCAGCCCCGTTCCCGCCGCCCAGGTGAGCGCGAAGGCCGCCTCCCCCATCTCGGTCCGGGCGCGCGCGAGGAAGGCGTCGTCGTCCTTGCGGAGGCTGGCGTGGACGGTTGCCCCGAGCCCATCACGGACCGCCGCGGCGGCGGCGAGCACCCGAACCGCCCGTTCGGGCCCGGCGCCCGCAGCCAAGCTAAGCGCCATCCCCGTCAGGGAATCGGCGATGCCAGAAGCGTCCCGTAGGCTCCGGTAGACGGTCAGGTTCTCGCGGTAGCGAGCGGCGGCCTCGGCCCGGTCGCCTCGCTCCCGGGACAGATCGGCGATCGCGTGGCGGACGATGGCCGCGCCCGCCTCGTTCCCGGCGCGCAGCCGCAGGCCCAGCGCCTCGGTCAGGAGCGCCCGAGCCCGCGCGTCGTCCCCGGCGTCATACGCCAGCAGGCCCAGGTTCAGCAGCGGGAGAGCGGTGAACTCGCCGAGGCCGAGCGCCCGGAAGAGGGCCAGCGCCTCCTCGAAGAGCGGTCCCGTCTCGCCCGGGGAGCCCTGCTGGCGGAGGAACGCGCCGAGGGTGCAGAGGGCGAGGCCAAGCGACTGCCGGTCTCCGCTCGCCCGCGCGATGTTCACTGCCTCGGCTGCGAGGGCAGCGGCCCGGTCGGCCTCCCCTTGCTTGCCTGCCAGGTTCGCCGCCCACTCCAGCGCCTTGGCCCGCGCAACGGAGGGACGCGGATCGCTCTTCGCCAGGAGGCGCTCCAGCCAGACCCGCCCCTCGCCGACCGGCCCGTGGTAGAACCAGAAGAAAACCAGCGCCGCCGCCAGCTCCAACGCTGCGTCGGCCGACCCGCTCCGCTCCAGCCAGCCGATCGCCGCCCGCAGGTTGGCCTGCTCCGGGCTGACGCGGGCCAGGCAGGCCGCGAACCCGGGCCCGTACCAGTCGGGCTCCATCCGCTTGGCCAGGTCGAGGAAGAACGCGGCGTGCGCGGCCCGCGCCCGGTCCTCCTCCCCCTGGGCCGTCAGCTGCTCCAGCCCAAACGCGCGGATCGTCTCGAGCGTCACGAACCGCGGCCCGCCGTCGGCCCCGATCTCCTGTTCGACCAGGCTCGTGTCGACCAGGGTGGCAAGAGCGTCCAGGGGGGAGGGGGAAGAGGGGGGCCTCCCCTCTTCCCCCTCCCCCCCCAGGAGCCCCCCCACGGCCTCGGCCACATCGAGGTCGAAGCCGCCCTCGAAGACGGCGAGCCCGCGCAGGAGGGCCTGTTCGTCGGTGGCAAGCAGGTCGTAGCTCCAGGCGATCGCGGCGCGCATCGTCCGCTGGCGCTCCGGCAGGTCCCGTGGACCGCCGGTCAGGAGGGCAAATCGGTCGCCCAGACGGTCTAGGAGCGCCTGGGGCGGAAGGACTTTTGTCCGCGCCGCGGCCAGCTCGATCCCGAGCGGGATGCCGTCGAGCCGTCGGCAAACCTCGGCGACGGCCGCCGCGTTGGACGAGGTGATTTCGAACCCCGCCCGCACGGCACGAGCGCGGTCGACGAACAGCACCACCGCCGGCGCGGCAACGATCTGGTTCGGCTGGGAATCAGCCCCCGGGTCCGGCAGCGCCAGCGGCTCGACCGGAAACGTCCGCTCGGCGCGGACACGCAGGGGGGCCCGGCTGGTAGCAAGGACGCGGAGCCGCTGGCAGCGCTCGAGCAGGTCCGCGATCGCGGGTGCGGCCGTCAGAACCTGCTCAAGGTTGTCGAGAACGAGCAACATCTCGCGGCAACGGAGGGTGTCCCCGAGCGCTTCGGCCAGCGGACGACCGACATCCTCCTGAACGTCGAGCGCCCGAGCGATCGCCGGGAGCACCAGCGCCGGCTCCCGGATCGCGGCGAGCGGGACGGCGGCCGCGCCGGCGGCGATCTCCCCGGCCGTGCTCCGCGCGATCTCCAGGGCAAGCCGCGTCTTACCCACGCCGCCGGGGCCGACGAGCGTCACCAGCCGTCCGTCAGCGTCGCGCAGCATGGCGGCAACCGCGGCGATATCCTGCGCTCGTCCGATCAAAGGGGTCGGGGCGATCGGCAGGTGGGAAGCCGGCTCCGGATCGTGGCCTGGG
The DNA here is from genome assembly GCA_902806335.1 of uncultured Thermomicrobiales bacterium. Classification (GTDB taxonomy): domain Bacteria; phylum Chloroflexota; class Chloroflexia; order Thermomicrobiales; family UBA6265; genus CADCWG01. Next base: position 3,774 of record CADCWG010000005.1, on the reverse strand, counting down.
CGGCCGAACTCCACCAGGCGCACCGGCTGGTCCTCGCGTGGCTCGGCCGGCGCGCTCAACCTGCTCCGCCTCCGACCCGCGTCGGGCATGACTTATTTTCCCGCCGGTCGGCACCTTCGAGGATGCCAAGTTGGGATTATGGCACGGGCTTGGTGGATCAGGGTGAACCGGCAGCGGGACGAGGATCTCGCCCGAAGCGGCCCTGCCTGGAGGTCATTGAACTATATCCCGGGCCAAAACTGGTCCGAGTTCCCGGCCAACTCATTCCGGCTTCGGCGCCAGGATGCCGGAAACACCGGGCTCACGGACCGGTCCATCGGACTCGGGGAACCGAATCCTTCGGTCGAATTCTACGGCACCCCCATGACTCCTTCCGGCCCGGTGACCGCGCCGCGGTGGGCGTTACGGGGCTCCTATGGTGTCCCCCTGACTCAGGGGCCGAGACCGCCCTCCCGCCGGCCGCTACCGGGCGCCCCGCACGAAGCTGCCGCCCGGGCGGTGGCCCAAGGCGGCCGCCCTCACGGACCGGCTCGGCCTGCGGGCGGCGGCGGCCGAGCTCGGGGTGTCCCGGGAGGCGCTCCGCGGGATCGTCCGGCGCGTCAGGAGATGTGCATAGGGGCCGCGCCGGTCCCATACCGCGCATAGGTTCCATAGATGCGGGCGGCCGGGGCACCGCCAGGTATGGGGATGCGGGCGCCGCGTTCACCTCGCGCCGACCCAGCGGGGCAAGGGGCGGGAAGCGGTGGCTCACGTCGCCGCCGCAGCTACCCGGGGTGCTGCCTCGGGCTCCGGGCTAAGGTCATTCATCGCCTCCGAGGAGCGCCGGGCAAACGCCCTCCAGTTGAGCCAGGCCGCGACCGGGATCGTCAGCAGGTAGGCGCCCCAGATCCATTCCGCCCCGGCATCGAACCTGTGGACACCCACAAAGGCAAGCACGACCGTGGCCCAGGTCGCGACCACGCTGCGCACCATCGGCGAGCGCGTATCGCCGCTCCCCCGCAGGACGCCCGCGGTCAGGAGGAGCATGCCGAAGCACGGGAGCAGGACGGCGATCACCCGCATCAGGTTGACCCCGGCATCAACGACATCCGGGCTGTTGGAGAAGAGGCGAAGCACGGGCCGGGGAAACGCGGCGAGCAGCACCATGCCGAACCCGGTCCACGCCAGCGTCCAACGCCGGATGATCCGCGCCGCGACCAAGGCATCGTGGGGCCGGCGCGCGCCATAGCTCTGCCCCGTAAGGGCGGTCAGCGTGATCGAGAGCGCCAGTGAGGTCAGGAACCAGATTTCAAGGGCGGTGAACGCAATCTGGTTGGCGGCCATCACTGAGGCCCCAAGGGCGGCGACCAGCATGGTCAAGACCGCGAACCCGCTCTCACTGGAAAGTTGCTCAATCGCCGCCGGGATCCCCAGCCGGAAGATCTGCTTGCCCACCGGCCAGTGCGGTCGCCACCCGTGCCTGCCGGCCAGCGAGACCCTGGTTCGGCCCGTGATCATCCGCCCCAGGAGGTAGGCCAGCCCCATGCCGCGCCCGATCACCGATCCCCAGGCGGCACCGGCCACGCCATAGCCCGGCACCCCGAGGTGGCCCTCGATCAGCACCCAGGAGGCGACGAGTCCGCCGATGTTGGCAAGGATCGCCGCGACAAGGGGGGTGCGGCCATCGCTGGTGCCGCGCAGGATGCCACCGCACAGGAGTGAGAGAAAGAGCACGATCACGGTCGCCGAGATCACCTGCAGGTAGGTGATCGCCTCGGTATGGACCCCCGGGTCGTCACCGAACAACCGGACGAGGGTCGGTGTCAGCAGGTAGCAGGCGGCCGAGAGGGGAAGCACCAGCAGAATGCCCCAGGTGATCGCCTGGCGCGCGACCTCGTTCACGCGGTCCGGTCGCTGCGCGCCGTGGGCCTGAGCGACGAGGACCGTGGCGCCGGTGGAAATCGCGGCGAACATGGCAATCAGGATGTAGAGAATCGGACTGGCCACTCCAACTGCCGCGAGGGCCAGATCACCTGCCGCGCTCACCAACCAGGTGTTCACCGTCACCACGCTCACCTGCAGGGCATGTTCAGCCACCGCCGGTAAGGCCAGACGCCGGATCCGACGATGCGTCATCGGCTCGATCGCAGTGGAATCTTGGGCAATGAGGCGGGACATCCGGAAACCTCAATGGTGATGCGAGATAAGCAGTGGCTGGGAAGCGGGACCGTATGTTGGTTTAGTATGCCTATACCGTATCGCCATACTGTATCGTCCCTTCATCCAATGGTCGAGGGGGACCCTGGTGATGACGACCCACGACACCCACATCCTGGAACGCGTGCGTACGTCGGTCGGCGGCGAGCGCCGGGAGGCCGTGCTCGACGCCGCTATCCAGGTCATCGTGGCCCGCGGGTTCGATGCGACCCGATTCTCCGATGTCGCTGCGGCCAGCGGGGTGGCGGTGAGCACCCTCCAGTACTATTTCGGCTCACTGGAGGCCCTGCTGATCGAAACCTGCCTTCGCGCCAGCCAGCGCGACCTCGAGTTGGTGACCGCGACGTTGGCCGAGCAGGCGGATCCGTGGGCGAAGTTGGTGTACCTGGTCGATGTGTTCATGACCTCCGACACGCCGGGGCCGGGCTGGCAGGTGCAGATTGAGTACTGGCGGGCTGCCTTCACGCGGCCCCACCTGCGCGACGAGCTGATTCGCGACCAGGACCGCTGGCGTGCCCTGTTCCGCGACACGATTCGGGAGGGGATCGCCACCGGCGCGTTCACGACGACCCGCGATCCGGAGCTGATCGCGTTGCAGCTCAACTGCCTGCTCGACGGCACGGTCTTTCCCGGCTTCGTCCACAACCCGGCGTTCAATGGCGACGCCTTCCGGTCGGCCTGCTTGGAGGATAGTGCGGCCCTGCTCGGGTACACCGGCACGCGCCAGGGCGGGTGATGACCCGGTTGCCGCAGGCGCTGGCAGAGCTCGCCGGGCCGAGTCACTGGCACCTCGCCGCGTGCGAATGCGGCCGGCGTCCGGGCGAAGGCGGTGGTGACGCACGTGAGCACCACCGTACTGAGGCGGGTTCGGCCGCTCCCGGTCCGCGAGGAGGTCGCACCGCCGTCGCCAGGTCCGCCCTAAGGACCTCTACGCCCGGGGCAATCTGAGCCTGGACAACTACGGTGTCCAGAAAGCGGCGTCAGAGGCGGACCTGGCGGCGGTGCGGGACCCGGCGGGGGAGACGGCGGCGCTCGACCGGGCTTCGGGGTTCCTGCGGGGCCTGTCGGCCGCGTGGGCCGCGACGACGCGGGAGCAGCGCAACGACCTGGCGCGGCTGGTGTTCCGGTCGGTGGCGATGGACGGCGACCGGGTGGCGGCCGTCGTGCCCCAACCGGACTTCGCCCCCTTCTTCGCGGTCGGCGGCGGGGACAGCACAAACGGCAACGCCGCACCCGGCGGACCGGGCGGCGGCGTTGCAAGTGGCTCCCCTCATCGGGACGAGGCGGAAGCGACGGGGGTCGGATCAGCGCGTTCCGAACCTTCTCCGTTCCGGCCACCCCGTCCGCGTCCCGGTGCCCGACCTCCGTCCTGCCGCGGTTTACAGCCCGCGCTGGCAGGCGCGATCGCTGCATGACAGCCCAAGTCCCCGCCGATACGTCCGTCGCGCCGGCAAGTTGACCCCTGCGCAGGAGTCCGCGATTTGCGCCCTCGCTCCGACCAAGTCCCTTCGCTCTCTGGCCGCCGAGTTCGGAGTGAGCCATGAGACGGTGCGGGCGGTGCTGCGCGGCGGCCGGAGC
>CADCWG010000004.1 GCA_902806335.1 uncultured Thermomicrobiales bacterium | reverse complement strand
AAGGGACGGCATGGCCGAGACGGGCGGGATGGGCGGGAACGGGCGGGCGCCGGGGCGGGTCCGCGTGGCGGTGCTCTTCGGTGGGCAGTCGGACGAGCACGACGTCTCTTTGCGGTCGGCGCAGACGGTGATGGGCGCGCTCGACCCGGACCGCTACGAGGTGGTGCCGATCGGGATCTCCCGCGAGGGGCAATGGCTGGCCGGGGGCGACCCCCTGGCGCAACTCGCGGCACGGTCGCCCCTGTTCGCGCTCGCCAACGGCGGGGCCAGCGGCGCCGGGACAGGGGAGCCCGACCCCGCGGCGGACGCGGGCGCCGGGCCGGCGCGGTCGCTCGCGCTCCCATCCGAGCTGGGGGCGGGCATCGACGTCGTCTTTCCCGTGCTGCACGGACCGCTCGGCGAGGACGGAACCCTTCAGGGCCTGCTCGAGCTGTCGGGGCTGCCCTACGTCGGGTCGGGGGTGCTCGGCTCCGCCGTGGCGATGGATAAGGCGATGACCAAGACGATCCTCGACCAGGCAGGGCTGCCGCAGGGGCCCTGGCTGCTCGTCCAGCGCAAGGAGTGGGAGCGCGACCGGGAGGGCGTGGCGGCCTGGGTGGCGCGCGAGCTGGGCTTCCCCTGCTTCGTCAAGCCGGCCAACATGGGCAGCAGCGTCGGGATCGCCAAGGCGCACGATGCCGCCGAGTTGGCCGACGCGCTGGCCGAGGCGGCCCACTACGACCGCCGGATCGTGGTCGAGGCGGGGCTTGACGCGCGGGAGCTGGAAGTCTCGGTGCTCGGCAACGACGAGCCGATCGCCTCGGTCGCCGGCGAGGTCGTGCCGTCGAACGAGTTCTACGACTACAACGCCAAGTACGTCGACGACCGCTCGGCGTTGATCGTGCCGGCCAAGGTCTCCGCCGACACGGTCGCGTTCGTGCAGGGGCTGGCGATCGACGCCTTCCGCGCGCTTGACCTGGCCGGGCTGGCGCGCGTCGACTTCTTCCTCGAGCGGGACACCGACCGGATCTTCGTCAACGAGGTCAACACGCTGCCGGGCTTCACCGCGATCAGCATGTACCCGCGGCTGTGGGAGGCCTCGGGGGTGCCGATGCCGGAGCTGGTCGACCGGCTGGTCGGGCTGGCACTCGAGCGGCACGGGGACCGGCGCCGATAGGATGCGCATAACGGTCGCCGCCGGTTTCGTCCGTATAGGTGCATACGTTCGCGCTATTCTCAGCTTCTTTGGCGACACTGGGGCGAGCAAGGGGCCGTGCTATACTCACGGCCGTCGTGTACGGAAACCAGGAGCACGGCGGCCCGGCCCTCTCCCTCGCCGCTCAGACGACTCGCGGTTGGCGCTGTCCGGACGGTTCGGCCGACCGGAGTGTCCGCGATGTTGTCTGGTGGGATGGTAGGACGAGGGTGGACGAGGACCCGTGGGGTGGGCCGCGGGTGATGACCGGGGACGAGGGGAACGGGTCGGCGGCTGGAGCCGCCCGTGACGTGCGGTAGGAGGGCTGGAGAGCGATGCAGAGCCGTGGGCAGGGGCCGAGCCGGGGTCACGGGATCCGCGTGCATGGCGTCCCGGCGGCCGCGCCGGTCGAGCGCCCCGAGCGGGGGGCGCCCGACGCGGGCGATCGGCCCGAGCGCCCGGCCCGGCCGCGCCGCGACCAGCCGCCCGCCCCGCCGACGGCCGAGTTCGAGGCCGCCCCGTCCCGGTTCGAGCGGACCGACGCGCCGATCGACGCCTTCGCCAAGATCAAGGTGGTCGGCGTCGGCGGCGCCGGCGGCAACGCGATCAACCGGATGGTGCTCTCCGGGGTCGAGGGCATCGAGTTCGTGGCGGTCAACACCGACGCTCAGGCCCTCGTCTCCAACCAGGCCCCGATCGCCGTCCGGATCGGCGACAAGCTGACCAAGGGCCTCGGGGCCGGCGGCCGACCGGAGGTCGGGGAGCGGGCGGCCGAGGAGAGCGCCGAGGACCTCGCCGACCTGATGGCCGGCAGCGACATGGTCTTCATCACCGCGGGCATGGGGGGCGGCACCGGCACCGGCGCCTCGCCCGTGGTGGCGCGCCTCGCCAAGCAGGCCGGCGCGCTCACCGTCGGCGTCGTGACCCGCCCCTTCGAGTTCGAGGGCGGCCGGCGCCGCCGGGCGGCGGAAGAGGGCGTGAACGCGCTGCGCGACGTCGTCGACGCGCTGATCACCATCCCCAACGAGCGCCTGATCCACATGGTCGACCCGAAGACCCCGATCACCGAGGCGTTCCGGATCGCCGACGACGTCTTGCGGCAGGGCATCGCCGGGATCTCCGACCTGATCACCAAGCCCGGCGTCATCAACCTCGACTTCGCCGACGTGAAGACGATCATGCGTGACGCCGGCTCGGCGCTGATGGCGATCGGCCACGGCACCGGCGAGAACCGCTGCATCGACGCGGCCCGGGAGGCGATCGAGAGTCCGCTGCTGGAGATGAACATCCAGGGCGCGACGGGCGTGCTCTACAACATCACCGGCGGCAACGACCTGACCCTGATCGAGACCAGCGAGGCGGCCGAGATCATCCGGGCGGCGGCCGACGAGGACGCGGAGATCATCTACGGGACGAGCATCGACGAGTCGCTGGGCGACGCGGTGATGATCACCCTGATCGCCACCGGGTTCGACGAGCGAGAGATGGCGCCCCCGGTGCGTGGCTACGGCCGCCAGGTGGTCGAGCGCGCCCCCGTCTACCGGACGCAGCCGGCGGCGCCGGCCCCCCGCTCGGCACCGCCTCGGGCCGCCCAGTCGCGTCCGGCGCAGCAGCGCCCGCCGGCCCAGGCCCCGGTGATGCCCGAGGACGACTGGGACACCGAGTCGTCGATCATCCGCTTCCTGCGGGAGCGGTAGCGGGCGGCCACGAGCGGTCAGCGATTAGCCGTCAGCTCTGAGCGCCCAACGCTCGGCCGCTGACCGTCGCGACCGCGCCGCTGGCCGACCGTTGGGCTCGGCTGCCCCGGTCGCCGGCGCAGACGGCTGAGGGCTGACGGCTGACGGCTGAGAGCTGACTACTGACCGCTCGTAGAAGGCTAACTGCCCGTATGCGCTGCCCGTACTGCCACGCCCGCGACTCCCGGGTGATCGACAGCCGCGAGCTGACCGGTGGCGACTCGATCCGGCGGCGGCGGGAGTGCCCCAACTGCGGCCGCCGCTTCACGACCTACGAGCGGGTCGAGAGCGTCGGGCTGATGGTCGTCAAGAAGGACGGGCGGCGAGAAGAGTTCCGCCCGGAGAAGCTGCGCCAGAAGCTGCGGGTGGCGTTGACCAAGCGTCCGGTCGGCGAGCGGGAGATCGAGGCCCTGCTCGGGCGCGTCGAGACCGCGCTGCTGGCGGCGGGCACCGCCGAGGTGTCGTCGAGCGCGATCGGCGAGGCGGTGCTTCGCGAGCTCAAGGACCTCGACCAGATCGCCTACGTGCGATTCGCCTCGGTCTACCGCGAGTTCGCCGATCTCGAGGACCTCCGGCGAGAGGTCGAGGGTCTGGCCGGGCCGGCCGCGGTCTCGCTCGCCTCCGGGCCCGGCGGCGAGTAGCCGCCGGTGGCGCTCGGCGCCGGGCCGGTGACCCGACCGCGCTCGCCGCCCGTGGCCGGTACGTTCGTCAGCTTTGCCACCTTCGGCGCCATCTTCGGCGTCTGGCAGGTCCTGCTCACGGACCTCACGGCGGGGCTGGGGATCTCCTGCGGCGCCCTCGGCGGGGCCATGCCGAGGCGGTAGGTGCGGGGACGCAGCGGGGCAGGTCTGCGGGGTAGGACCACGGTCGGGGACGGAGCCGGCGAGGACGGGTCGACCCGGACCGGCTCCAGGCGACGGGAGCGTGGTGCCGAACCCCGCGGACCTTGGGGTCGGAAACGCCTAGCTGAACCGGCGGAGAGGCACTGGAGGAGCCGTGCGGACGGTGGCGATCATCGGCGCGGGCGGGGCGGAGACGTCGACCCTCGTCGCCGTGCCTGGCAGTCCCGCGGACCTACGCGCTGAATCGGTCGCGGCACGACGGCGGACGAACAGCGAGACCCCGGACGGGCAGGCCCGTCCGGGGTCTCGCGCTCGCGTATGCGGGTGGGGCAGGGTAGCGACCGGGCGCTAGGCGCCGGTGGTCTGGCCCAGGTGGGAGGCGAGGCGGCCCAGAATGGCCTGCTTCGGCATCGCGCCGACGATCTTCTCGACGGGCTGGCCGCCCTTGAAGACGATCATCGTCGGGATGCTGGTGATCCCGAACTGGCTGGCGTACTGCTGGTTGCGGTCGATGTCGACCTTGGCGATCTTCAGGTCGTCGGCGCGCTCGGCGGCGATCTCGCCCAGGATCGGCGCGACGGCCTTGCACGGGCCGCACCACTCGGCCCAGAAGTCGACCAGGACCGGCTTGTCGGCCTGGAGGACCTCCGCCTCGAACGTGCTGTCGGTGACTTCGACGGGCTTGGACATTGGGAGTCGTCTCCTCATGGCATCACGCGACGCCTAATACTTCCCAAAGGATACCATAGGCAGGAAGCGCAGGTTCGGGGGCAGAGGACGGGGCCGGGCCGCCCGTGAACTGCGCCGCCTCCGATGCGGCAAGCGGCGTGCCGCGGCCTCTCGTCAGAACCCGACCGCGTCGTCGGAACACGGAGATGCTAGGTCGAGGCCGGGCTGCCAGTACGGCATCCCCTCTGGCGGGCCGAGGCTCCGGCAGGATGACCCGGAGAACCGGTGGGGGGTACGGAGTCCGGCTGAACGGTGGTGGTATCGGGGGCGGGCGGTGTCTGGGCCCGCCCGGGGCAAGCCCCGGGCTCAGAGCCGAAGCCGGCTGAAGCCGTCTGCGGACCCGCGGGTCGGCAGCCCCGGCCGTTTCCCGGAGCCCGTGCTAGCCACGGGCTCCGCGACGACCTCAGCCCCGATCCGCTGCGATCAACGGCCCCGCGCAGGCGCTATTTTGAGCCAGGCGCTGCCTAGGCATCGGGCGGGACGCGACGGACGGCGGCGCGAGGGAGGTCAGCGGTGCGGGTGGCCCTGGAGGCGAGTTTCCTGGACCTGCCGCCGTCGGGCACCGGTGCTTACGTCCGCCACCTGAGCGACGCATTGCGGCTCGTCGGGCCCGACCTCGACCTGGTCCTCCTCCGCCCGGACCGCGGGCTGCCCGCCGAGGATGAGGTGGGCGGGCTGGAGGTGAAGTTACCGGGGCGATCGGTGGCGTGGCCGTTCCGGTCCGAGCGGGCGCGGCGGTTCGCCTGGGAGGTCGCGGGGAGCGCCCGGGCGGCGCGGCGGCTCGACCCGGTGCCGGACCTGCTCCACGTCCCCCACTTCGCGGCGCCGCTGCCCGGACCCTGGGCGGCGCGGCTGCCGCTGGTGGTGACGATCCACGACGTGATCCCGCTCGTGCTGCCGGCCTACCGGACGTCGCGCGCCCAGCGAGTCCGGCTGGCGATCGCGGCCCGGACGGTCCGACGGGCGTCGCGCGTGCTGGTCCCCTCGGAGGCCGCCGCCGCCGACGTCGCGCGCACCCTGCGGATCCCGGCCGGGCGGATCCGGGTCACGCCCGAGGCGGCGGACCCCGCTTGCCGCCCGGCGGCCGACGCGGCCGAGCGTGACGCGGCGCGGGCGGTGGCGCGGCGGCTCGGCGTGCCCGGCCGCTACGTCTTCAACGTCGCCGGGTTCGACGTGCGGAAGAACCTCCCCGCCCTGCTCGACGGCTTCGCGCGGGCGCTCCCTCGGCTGACGGAACCGGTGTCGCTCGTGATCGCCGGTGCCCCCCACAGCGCCAATCCGATCGTCTTCCCCCCGCTCGCGCCGGTCATCGACCGCTTCGGGCTCGGTGGGCGGGTGGTGCTGCCGGGGTTCGTCTCCGAGGCGGACAAGCTCGCGCTCTACCGGGCGGCCGACCTCTACGTCACGCCGTCGGCCTACGAGGGGTTCGGTCTGACGGCCCTCGAGGCGATGGCCTGCGGGGTGCCGACCGTGGCGGCCGTCCGGACGAGCCTGCCCGAGGTGGTCCGCGACGGCGGGCTGCTCGTCCCCCCCGAGCCCGACGCGCTCGCCGAGGCGATGGTCGGTGTCCTCAACGACCCCCGCCGCGCGACCGACCTGCGGGACCGTGGGCTCGCCCGTGCCGCTGCCTTCTCGTGGGAGCGGACCGCGCGGCTGACGCTGGCGGCGTACCGGGAGGCGATCGCGCAGGCACGAGGAGGGCGAGGCTGATGGAGTGGGCGAGTGCGGAACCCGACACCGGGCGGAACCCGACTCCGGAGGTGGGCTGGGTCGTGTCGTCGAGGCAGGATCGGCAGTGGGCATTGCCGACAGAGCGGTGGGATCGGCGGCGCGAGGAGAACGGCGTCATGGGCGTCCCGTAGGAACCGGCGAGGTCGGCGGCGCGTGGTGACGAGTGGAGCGGGTGGCGCGAGGCAGGCCGGGGACAGGGAAGGAGAAGAAGGTTGACGTAGGGAGCACCGAGGTTCGGTGATGAGGGGGGGCGGCACCTCGCGGGCTGACGAGACCGCGCTGTGGGGAAGGCCGAGGGGCGGGCCGAGCGGGGCGCTCGGGGGGAACGCCAACGGGACGGCCGAGGGGGCGGTTGGGCCGGGTGATTGGGGAGCCGTTGGGCGGGGCGGCCGAGGTGGGGAGGTTGGGCGGGGTAGTTGGGGGGCGAGGGCGCACGGCCGTGCGCCCCAACGGAACGGTGCCATGGTGGCATGGCAGGACACCGAGGCGATTGGTGTCGCAGCAACGTGCGCGTCGCACGGTCCGTGGGGAACGCCGGCGACCGCCGAGGCCGGTACCGCGGAGACGGGGCACCATTCGTGCCGGAGGTTGGCGCGTGCCGGCCACGGGCCGGGCACGATCCGTAGGGGCGCACGGCCGTGCGCCCTCGCCCCCGACTGCGGGCGCCGTACGCCGGCGGCAATGCCCCCGACCGCCGGCGTCGCACGCCGGCCGGGCGGCCCCCGACCGGGGGCGTCGCACGCCGGCCGGGATGCCCCCGACCCGACCTTCCGTCCTTGCCCCTGACCAGCGACCGACGAGGAGACCCACCCGAATGGCCACCAAGCTTCGGCTCGAGCCGCGCGACGCGCTGCGGCTGCTCCCACCTGGGCCCGTGACGCTGCTCTCGACGATGTATCGGGACCAGCCCAACCTGATGGCGGCGAGCTGGCACCTGCCGCTCGGCTTCGACCCGGCGCTGATCGGGGTCGCGGTCCACCCCGGTCGGCTGAGCCACGAGTTCGTGACCAGGAGCGAGTCGTTCGCCCTCAACATCCCGACGGCCGACCTGATGACCGCTGTCCACACCTGCGGGCTGGTCTCGGGGCGCGACGGCGACAAGTTCGCCGCCGCCCAGTTGACGCCGGCCGACGCGACGGAGATCGAGGCGCCGCTGGTGGCCGAGTGCGTGGCCCACATCGAGTGCGGGCTGCTCGACCGGAAGGCATGGGGAGACCACGACCTGTTCGTGGGGCGGGTGCTCTCGGTGACGGCCCTCGACGAGGCGTTCGCCGGCTTCTGGCAGGTCGAGACCGACGCCGGCCAACTCCTCCACCACCTCGGCGCCGATCGGTACGCGGGCCTCGGCAGGGCCTACCGGGTGACGCCGTCTGAGGACGAGTAGTACGGGATCCGGGTGATCGTCGGGAACCTCGGCCGGCGGGTCCGCAGCCGGCGAGAGCCGGCTGCGTCCCTGGGCCCGGGGCTTGCCCTGGGCGGGGCCGGCCGCCGCCGCGCGCCCATGCCTCTGCCGAACTGACGGATTCCGTATCCGCGAGACGCCCCGTCCCCGCGGGGCGTCTCGGCTCGGGCGACAGGTGACCGACGTTACCCGGAGTAGGTACAGCCGGAATAGGTGAGGATGAAGAAGTCGACCTGCCCGAACGGCTCGCCAAGATTCGCGATCGACTCGAACCCGGTCTCGGGCGGGAACAGCTCCGGGTGGTCCGTGCCGAGATACCCATTGATGATGTCGGCGAGGGTATTGCCGGGACCGATCTCCGGCGCGTAGCCGGTCGTCAGGACGAACCCCACGCGACAGTCGGGGCCGAACTGGCTCACGAGGTTGTCGATCTCCTCCTGCGCCTGCTCGATCGCGTCCTGGTTCCCATTGACCACGCCGTTGAGATCGACCTGGATCGAGGTTTCGATCGCGGTGGGACTGAGCGCGCTGTTCGCGGCCACCTGGGCGAGGGCGGTCGCGGTCGCCGCGGCGATCACCTGGGCGGTGCCGATGGCGTTGATCGTTGCCTGGGCGGCGGCCGCTCCGGCGGCGCTCGCGCCAAGGGCGTCGATCGTCGCCTGGGCGGCCGTGGCTTGGGCGGCGGCCGTCGCGGCGGCGTTGGCGCCGTTGGCGGCGTTTTGGGTGGCGATCGCGGCGGTCGTCGCGCCGGCGGACGCCTGCTGCGCCTGCTGGGTGGCCAGCGCGGCGCCGGTCGCCTGGGCCGCGGCCGCGTCGGCGGTGGCGCGGGCGGCGGCGGTCGCCTGATCGCGGGTCAGCTGGTCGACGTTCGCCGACTGGGCCGCCTGCTGGGTGGCATAGGCGGCGAGAGTGGCTTCGGCCGCGATGGCCTCCTGCGTCGCCTGGGCGTCGGCAGTGGCGCGCTCGGTATCCGAGAGCGCCGCCCGGGTGGCGAGGGCGTTGGCGGTCGCGGTCGCCTGCTGGTTGGCGTAGGCCTCGGCGGTCGCAGCGGCGACCGCGGTCTGCTGTGCGGAGACCTGGGCGGCGGAGAGGGCCTCGACGGTCTCGACCGACTGGGCGGCAGCGACCGTGGCGGTGGCCGCGGCGGCGGCGGCGGCCGTCGCGTCGAGGCTGGCCTGGGCCGCCAGGGCCCCCCGCGCGGCTTCGGACGTCGCGAGCAGGTTGGGTGACGCGGTCGGGGTCGGGGTGGCCGGCGGCTCGCCCGTTGAGCTGACCATGAAGATCAGGGCGAGGGCGAGGAGGAGGTCGGCGAAGACCCAGCCCCCGATCTCGTACATGCTGCGCTGGCGGCGGCGTGGTCGCATGGGGTCCTCGTGGAGACGGGATGGGCTCGTGGTCGCTGCGGTGGCGCCCGGATCGAGCGCGGCGGGAGGTCCGGGCGGTCACCCTTCCCCGCGTGGGGCCTCCGTGGCCGGACAATCGAGGCCGGATCCGGGCGACGGGAACCGCGGGGTGGGCGCGATGAATCGCGCCCCTACCGGGCGCGGGGGGCGAGATGAATCGCGCCCCTACTGGCCGGGGCGGCGCTGGTTGGCGCGTGGCCAGAGGCTGGCCCGGTCGCGGTCGCGGTCGCGGTCGATCGGATCGGGGGCCGGGGCGACCGGGCGAGGTGGCGTGTAGGACCCGTTGCCGCCCTGCAGGTCGCCCCGCAGGTCGCCCCGCGGGTCGCCCCGCGGCGCCACGGGGCCTGGCTGCTGGAAGCCCGCCGCGCCCGACGTGCCGGCGGTGACGCGCGTGAGGACGGTGGTCAGCCCATCAAGGCGGGAGACCAGGCCGGACAGGTCCTCGTTCACCTCGCGCTGGCGCTGAGCGGTGGCGATCCCGACCGAGCTCAGGTCGCGGGCGACCTGGGTCAGGTTGTTGGCGATTGTGCCCTGCTCGTTGAGCATCTGGTGCATCGTCTCGGACTGGGAGACGCTCTGGTCGGCGATCCGGGCGAACTCGTCCTGGAGCTGGGCGAGCCCGGCGCCGATCTCGTTGAGCAGCTTGGCGCTGTTCGCGACACCGTTGTTGCTGCCACGGAGCGCGTCGGCGAGGCGGGCGTTGGCCTCGGCCTCGGTGGCAACCGCCGACTCAACGCGGGCCTGTCCCGTCGCCAGCGCCGTGGTCAGTTCGGCGATGCCACGGACCGCCTCGCTGGCGATCCGGCCCGCCTGGGCGGCCGCCTCGGAGCCGGAGAGCGCGCGGTCGGCCGCCTCGGCGAGGTTGCCGGCGGCGCTGGTCAGCTGGCGGGTGACGGCCTGGTCGCTCTGGATGCCGGAGGAGACCAGGCGCTCCAGGTTGCCCACGGCGCCGAGTAGCGTCCGCTGCTGGTCGCCCGCGATGCCGACCTCGCTGGTGAGGTCCTCGAGCGCGGCGTTGAGCCCGGTCGAGAGCTGCCGAAGGTCGACCAGGAGGCGGTGGGTCTCCTCGGCGCCGGCGCGCATGCCGCTGGCGAAGACGCCAAAGTCGGCGAACTCGCGCTCGCGCAGCGCCGCGACCTGCTCGAGGCGGTTGTGCTCGACCTGGAGCTGCGAGAGGAGGTTGGCGCTGCTGCGCTCGAACCGCTCGGCGAGGCGCTCGACGCTCTGGGCGAGCAGGGCGGGGCGGCCGGCGCGATCATTGGCGAGGGCCACGGCCGCGGCGCCGAAGATGTTGTCGAGGTCGGTCTGGAACCGGGTGGCGGTCAGCGCGATCTTGTCGTCGCGCTGGTCGCGGCGGCCCTGCGAGTAGAACGTAAGCAGGATGATCAGGGCGATCAGGATGGCGTCGATCAGGGCCACCGTCGAGAACGAGGTGGCGAGGACGCTGCCCTCGCCCCCGAAGCCGCGCTGCCAGAGGAGCAAGAACGGCGAGCGAACCTCGTCGGGGTTGTTGGTCAGGTACTGGTCGTAGGCCTTCGAGGCCTCATAGAAGGCGAACCAGGTGAGGAGCAGGGGAACGAGGACCAGCACGTCGCGGATCCGCGAGGCGAAGTCGATGCTCCCGGAGGCGTAGCCGCCCTCCCGGCGCACCGCCCAGGCGTGGGCGATCCGTTCGGTGTTGAAGGCCCGGCGCAGGTCGACGTCGGCCCAGCGGACCCGGCCGGCCTCGGTGCCGATCGACCGGCTGAGATCGGTCATCCGCTCGGCCGCGCGGGGGTCGACCTCCTGGATGGCCGCCGCCATGCCCTCGATCTCGTCCGCGAGCTCCCGCCGTCCGACGAGCTCCGGGTGCTGGATCGGGCGCCCCCCATCGAGCGGCGGCAGCGTCGCCTCGTCGTCGCGGCCGCGGCCCCGCGCGGCGCCGAACGGGTCGCCGGTCGCACCCCCGCCACGGCCGGCGGTGCCGCCGGTGCCGCTGGTGCTACTGGTGCCGCCGGTGGCGACGGGAAACCTGGCGGTGGTCTGGAGGAGGTTGCTCCCATCGGGAGCGTCGGGGCCGGGATCCTGGGACGGACCGGGGGCCCGACCGGGAGCCGTGGCCTTGGGACGCAATTGCACCGAGGCGCCTCCGTTAGGACTGGGCCGGTCGTGGGGGGACCGACTGAGAGCGGGGCGGGAGCCGGAGAGCGGGCCGATCGGCCGATCCGGATGGGGGCGGGACGCGACCGCGCGGCGGTCTCCCGGCGATGGGGCGCGAAGTCACGGTGGTCTACAATCCCACCGTTCACTGTTCACTCTACCATCCTCCCCGTGTCGGCCGGTACTCGGCGCCGGCGGACCGGCCGCCACAGGAGGCCGCGCCCATGCCCAGCCTCGATGTCCTCGACGCCGCCATGCTCCGCGCCGGCCGCGCCGTGCCGGCGATCAACCGCCTCGGCGGCGGCCAGGTCGCCCTCGCGGCGCCCGAGCAGCCCTGGCGCCTGGTGGGCAGCGACGCCGCCGTCTACCAGCTCCGCCAGCCGACCGGCCGCGTGGTCGCCCTGCGCTGCCCGCTGGCCGACACCGCGGACCGCAACGTGGCCCTGCGCCACCGGGCGATGGCCACCGATCCCGGCGTGAAGCGGCTGCGCGAAGCTCCCGGCAGCCCGCTGCTGCCCGAGGTGGCCTACCTCGCCGACGGCCTGGCGTTGACCGGACCGGACCTGCGCTCGGTCACCCACCCCGTCGTGGCGATGGAGTGGGTGATGGGCCCGACGCTGCTCGCCGCGGCCGACCGCGCCTGCCAGGCGGCCGACGGGCCGTACCTCGCGGCGCTGGCCGACGCCTGGGCGGCGGCGCTCGTCACCCTCGCCGACGGCCGCTTCGCCCACGGCGACCTGACGGCGAGCAACGCCCTCGTCCGGCCCGGCGGTGGGATCGTGCTGGTCGACTACGACACCTGCTCCTGGCAGGGCTCGCCGCCCCCGCCGGTCGGCCGAGGGACGCTCGGCTACGCCCACCCGACCGGCGCGGTGCCGACCGATCCCCAGCGGCGCGACGACTTCGCCGCCCTCGTGATCTACGCCTCGCTGCGCGTGTTGGCCGTGCGGCCGGAGCTGCGCGAGGCGCACGGCGAGGAGCCGACCCAGGTCGACGGGACCCTCCTCTTCTCGCCGTGGGACCTGGTGGACCCGGAGCGGTCCACCCTCTTCGCGGCCCTCCTGGAGCTGGGCGACCCCGGCGCGGAGGCGGTCGTCGATGCCCTGCGCCGGGCCTGCCTGGTGCGGGTCGACGCCTGCCCGCCACTGGCGGACGTCGTCACGTCCTACCGCCGGGTCGTCGCCGGCGGCGCGCCGATCCGCGGTGGCGCGTCGACGACGGCGCCGCCCGCCGCGATGGGAACTCGGCAGCGGCCCGGATCCGGGACCGGGGCCGGTGCTCCGGCCGCCGGAGCCAGGTCGGGCGACCCCCGGGAGCGTCAGGGCCGGCTGACCCGCCTGAACAGCCTGCTGTTGGCCGGCGACGAGGAGGGAGCCCGCCGCTACTGGGAGAGCAGCGGCCTCGCCCAGGACGCCGAGGCCGTCCGCGAGGTCGGTCCCCGGATGGCCGAGATCGAGCGGCGTCGGCTGCTGGGTCAGGCGCGCGCCGCCGCCGAGACCAACGACACCGCGGGGTTCCTCCGGCTCTGGGAGACGCAGGGGTTCGACGACTTCCGCCCGGCCCAGGCGCTCAAGCCCGTCGCCGAGACGGCCCGGCGGCGGGCGCAGGCGGTCGCCCGGCTGCGCGCCGCGCTCGACACCGGCGACGTCGCGACCGTGGCGCGGCTCTGGCCGGAGCTGCGCGGGGACTCGCTCGTCTCGGCGCTGGCGATCCGCGTCGCCGACGTGCTCCAGGGATTCTTCGGCGAGACCATCGCCAAGCAGCTGGAGCGGGGCGACGACGCCGGCGTGCAGGCGGCGGTGCGCGACGCCGAGGCGCTCGGCGTCAAGGTCACCGCGGAGACCCGCAGGGCGGCCCGGGCGGCG
>CADCWG010000003.1 GCA_902806335.1 uncultured Thermomicrobiales bacterium | reverse complement strand
GACGCCGGGCAGGTCGACGCCGCCGTCGCCGCGCTGGTCGAGCGCCGCCCCGACCCGCCCGCTGCCCCGACCGGTCGTCGGTCCGGGGTGGTCGGCCATCGCACGACCCGCGTCGGGCGCCCCCTCGGCGCCCTCGCCACGGTCGCCCTGCCGCCCGACGCGGGATGGGTGGCGCTCTCCGCCCCGGCGCCCGGGGTCGGCCGCCTGCCCGCGGCGGCGCGGGAAGCCCGCTACGTCGCCGCCCTGCTCGCGGCCGGCGTCCTGCCCGGCCCCGTCGTCCGCTTCGACGCCGTCGGCGACGTCGGCGCCCACGCCCTGCTCTACCACCTCTGGGGCTCGCCCGCCCTAGCCTGCTTCTCCGCCGAGTCGCTCGGCGACCTGCCCGCCCGCGACCGCCGGGGCACCCTCCGCCGCACCCTGCTCGCCTACCTGGAGACCGGCGGCTCCCACGTCGAGGCCGCCGCCCGGCTCGGGATCCACCGCAACACCCTCGCCTACCGCCTGAAGCAGATCGCCGCCCTCACCGCGCGCGACCCGGTCGACCCCGCCCCTCGCCTGCTGCTCCACCTCGCCCTGCTCGCCGCCGACCTCCCGCCTGCCCCCGACGGCGCCGTCTGACTGCCGGCGGTGGCCCCCGCCCCGCCCGCCGGGCGACCGTTTCCGCTGAAGCCGGTCCGCCGGGTCCGGTCCGGTGAAGCCGGTCCGCCGGGCCCGCGCCGCCGGGTATCCCAATGGGCGCCGGCCGTCTCCCGCTCGCCACCGCGCCCTTGGCGGCCACCTTGCGCCGATGGCCACCGCGTCCCCGGTTGCCCCCGCGAGCACGTAGGGGCGGATGGCCATCCGCCCGGTCCGGCGGACCGCGCTACGAACCCTGGAGACCCAGCCCGCCAGGACGGAGCCGCCGATGCCCCTCCCCGTCACCGTCCGCCCGGCGACGCCCGCCGACTGGCCGGCGCTGTGGGCCATCTTTCGGACGGTCGTCGCGGCGGGCGACAGCTATGCCTTCGCCCCGGATACCCCCGAGGACGAGGCGCGCGCCTTCTGCCTCGGTCCCGGCGTCGTCACCTTCGTCGCGGTCGAGGGCGAGCGCCTCCTCGGTTTCTACGAGCTGCGCGCCAACCAGCCCGGCCTCGGCGACCACGTCGCCAACGCCGGCTTCATGGTCGACCCCGGCGCCCGCGGGCGCGGCCTCGGGCGGCTCCTCGGCGAGCATGCCCTCGCCGAGGCGGCCCGCCTTGGCTTCCGCGCGATGCAGTTCAACTACGTGGTCAGCACCAACACCGCCGCCGTCGCGCTCTGGCGGCGACTCGGCTTCGCTGCCGTCGGCCGCATCCCGCTCGCCTTCCGGCACCGGGAACTCGGCCCCGTCGACGTGCTCGTCATGCACCGGCACCTCGCCGATGTCCCCGATCTCGACCGGGGGGCAGAGGAATGACCTGGGCGGACAGCGGGGCAGCCGCCAATCTCCCCGGCGCGGTCGCCGACCGACGCCGCGGGACCCGCGTTGGCCGCCCCGCGCGGCGATCACCGCTCCGCTCTCGGTTGACGCTGACGAGACCGCTGTCTACCCTCCAGCGCCTTGAGCTCGGGGCGCGGCGACGCGGCGACCCCGAGCATTCGAGGTCGCGGCGGGGGCCTGAGAACCGGGTGGCGGGGGGCATGGATCGGCATCGCGACATCACCGACCTGATCGAGCGCAATCGCGCCTTCGAGGACCGCGTGGGAGTCCGTCTGGACGCCCTCTACTGCTCCGTCGAGGGCCCGGACGACGACGGCGATCTTCTGCTCCATCTCAACGGTGAGATGCACGCGGTCTCCGGGACGACGATCGAGTCGGACGTCGACCTGGTGATGTCGCTGTACGACGAGCGGGGCCGCCTCGTTGAGACGGAGAGCGACTACGTCCCGGAGGACGGCTTCTTCGGGTTTCACACCTTCTCGTTCAGCGCCTACCTGAAGAAGGGACCGCCCGCGCGCGTGCGGCTCTTCCCGAAACGGAGCTAACCGTTCCCCGGACGGTCGGGGTGAGCAGTACTTGGAGGCGCGTCCTCTCCACACCGACCTCGATCGCCATGGGTTAGTGGTCGACCACCGGGCGAGCACGTCGGTGGCCGCGCTCCCCAGGACCGATCCAACCGGGCGAGGCTTGGCTCGACGCGCCGAGCGACGAGCCCCGCCGCCGTTCCATTGGCGGCGAGCCAGTTCCCGGTCGCGTTCTCGGTCGTATCCCCGTGGCGGACCAGGCAGTGGCTACGGCCGGACGATCGGCGAGCGGCCGGGTGTCCTCGCGCGGCGTGTCCTCGCGCGGCGTGTCCTCGCGCGGCGTGTCCTCGCGCGGCGTGTCCTCGCGCGGCGTGTCCTCGCGCGGCGTGTCCTCGCGCGGCGAAGCGTCAGTCCAGCTTGAAGTACTTGTAGCTCTCCGCGTACTCCCCGCCGGCGGGGTTGCGGGCCGCCTCGTCGCGCGCCCAGCCGCGGACCATCTCTTCCGGGTCCCAGTCGCCCATCTGGCTCGCGTGCGCCCGCAGCGACGCCAGCTTGGCCTCGATCGTCTCGGTGATGTCGACCCAGACGTCCGGCTCCTTCGCCCCGCCCAGGTAGACCTCCCGCACCTTGTGCGGCTCCAACCCCTCCGCCAGCAGTTCCGGGAACGTCATCCGGTCGCGCGCCGCCGGGTAGACCGCGTCCAGCGTCGCCTCGCCGGCCGCCCGGTGGTCGGGGTGGTTGAGGTAGGACTGGTCCACCCAGCGCACCGTCGGGTCCTGGCAGATCACCACGTCCGGCCGCAACTGGCGGATCACCCGCACGATGTCCCGCCGTAAGTCGAGGTCGGGGACCAGCGTCGCGTCCGACCGGCGGAGGAAGACGAGCGCCCCCACGCCCAGCACGTCGCAGGCGGTCCGCTGCTCGGCCTCCCGCGTCGCCACCAGTTGCTCGGGGGTGACCGCCGGGTCGCTGCTGCCCTTGTCGCCGCTGGTCAGCAGCACGTAGCTGACGTCGTTGCCCTCGCTCGCCCACCGCGCGACCGTCCCCGCGCAGAGGAACTCCGCGTCGTCGGGGTGGGCGACGATCACCGCCACCCGCTTCGGCCCGGCAGGAAGGTCGCCCGCCGCACCGGCGGGGGTGCCGTCCGGCTCGGCGACGTCGGCGGCGACGCTGTCGACGGCCGCGCCGGGCCGGCTCGTCGTCTCCTCGGCGGTCGGCTGGGTGGCGTCGTGGCTTGCGGTGGACGCGGTCGACTGGTCCTCGGGGGCTGGCATCGGGTGGGCGCTCCGGATCGCTAACGAAGGGGTCGGTGCGGGGTGGTGGCGACGGCCTCGCCATCACCCCGGCGGCAGGGCCTCGATGCCCGGTGGGGGCCACGGCGCCCACGGCGTGGCCGCCCGATTCTGGCCGAATCCCCCCCGCCCCACAAGCGCGTCGCCGGCGGCGGGCCGCCCCACGGCCAACGGGACGCCTCGGACGCCGCGGCGCCGCCCGCCGCCGGCCGACCCCGCTCGCCGTCGGCCGGGGGTGTCCGCATCCGGGCGTCACCGACGCCCACCGGGACGCGCGGCGGTCGCCCGGGCGTCGTCGCCCTCGCACCGCCGTGCCTCGTCCCCCGGGCAACGGCTGTGCGACCATGCCCGCATCGGCTCTCGTCCCTCGGAGGAATTGCCCGCGTGCCGCTCCGACCGCCCCCCAGCGAGAACCTCGACCCCAGGGCCCCGACGGTCTGGCGCATCGCCAACCTGCTCTCGGCCCTCCCCTTCCTCGCGGTCGCCGTGGCGGTCGCCTTCGGGCTGCGCCGCCTCGACGTCGCCTGGTGGCTCGCGATCCTGCCCCTCGCCGTCGTGCTCCTCATCAGCGGCGTGCTCGCCCTGGTCTTGCCCGGCGTGACCTGGCGCCGCTGGCGCTACGAGGTCGGCGAGGACGAGGTCGACCTCCAGCACGGGCTGCTCACCGTGACCCGCACCCTGATCCCGATGGCCCGCATCCAGCACGTCGACACCCGCCGCGGTCCCCTCGAGCGCCGCTTCGGGCTTGCCAGCGTCGTGCTCTACACCGCCGCCGGCGCCAGCGAGATCCCCGCCCTCGCCCTCCCCGTCGCCGACGCGGTCCGGGACCGGATCGCCGCCATCGCCAACACCCTGGAGGACCTCTAGGTGCCGCCCGCTCCCCTTGGCGACGGGGCGGGACCGCGCCCGGAGGGGCTCCCGAAGGAGGGTGGCGCCGGGGGACGCGCCATCGGCCGGTCCGATGCCGCCGGCTCGGTGGACGATCCCGCCCCGCTCGGTCTCCCGCCGGACGGCGCGCCGAACGGGCGGGAGCCGGCCGCCGGCGATCCCGCGCACGGACACGAGGCTCGGGCGGCGGTCGACCCCGCCGCCTCCGACCCCGTCTCCGGGTCGGGCGCGTGGGCCGGCGGGGAAGCCGTCCCCGGCCCATCGGCCGAGGGCGGGCCGTCCCCCATGGTGCCTGGCCCCCCCGCCGGGCAGCCAGGATCACCCGTCGGCGTGCCCGGGACGGTCGCGACGGCCGACCTGTCCCCGCGCCGGCTCCACCCGGCCTGGATCGTTCTCAGCCTGGTCCGCTCGGTGCGCGGCTTCCTCATCCCCCTGGTGGTCATCCTGTTCACCGGTCGTCTCAGCGAGGCGCCGTTCCTGGCCGTCGGCGGCACGCTCGCCGCGCTCAGCCTCGCCGCCCAGACCGTCACCTGGTCGGTGTTCCGGTACGAGGTCACCGGCGGCGAGTTGCGGGTCCGCTCGGGGCTCCTCAACCGCCGCGACCGCTCGGTCCCCCTCGAGCGCATCCAGACGGTCGATGTCGCCGAGACGCCCCTCCAGCGCGCCCTCGGCGTCGTCCAGATCAAGGTCGAGACCGCCGCCGGCGGGTCGGCCGGCAGCGACGTGACCCTCGAGGCCCTGGCCCGCGGCGATGCCGCCGTGCTCCGGGACCGCCTCGAGGCCGCTCGCTCGCTGCGCCGGGGCCGGCTCGCCGCCGCCGGTTCCGAGGCCCTCTCCGCCCCTCAGGAGGGCCAGGCCCCGGCCGGAAGCGCCCGCCCGGCGTCGCTCGCCTTTGGCGAGTCGGGCGAGCTGATCCGCGCGATCACCCCCCGCGAGCTGCTGGTCGCCGGCGCCACCTCCGGGCGGATCGGGCCCGCGCTCGCGATCTTCGGCGCCGGGTTCCAGCTCGTCGACGACGTGCTCCCCGACCGCATCTGGGAGCGGCTGGCGATGTCCGCCCCGGGCGTTGGCTTCCGCGGGTTCCTGGTCGCGGCGGTCCTGATCGGCGTCGGCGCCTGGCTGCTCGCGGTGGTCACCACCGTGCTGACCTTCGGCGGCTTCGCCCTGCGCCGCGACGGCGACCAGCTGCAGATCAGCTCCGGCCTCCTCGACCGCCGCCGGACGACCGTCCCCCTGGCCCGGATCCAGGCGGTGACGATGACCGAGGGACTGCTCCGCCAGCCCTTCGGCCTCGCCGCGCTGCGGATCGAGAGCGCCGGCTACGGCTCCGACAGCGCGACCTCCGGCGTCCTCTTCCCGCTCCTGCGCCGCGCGGAGGTCACCGACCTGCTCGAGCGGGCCTGTCCGGCCGTCGCGGTTCCCCTCGCCGGCGCGGACGCCCTCCCGCTCGATCGCCTCCCGCCCCGGGCCCGGCCGCGCTACCTCCTGGCCGGCATCCGGCCACCCATCGTCCTGACCGTCGTGGCGACCGTCGTCGCCTGGCGGGTCGACGCCGCGCCGTGGTGGTGGGGTCTGGCACCCCTCCTCGTCGTGCCGCCCGCCGCGCTGCTCGCCCTGCTCGCCTACCGCGACGCCGGCTGGGCCGTCGATGCCCGCGACCGCCTCGTCGTCCGCAACCGGGCGGTCGCCCGCACGACGGTGGTGATGCCGGTCCGCCGGATCCAGCGGCGCACGATCGCCCGCGACCTCTTCCAGCGCCGGGCCGGCCTGGGAACGTTCCGCGCGGCCGTGGCCTCCGGCGGCGGCGGCGGCCGGGTCGAGATCGTCCACCTCGACGACGCCCAGGCCGACGCCCTCCTCACCCGCCTCGCCCCACCCCGCCAGGTCGCCCGACGCCACGCCCGCCGCGCCACCCCGATCCCTTCGCCGTAGGGGCCCTCGGCGCAGCCTCTTGCTCTCTGGGTCCGCTGCCGAGGCGCACACGGACTACGGAAAGTCGCTCTAGCCTTGGCGCCGGGCGAGTCCGTAGCCGGCTTCGTTCCTGAGCCTCCGACCCCGGGGCTTGCCCCGGCGGGCCCGGCCGCCCTCGAGCCGCCGATACCACCACCCGACAGCCGGACCCCGTACCGGACCTCGTCCTAAGGACGTCTGCTGGATCCGGGTGATCGCCGGGGCTCGACCGGCGGGACCGTAGCCGGCCTCGTCCCTGAGCCCGGGGCTTGCCCCGGGCGGACCGGCCGTCCCGGCGCCCCCGATACCACCGCTGACTAGCCGGATTCGGTATCAGTCCCGGCTGGGACCACCCGGGCTGCCCCCCCGCGGCCCCGCCTCTAGCTCGTCGCCATCGGGTCCGATCAGCGCCGGGTCCAGCCGAGGAGCAGGCGCGTCGGGGCCGCGACCCGGCAGCCGAGCCGACTCCCCGTGTCGGCGGCCGGCGGCGATCCCGCCACCCGCAGCAGCCGGAGCGAGTTGGCGGTCACCAGCAGGGCCATCCCGGTGTCGGCCAGCACCGCCAGCCAGAGGTTGGCCGCGCCGCCGACCGCGAGCGCCAGGAAGCCCACCTTGACCAGCAGCGACGCGGCGATGTTCTGCCGGATCACCGCTATCGTGCCCCGCGCGAGGCGGATCGCCACCGGCAGCCGCGCCAGGTCGTCACTCATCAGTGCTACGTCGGCCGCCTCGAGCGCGACGTCGGTGCCGGCCGCCCCCATCGCGATCCCGACCTCGGCGGTGGCCAGCGCCGGCGCGTCGTTGACCCCGTCGCCGACCATCGCGACCGGGCCCGTCCGCTGGAGGTCCCGCACCGCGGCGACCTTGCCTTCCGGCAGCAGACCGGCGCGGACGTCCGTCACCCCGACCTGACCGGCGATCCGGGCGGCGACCTGCCGGTTGTCGCCGGTCAGCATCGCGGTCTTGAGGCCGAGCGCGCCGAGCGCGGCGACCGTCCCGGCGCTCTGCCGGCGGACCGCATCGGCCACGGCGACGATGCCCGTGATCCCGTCCGGGCCGCCGACCAGGACGGCCGTCTTGCCCGCCGCCTCCAGATCACCCAGCGCCGCCTCGGTCTCGGCCGGGATGGCCGCGAAGAGGCGGCGGCTGCCAACCACCATGGGACGACCCGCGACCCGCGCCGCCGCGCCCTGCCCCGGGATCCCCCGGGCGTCGGCCGCCTCCGGGATCGTGATCCCCCGCCCCTCCGCCGCCGCGACGATCGCGCCGGCGATCGGGTGGCTCGCCCGACGCTCGACGGCCGCCGCCTGGGCGAGCAGGGCGTCACCGTCGGTCCCGACGAGCGGGCGGCCGTCCGCCGCGAGCAGGTCCGTCACCGCGGGCCGGCCGGCGGTCAGCGTGCCGGTCTTGTCGAAGGCGACGGCACGCACCGCCGCCAGGGCCTCGATCGCCGCCCCGCCCTTGAAGAGCACCCCCCGCCGCGAGGCCGAGCCGATCGCGGCGACGAGGGCGACCGGCGTCGAGATCACCAGCGCGCAGGGGCAGGCGACGACCAGGAGCACCAGCGCCCGGTAGACCCACTCCCCGGGGTCGCCGGCGACCAGCGGCACCACGGAGGCGAGCAGCGCCGCCGCGCCGATGACGATCGGCGTGTAGACCGCCGCGAACCGGTCGACGAAGGCCTGGGCCGGCGCCCGGGAGCCCTGCGCCTCCTCGACCAGCGCGATGACCCGCGCCAGCGTCGTGTCACCCGCCGGCTTGGTCGCGCGCACCGTCAGCGCGCCGTCGCCGTTGATGCTCGCCGCGTAGACCGCACCGCCGACCCCGACACCGACCGGGACCGACTCGCCCGTGATCGAGGCCTGGTCGACCGCCGACGAGCCGGCCGTGACCACCCCGTCCACCGGGATCCGCTCGCCGGGTCGGACGACCACGACCTCGCCGACCGCCACCTCCGCCACCGGCACCCGCCGCTCGCCGCCGTCCCGGCGAACGGTCGCCTCCTGCGGCGCCAGGCGGACCAGCGCCTGGATTGCCCGCCGGGTCCGCTCGATGGTCAGCCCCTGCAGGGTCGTGCCGACCGCGAAGACGACCAGAACCGTCGCGCCCTCGCCCCACTCGCCGATCGCGCCGGCGCCGAGGGCGGCGACGGCCATCAGCAGGTTCATGTCCGCCCGCCGCGCGCGGAGCGCGAAGCCGGCCGCCCGGACGACCGGGTAGCCCGCGACCGCCATCGCCAGGAGGTAGGGCACCACGCTCGCCCACGTCGGCGCCCCGGTCCGCTCCACCACGAAGCCGATCAGGGCGAGCAGGGCCGCGATCGCCGTCTCCACCACCCGGCGCCGCGCCCACCAGCGCGACCGCGCCGCGGGGGGAGCGACCCCGACGGAGACGCGCGCCCGGGCCCGGTAGCCGGCCGCCGCCACCGCGTCGGTCACCGCCGTCTCGGTCAGCCCGGCCTCGGGGCCGACGGTCAGCGTGCCGCCGGCGAGGCTGACATCGGCCGTCGCCACGCCGGGCAGACGCCGCACCCCCGCCTCGACGGTCCGCGCGCAGTCGCCGCAGTCCAGGCCGGAGAGGTCGAAGACCCACGGCGCCCCCGCGGGCGTCCCCGCGGGCGCGCCCGTGGTCGGCACCGGCGCGGCGTCGTGCACCCCGTAGCCGAGCGCGCCGATCCGCCCCCGGATCACCCCCTCGTCGGTCGTGGTCGGGTCGTAGTCGACCTCGGCGGTGCCGCCGCCGAAGCTGACCCGGACGCCGCGCACTCCGGGCATGCCGGCCAGCGACGCCTCGATCGTCGCCGCGCAGCTCCCGCAGTCCATGCCGGTCACCGCCAGCCGGGTCCGGGCGGCCCGCGCCGGGTCGTCGGCCCGGGGTGTCGGTGGGGAGACGGCGGCTGGACAAACGGTCATCCGTGGTGGCCTTCCGTGCGGTGGTGGTGGCGGTGGCGGACGTGGCCGAGTGCCTGGCCGTAGAGCCCGGCGACGTGGCCGTCGTCGAGCGCGTAGTAGGCGAGGCGGCCGTCGCGGCGGGACCGCACCAGGCCCAGCGTCCGGAGCAGCCGCAGGTGGTGGGAGACGGCCGACTCGCTCTGGCCGACGGCGGCCGCCAGGTCGCAGACGCACAGCTCGCGGTCGGCGAGGGCGGCGACGATCCGCAGGCGCGTCGGGTCGCCGAGCGCCGCGAACACCTCGGCGAGCCCGGTCAGGACGTCCGGTCCGGGGAGCGCCCCGCGGGCGGCAAGCACCGCCTCGACGTGGACGACCCGGTCGTCGCAGGCGAGGTCGAGGCCGCCGATGTCGGCCAGTTGGTCCGCCTTCCGCGGTCGCGCCACCTCGGTCCTCCTACCGAGACGCTGTGTCAAATAGATGAGTAATTACTCACCCGTCACGCATCGAGGATAACATGTTCGGTGTGCGAGATGCTGTCGGGTTGGTGGGAGGGGCGACGGGGACGAACCAGGATGACGCGGTGTCCTCCCAGGGGCGGGGAGGTCGGTATGGGACGGAGACCGCCCATCCACGGTGGGAACCAGAGACCGACCCCGTCGAGTCTCGCCCCCCCACCCATCCGCCCGGTCCCCGGGTCCAGGTCGGCAGCGAGGAGGAGAACCTGGCTGCCAGGCGGACCTCCGCCCCTCCCCCATGCGTCCGCGGGCACGGCGGCCCGTAGGGGCGGACGGCCGTCCGCCCTGCCCCAGACCCCGGCGCCACGACTCCGCCACGACCGTCGGCGATCGCCGGTACCCGTCGGCGATCGCCGGTACCCGTCGGCACCGCGTCGCGCGCTGCCTCCGTCCCCCGACGGTTACTGCTTCTTGCGCCGGAACCGCTGGAGCAGCCCGCGCACGTCGGCGATCACGCCCGAGGCGAGGGTTCGCACCGCGACCTTGCGCTTCACGCCCGGCTGGGCGCCGATCGCGCTCCGCTCGGGCAGCTTGTCCATCTCCTTCTCGGTCATGCCAGGTTCTCCCTCTGGTAGCCGTGCGCCCCGACCATGGGCCGCCGGTGCGCCATCGGTCGTCACGACGCTCCCGCGTGGGGCAGCGCTCGTTACGTCCGGGCCCGGGGCCCGCCCGGACCCGCCGACCGGGCGTTGGTCCGATTCGGCCGGCCCACCGGGGCGTTGGTCGCCGCCGCGGCGACCCTGCCGAGGGCCCTCGGCATGCACGCGCCATTCCCTCGCGAGTCGGAAGATCGGCGCGATCCGCGTCTCCAACCGCTCATCGGGCGGCGACGGTCGGGTCCCGTGGCCGGCCCCTGCTCCATGATCACCGTCCGCCACGGCGGCATCCCCGCGGTCCTGTGCGATGCTGGGTGGCCCGCCGCGCCAGGGGCCGCGGCGGCTGCCGGAAGGATGCTGTCTCAGCCGGAGGACGCGCACGATGACCACCGGTCAGGCCACCGTCTGTCTGACGTTCGACTTCGACGCCATCTCCCTCTGGGTCGGGCCGATGGGGGCCACCTCGCCGAGCATGATCTCGCGCGGCGAGTTCGGCCCCGTCGGGGTCGCGCGGATCCTGCGGCTGCTCGACCGGCACGGCATCCCGGCGACGTTCTTCGTGCCGGGGCACACCGCCGAGACCTACCCCGATGCCGTCCGGGAGATCGTCGCCGCCGGGCACGAGGTCGGCCACCACGGCTACCTGCACGAGAACCCGGTCGGGTTGGCCTCCGCGGAGGACGAGCGGCGGGTGCTCGCGCGGGGGCTGGACGCGCTCGAGCGTACCGTCGGTGCCCGCCCGGTCGGCTACCGCTCGCCGTCGTGGGACAACAGCCCGCACACGGTCGGGCTGCTGCTCGAGCACGGCTTCCGCTACGAGAGCTCGTTGATGGGGCACGACTTCGTGCCCTACTGGTGCCGGGTCGGGGACGTGATCCAGGCCGACGGCCCCTACCTGTTCGGCCGCGAGGTCGACCTCGTCGAGATGCCCGTGAGCTGGGTCCTCGACGACTTCCCCCACTTCGAGTACCTGCGCGTCGGCAACCGCGTCAGCCCGGGGCTGTCGGCGCCGTCGAAGGTCGAGGAGATCTGGCGCGACGAGTTCGACTTCATGCGCCGCGAGGTGCCGGGCGGGGTCTTCACGCTGACGATGCACCCCCAGGTGATCGGCCGCGGACACCGGATGCTGATGCTGGAGCGCCTGATCGCCCACTTCGGCGCGGGCGGCGGCGTCCGCTTCACGACCCTGGCCGACGCGGCGGAGGCGTTCCGCGCCGCGCAGCCGTCACCGCCGTCCGCGCCGCAGACCTGACGGACGCCGCGGCCGGTGCGGACCTGGCGCCTGGGCCACGCGTTGGCGGGCGCGCCCGGATCGCTCCGGATCGATGGGACGCCCGACACCGCGCCCGTCGTGGCCGTGCCGGCCGGTCCGTCCCGGTCCCGCACCGGAGCAGGGCGCCATTTGTCATAACATCGATGTGGGGCCCGCTCAGAACCGGTCGGGGGAGTAGGGGCGAAGGTCGAGGTCGACCGGCACCCCGAGGACCAGGTCGGCGACGGCGGCCCCCGAGTACGGCCCGAGTTGCAGCCCCGACGGGCCGTGGCCGGTGGCCAGGTAGACGTTGTCCAGGCCAGGCGCCCTGCCGAGGATCGGCATCCCGTCCGGGCTCGCCGGGCGCAGGCCGACCCGGATCTCCCGCAGCGTCGCCGTCGCCAGTCCGGGCGCGACGCGCAGCGCCTCGCCGAGCGCCTCGCGCACCCCGCCGGCCGTCGTCCGGACGTCGTAGCCGGAGCCGTTCTCCCGCGTCGCCCCGGCCACCACCCGCCGCTCGGGGAACGTCAGCAGGTAGTGGGAGTGGAACCCGAGCACAATTGGCCACCGACCGGTGTCGGCACCCGGCACCTCCAGGTGGAGGATCTGCCCCTTCTGGGGGGCGATCGGCACCGCCACGCCGAGCGCCGTCCCGAGCGCGCCCGACCAGGCGCCCCCCGCCAGGATCACCGCGTCCGCCGCGATCCGTTCGCCACCGACCACCACCCCGGTCACGCGGTGCCCCTCCCGCACCGGCCGGGCGTCGCCCCGGAGGACCCGCGCGCCGCGCCGCGTGGCGGCCGCTCGCAGCGCCGCCCGCATCCGGCGACCGTCGACGCGAGCGGACCCGCCGACGTGGAGGGCGGCCGCGACGTCAGCGAGCGGCGGGAAGAGGGTCTTCGCTTCCCGCCCGGTCAGCCGCGAGACCTCGCCGATCCCGACGACCCCGGCGGCCCGGCGCTCCTCGGCGCCGCGACGGATCTCGTCGAGCCGCGCGGTCTCCTCGTCGCCCATCGCGACCATCAGGGCGCCGACGGTCTCGTGGCCGGTGTCCGTCTGCCCGTCCTCGGCCAGCTGGGGGATCAGGTCCTGGTAGTAGGCGACGGCCCGCGCGGCGAGCGGGTAGAAGGGCGCGGCGGGCCGGTAGGTGGTCCCCGGGGAGATGATCCCGGCGCCGGCGGCGGTCGCGTACCCGGCGTCCTCGCGGTCGACCAGGGTGACCGACTCCCCGGCCCGCGCCAGGCGGTGCGCGGCCGCCGCCCCGACGATGCCGCCCCCGACCACGACGACGCTGCCCATCCGCACCGATCCTCCTCGTCCACCAACGCGGGCCGCTCGCGGCCGCTCCGACGGGACTCGCCGCCGGCTCGGCGGCGAACCGAGGGGCGATTCTCCCACGCGCACCGGCGCGCCGATCACGCCCGTTGGCCCGTCGTCCGCAGGAGGTCGACGGGCCCGTCTGGTCCCGACGCCCTGCCCCCTGTCCTTCCTCACTCCTGAAAGGACCCGCGCCGGCGGACACGCCGTGCCTCTGCGGTCGCTCCCTCGAGGGCTCGTGCCGAACCGGGCGGACCGACCGCCTTGGGGATCTCCTCGCACTCGGGTAACGGCGATGCGAGCATCAGCCGGAGGAGATGCGCCGGTCATCGGCCGGCCGTGGTGCCCCAGGGGGATGCCAAGGGCCGATCATCCCCGGTTTCCGTGCCGTGCGGCGAACGGAGCGACCGGTGGTAGGATCGGCCGCGTGCGCCCGCGGTGGGCAACGGAGTGCGAGCCGGGCGGTCCCTGTGGGGGGAGACGGGATGGTCGCGACCTGGGAGCAGCGCCTGGCCGAGCGGGACGACGCGGACTTCGGGCATCTGCTCGACTTCCTGCGGATCCCCAGCGTTAGCACCGACCCCGATCACCGGCAGGACGTCGCGGCCGCCGCCGCGCTCGTCGCCGACCGGCTGCGCGAGGCCGGCGTCCCCGAGGTGGAGATCCACCCGACCGCCGGGCACCCCGTGGTCCGCGGCGACTGGCAGGTCGGGTCGGACCG
>CADCWG010000002.1 GCA_902806335.1 uncultured Thermomicrobiales bacterium | reverse complement strand
TCAGGGCCTCGATCTTGCCCTCGAACGACGGCGTGATGTCGACGTACTTGTCCGGATGGTCCGGGCCGGTGAACCAGATCTCCGCAACCTTCCAGGTCTCCAGGCCCTCGTCCAGCTGCTCGGGGTAGGCCCAGGGGTCGCGGGCGCAGGGGTAGACGGCGTCCGTGGTCGCCATCCCGACGTTGCGGTGGTCGGGATGGAGCGCGTAGGGGCGGAACCCGTCGTGCGTGATGACGACGTCCGGCCTGTGCGTCCGAATCGTGCGGACGATGTCGCCCCGCAGGGCGATGTCCGCCGGGACCTCGCCATCCGGGTAGCGGAGGAAGACCACCTCGGCGATCCCGAGCCGCCGGGCGGCCTCGGTCGCCTCCATCTCGCGCCGGGCGGCGATCTCCTCCGGCCGCACGTTGCGGTCGGACGTCCCCCGGTTCCCCGACGTCACCTGGACCAGGACGATGCGCTTTCCCTGCTGGCCCAGCTTGGCGATCGTGCCGCCGCAGGAGAACTCGAGGTCATCGGGGTGGGCCACGACGACCATGTAGGAGTCGAACGGAAACTCGGGCGTCTCGGTGGCTGCGTCGGTCATCGGACGTTCGACACTCCTGTCTGAGAGCGAATGACGGTCACTGTTCCAGGTGCAAGAGCCGCTCGACGGCTCCGGGCAGCTCGATCAGCGCGAGGGTGCGCTGCTCGTTCGAGCGCAGGTCCTTCAAGGCAACGGTCCCGGCGTCGAGCTCCGTCGCCCCGGCGATGACGGCGAGCGGGATCCCCTTGCGGCCGGCGTACTTCAGCTGATCCCCGACGCCGCGGCTGGGGAGCAACGAGAGGTCGACCCGGCGTCCCGCGGCTCGCAGGTCTCGGGCGATTCCGGCCGCCGCCGCCATCGTCTCCGGGAAGGCGACGACGAAGACCTCCGTCACGGTCGATTGGACCGGGAGCAGGCCGAACTCCTCCACCACCTCGATGATCCGCTCGATCCCGAGCGACATCCCGGTGGCCGGGACGCCGCGGCCGAGGAAGGTGCCGATCAGGTCGTCGTAGCGGCCCGCGCCGCCAACGGAACCGATCTTCGGCTGCTCGACGCTCGCCTCGAAGACGGGGCCGGTGTAGTAGTCGAGGCCGCGCGCCAGCGCCAGATCGAGCACGTACGCGGACGCGGGGATGCCGAACTGGGGCAGGTAGGCGAAGAGTTGCTCCAGCTCGCCGATGGCCTCGGCCGCGCCCGGCACCCCGGCGAGTTGCTCGCGCAAGCCGCTCAAGAGCGTATCCGCCGCACCGGTCCGCGTGACGAGGTCGAGGATCCGCTTCGCCGCCCCGGCCGGGACGCCGAGCCCGATCAGCTCGCGGTCGACCCCGTCCGGGCCGACCTTGTCGAGGCGGTCGATGGCTCGGTAAACCCCGCCCGCCCGGGCCGCATCGACCCCGGAGAGGAGCGCCAGGGCCGTGAGCAGCTTCCGGTGGTTGATCCTGATCGTCGCTTGCGGCAGCCCGACCGCGGCCAGGGCTTCGGCCATCACCGTGATCGCTTCGGCGTCCGCCAGCATGCTGGGGCTGCCGACGATGTCGGCGTCGCACTGCCAGAACTCGCGGAAGCGGCCCCGCTGGGGTTTCTCGGCCCGCCAGACCGGGGCGATCTGGTAGCGCTTGAACGGGAGGACGAGGTCGTTCTGGTGCATCGCCACGACCCGCGACAACGGCACCGTGAGGTCGTAGCGCAGACCGACGGCCCGACCGCCCTGGTCCTCGAAGTGGTACATCAGGCGCTCGTTCTCGCCGGCCTTGCCGGTGAGCACCTCGAGGTGCTCCAGCACGGGGGTATCGAGCGGTTCGTACCCGTGTCGCTCGAAGACCCCGCGGAAGAGGGCGATGATCCGCTGGCGGAGGATCATCTGGCGCGGGAGGTAGTCGCGGAAGCCCTTCAGCACCTGCGGCTTCACCGCCGGCCGCCGCCTGGCCGAGGTCTGGTTGATCTCGCGCTCGCCGTCCGTCACCATCCGCCCGTTCCTGGCGCCCCTGCCGGGCGACGTCCTCAACGATTGGCCGACTTACTCGCCTGCTTGGTGAGCTCGAAGACCACGTGGGCGAGCTCGGGGAGTACTAACTTCTCCATCGCCAGCCCGACCGCGTTCCGCGAGCCGGGCATCGCGACGATCACGGTCCCGGAGGCGACGCCGGCTACCGCGCGGGAGAGCATCGCCGCCGCGCCGATCTCCGGGTAGCTCAACATCCGAAACAGCTCGCCGAACCCGTCGAGCCGCTTCTCAAGGAGGGAGACGACCACATCGTAGGTGGTGTCGCGGGCCGCGATGCCGGTCCCGCCGGTGCTGAGCACCGCCTGGACGTCGGTCCGCGCGAACCACGCGGCGAGCGTCTCACGGATCCGCGCCGGCTCGTCGGGAACGATCCGGTAGTCCCGAACGTCATGGCCGGCGGCGGTGAGTCCGTCGCGGATCAGCGCCCCGCTCACGTCGTCGGCGAGCGTCCGGGTGTCGCTGACGGTGAGCACCGCGCACCCGACACGAACCGGCGCGGCGGCACGGTGCGCGTCCGTCGAGGCCGACGCCGAAGGCTGGCGGGCCACGGCCGGGTCGCTCACCTGCGTCTCCTCGGGGCGTTCGTCGGGTGGCGCCGTGAGGGCCGGCTCGTGGCCGGCCCTCGGGCAATCATAGCGCAGTCGGCCCGGCGAGCGCCCGAGCGGAGGCCCCGGGTGGGCGCCAATCTCCCCGCCACGACGACGCGGGCCGGGGAATCCCGGCCCGCGTCGTCTCGCGCGCTCCCGTCGAAAGCCTCGGACGGACGTAGTGGCTCTAGACGGCGGGGGTCGCCGCCGGCGACGCGCCGGGCAGGGCCGTCGCCAGTCCCTCGGCGAGGAAGACGGTCACGGTCGTCTGGGTCTCGCTCGTCGCCTGCAGCCAGGCGGTGCCGCTGAAGCCGGACCCGTTCTGCTCCGCGAGGCCGATGTAGACGCCGCCGGTCGCGTCCTGAGCGCCGACGATCGTGCCACAGGCGATGTAGTTGGGCAGGTTCTCCGCGCTCTCGTGGACGTTGATCGCCCGTTGACCGCCGAGCAAGTCCGCCAGCGGCACGTCGAGCACTGTCACCCCGACGGCGGCCGGGATCCCGGAGAGCGGGCTCACGCCGGCCGCCGGTGAGCCGGCGGCACCGGCCGGCGAGGCGACGGGCGAAGCCTGCGGCGTGCCGACCGCCGTGCCCCGGAAGATGACGTCGTTCAGCGGGTAGAGGACGTCGGGGTTCAGTGACTCACAGGTGCCGGCGTGGATGTGGGCAGGACGCGGCGTCGTCTCGGGGCTCGCCGCCTCCTGGGCCCGCCCCACGAGTCCGCCGGTCAGCACCACAGCCAGCAGCACCAACACCACCACGGCGGCCGGAATCCGATCGCGCAACGTCGCCATCCTGCTCCCTTCCCTGCTCACGAGGCCCCGCGCCCACGGCGTGGGCTCTGGCGGCGCGCGGACGCGTCGCCGGCAGATGGTATGCGATTCCCGACCCAGTGGCGACGGTCTCGGATCGCGAGGCCCGGGCGGTGTGCTCCGGTCGATCGCGCGGACGCCGTCGATGCCGGTCGTTCACCACTCGCCGAGGGCATTCGGGTGGTGGGCGACCGCCTCGACCCTGCCCCCGGTCCCCAGCGTGATGGCAACGAGGTCGATCCGCCAGACGAGATCGGCGAGGTCGGGTCGCGTCTCCAGGTAGGCCTCCCCCGTGGCGAGGAGCCGCCGCGCCTGGGCGGCGCTGACGCTCTCCTCCGCCCTCCCGGAGGCCTCGCCACGCCGCGTCTTGACCTCGACGAACACCACTTCGTCTGCCTTGGCGTCGTGCATTACGAGGTCAACCTCGCCCACCGACGACCGCCAGTTGCCGGCGAGGAACGTGAGCCCACGC
Source organism: uncultured Thermomicrobiales bacterium (assembly GCA_902806335.1). Classification (GTDB taxonomy): domain Bacteria; phylum Chloroflexota; class Chloroflexia; order Thermomicrobiales; family UBA6265; genus CADCWG01. The sequence continues at coordinate 9,559 of CADCWG010000002.1, read as the reverse complement.
GCCTCGAGGAATCGCCGGGCGTGCTTCTCGCCGGCATCGCCAAGGGCGCGTCGCCTCTCCGCGGGCCGGCTCACCGGGGGTGCGCCAGCCGATCGTCGCCGACGACGAAGCTGCGGCGGTGGATCGGGCCCGGGCCGTACCGCCGGAGCCTCTGGAGGTGACTCGCCGTGCCGTACCCCTTGTGGGCACCGAAACCGTAGCGGGGGTCCGCGACGTCGTGGCCCATCATCAGGGCGTCCCGGACTACCTTGGCGACGACGGAGGCCGCGGCCACGGAGAGGCATCGCCCATCACCGCGGATGGGTGCCGACTGTGGCAGCGGGAGGTCGACGAGGCAGGCATCGAGCAGCAGCGCGTCGGGGACGGCCGCGAGGGCCGCGACCGCACGCTCCATTGCCAGCCGGTTGGCCGCCGCGACGCCGACCGCGTCCAGCTCCTCCGACTCGACCACGCCGATCGCCACGTCACTCGCGACGGCGTGGATCCGGCCGGCCAGCGCTTCCCTGGTCGGCGCCGGCAGGAGCTTCGAATCGCGCAGCGTGGCCAAGCGGGCGCGAAGCGACCGGAGCGCCGCCCCGTCGCAGCAGGGGAGCACCACCGCCGCCGCGACCAGCGGCCCGGCGAGCGCGCCGCGTCCGACCTCGTCGACCCCCGCCACCGCTGGCAGCCCGGCGTCCCAGAACGCGCGCTCGCAGGACAGGGAGGGCACGACCGCGGTCGACGCCCTCCCGCGCCCGACAGCCCTGTCACGACGAGCCATGGTCGCCACGAGCCACTCCCGTGTGGACGCGACGAGCGCGCGACCGATGGTCGCGCGCTCCCAGGGTGCTGTCGGCGGCGAGTCGACCGGCGCTAGCGGATGTGCTGGCCCGGCTTGCGCTGCCGCTCCTTGATCCGTGCCGCGCGCCCGGTCAGGCCGCGCAGGTAGTAGAGCCGAGCGCGGCGCACCTTGCCGTGCCGGACGACCTCGATCTTGTCGATCCGGGGCGAGTGGATCAGGAACGTCCGCTCGACGCCGACCGCGTGGGACGCGATCCGGCGCACCGTGAAGTTCTCGTTCACGCCACCGCCGCGGCGGCGGATGACGACGCCCTCGAAGACCTGGATCCGCTCGCGGGTGCCCTCGACGACCTTGACCGACACCCGGACGTTGTCGCCGGCGTCGAACAGCGGCAGGTCGGACTTGAACTGCTCGGATTCGACCGAGCGGATGAGTTGCGCAACCATCGAGATCTGAGCCTCCATGCCCGGCCGGCGTGACCGCGCCGACCCCGTCACACTCGGCCGGAGGCGCCGATCCGGCCCGCCGCCCGTCGCTCTCAATGCCAGAGGAAGCCACAACCTGACCGTCCCAGCGGAGGCGGGCACAGCGCGCAGTCTAGCACGCGGGCGGGGGGGCAGCCAGACGACGCCCACCCGCTCGGTCGGGGGCTCCGCGCTCAGCGGTCGACCCTGAGGACCTCGATCACCTCGGCGGCTACCTCATAGCGGCCAAACGACGGCATGATGTAGACGCCCTGGACGTGCGGTCGGGCCTCCTCGAGCAGCGCGCGCGCCATCGCGACCCCTTCCCGCCGCCCGTCTGGCCCGGCCTTTCGCATCCGGTCCCGGGCCTCGTCGGTCAGGGTGATACCCGGCACCTCGTTGTGCAGGAACTCGGCGTGCTTCGAACTCTGCAGCGGGAGCACGCCGAGCAGCACCGGGACGTTCAGCTCGCGGTCGCCGTGGACCTGCTCGTAGACGTCGAGGAACCGCGTCCAGACGTTCAGGTCATAGATCGGCTGGGTCATCACGAAGTTGGCGCCGGCTTCGAGCTTGGCCCGCAGGCGACGCGCCTCCTCGTGGAGGTCCGTCCGCGTCGGGTCGATCGCGCAGGCGATGGTGAAGTTGGCCATCCGCCCGATCGACGCGCCGGCCGAGTCGTTGCCGGCGTTGAGCTGGGTCAGAACCCGGATCAGGCCGATCGAGTCGACGTCGTAGACGGCCGAGGAGTCGGGATACGCTCCCAGGCTGGGCGGGTCACCCGTCAGCGCCAGGATATTGCGAACGCCGACCGCGTGGGCGCCGAGCAGCTCCGACTGGAGCCCCATCAGCGACCGATCGCGCGTGGTGAAGTGGAGGATCGTCTCGATGCCGACCTGGTGCTGGATCAGGTAGCAGAGCGTCATCGCGCTCATCCGGACGCGGGCCATCGGCGAGTCCGCGACGTTGATCGCGTCCACCCCCGCCGCCTTCAGGAGTCGGGCACCGTCGAGCGCCTTGGCCGGATTAAACCCCTTCGGGGGGTCGATCTCCACGCTGACCAGGAACTTCTTCCCCAGCTTCTCGGCCACCTCCGTCGGCCCCTCAGACGGGACCAGGTCGACCCCCCGCAGGTCGGGGACGCCGCGGACGGCCTTGCCGCCGGTCCCGTTCGGTGCCGCCGGGGCACTCCCTTCGCCGTCCGCGGGGGGATCCCCAACGCTGACCTTGACCAGCGTGTCGAGGGCCGCCCGCATCGTCCGGGTGTGCTCCGGCGTCGTGCCGCAGCAGCCGCCGACGATCCGGACGCCGGCCATCGCGGCCTGGCGGGCGAAGTCGCCGAAGTAGTCGGGGGCCGACCGGTAGATGACCCGCCCGCCAAGGTGCGTCGGCCAGCCGGCGTTCGGCATGCAGGCGAGCGCCGGTCGGTCTCCCTGGCGGGTCGCGAGCGCCTCCCCCATCGCCCGGAGGACCGGCAGGATGCGCTGTGGCCCGACGGAGCAGTTCGCGCCGACCGCCGTCACCTCGAGGTCCGCGAGTCGGATGACCGCGTCCTCCGGCGTGTTTCCGGCCAGGGTCCGGCCGTCCTCGGCGAAGGTGAGCAGGGCGACGATCGGCAGGTCCGACGCCTCCCGCGCCGCCGTGACCGCCTCGACCATCTCGTCGAGGCTGCCGATCGTCTCGATCGTCAGCAGGTCGACGCCGCCCTCGAGCAGGGCCTCAATCTGCTCCTGGAAGATGGCCCGCACCGCGAGCGGGTCGGCGGTGCCGAAAGGCGCCAGCGTTCGGCCAGTCGGTCCGATGGCGCCGGCGACCAGGGCCGGTCGACCGCTGATCTCCCGCTCCTCGCGGGCGATCTTCACCCCTCGGAGGTTGATGTCTCGAATCCGGTCCGCCAGGCCGAAGTGCTCGAGGCGCGCCCGGTTCGCGCCGAAGGTGTTCGTCTCGATGATGTCGGCGCCGGCGGCCAGGTAGGCGCGGTGGACACCGGCCACGACCTGGGGCCGCTCCAGGTTGAGCGCGTCGAAGGAGGCGTCGAGGTCGATGCCCGCCGCGTAGAGCATGGTGCCCATCGCACCGTCGGCGAGGAGGATCTGGTCGGCCAGGCGGGAAACCAGCGGGTGGGCCATGCTGCGGGATCTCCTGGCGGCGAGGAGCGGGACGATCCGAATCGAACGGCCTGCAGGACGTCGCGCCGCCCGCGACCCGCCAGCCTGGCGCGGCCCAGGGTCATCGGACGCGGTCTAACGCCGTAGTTTCGTAAGGATACGCAATGTCGTCGCGAGCGGACTGTGGCGTCGACACGGGACGACATACGCGCCCCACCACAGGAGTGGCGCGGTCGCCGGCATGACGTGGCGGCGTCGGCGCCGGAAGCCACGTTTGACGGCCCCGCGCGTGCCGGGTAGAGTCGCCGGCCACGATGCTGTCCCGCGTCGTCGTCGCCGCGTTCGGACGTCCTCCCGCTCGGGGCGGGGCCCTGTCCCCCGCGGGAGAGGGCGTCAACCCGTCCGTCGCGCCCGCCGCCGTCGACCGATCCGGGACTCGCCGCGCCGCCTCCAGGTGACCATCCGATGGGAAACGTGACCGACCTGGCTCCCACTCTCTCGCCCCCACAGGCGACGGAGGCCGTCCCCACGCGGGGCCCGATCATGGCGATCGGCGGGGCCGAAGACAAGCTGGACGACAAGGTCATCCTGACCACGTTCACCCAGCTTGCCGGAGGCACCAGCGCAAGGATCGCCGTGGTCCCGACCGCGTCGTCGATCGAAGCGGCCGGAGAGCGCTACAAGGCTCTGTTCCTCGGGGCGGGTGTGGCGAGTGCCGAGGTCGTCTTTCTCGGCAGCCGTGAGGACGCGAACGGCGAGGCGCCGCTCGATGTCCTCGAGGACGCGACGGGCATCTTTCTCACGGGCGGCAACCAGATGCGGCTCGCGGCGCTGATCGGCGGCACCGAGGCCGCCGCGATCATCAGGCGGCGCAACGCCGCGGGCGCCGTCATCGCCGGGACGAGCGCCGGCGCATCCATCCTCTCCTCGCACATGGTCGCCTTCGGGGCGAGCGGCGCCACGCCAAAGATGCGAATGGCCCAGATGGTGGCCGGATTCGGCCTCGTCCCGGAAGCGATCATCGACCAGCACTTCCGGCAGCGGGACCGCATCGGTCGCCTGCTCTCGCTCGTCGCATCCAACCCTGGGCTGATCGGGATGGGGATCGACGAGGACACCGCGGCCCTCATCGACGACCGGCTGACACTGGAGGTCATCGGCCGCCACAGCGTGACGATCGTCGACGGCACCCGGATGTTCTCCGACGTGTTCCAGGTGAAGGGCCACGCCGGCATCACGATCAGCAACGCCGTGCTCCATGTCCTCACGCCGGGGCGGCGCTTCGATCTCGCCGAGCGCCGCCTGCTCGACCGAATCTCGTGAGCCGGGGACATATAACCTGCCTCCGCCACGGACGTTAAGGACGCGGCGGCACGGCGAAGACTAAGTGAAGTGGCGCGACCGATCACGGCCGCTCGCCGGCGGGAGGACCAGGTGCTGACGATTCGCTCCACGAACGTGCTGCGAGGCCCGAACGTCTGGGCCCGGGTCCCCGTGATTCACTACGTCGTCGACCTAGGCGAGTTCGAAGAACGGCCGAGCAACAAGATCCCCGGCTTCTACGAGCACCTCACCGAACTCCTGCCGTCACTGTACGAGCACGCCTGCTCGGTGGGCCGTCCGGGAGGCTTCCTCCAGCGGCTGCGCGAGGGGACGTGGCTCGGCCACGTCATGGAGCACGTTGCCCTCGAGCTGCAGAACCTGGCCGGGGCCGAGGTACGCCGGGGCGTGACTCGGTCCACGGGCGAGCACGGCGTCTACAACGTGGTGTTCCAGTACGAGCAGGAGGACGTCGGACTCGCGGCTGGGGCGCTTAGCCTGCGCCTCCTGAACCACCTCGCCGCCGGTGCCGAACCCGGGTTCGACTTCGTCCGGGCCGTCGAAGAAGAGGTGATCCGCGTCGCCGAGCGACTCGCCTACGGTCCGTCCACCGGCGCCATCGTGAGCGAGGCGGTCCGACGCGGTATCCCCGTGCTTCGGCTCGACCCTCGACGGTCGCTCGTCCAGCTCGGGCACGGGAAGCACCAGAAACGGGTCTGGGCGACGGTCACCAGCGCCTCGGCGAACATCGCGGTCGATATCGCCAGCAACAAGGAACTGACGAACCGGTTGCTCGACGACGTCGGGATCCCGGTACCCCGCGGCACAGTGGTCCGGACGGCCGACGAGGCGGTGCGCGCATCCGGACGGATCGGCTATCCGGTGGTCCTCAAGCCGCTCGACGGCAACCACGGCCGGGGCGTCTGCATCAACCTCGCCGACGAGGCGACGGTCCGCGAGTTCTTCCCGGTCGCGCTGGCCGAGAGCCGGGCCGGCACCGTCGTCGTCGAGCGCTTCATCTCCGGTAAGGACTACCGGATCCTCGTCGTCAACAACGAGGTCGTCGCCGTCGCCGAACGCGTCCCCGCGCATGTCGTGGGCGACGGCGTGCACACGATCGAGACGCTGGTCGAGCGGGCGAATGCCGACCCGCGGCGCGGCGTCGGCCACGAGAAGATCCTGACCCGGATCACCGTTGACGAGCAGACGCTCGAGGTTTTGGAGCGGCAGGGTCTGACGACGGCGCACGTACCCGAGGACGGCCGCATTGTCCAGCTCAAGCTCACCGGCAACATGAGCACGGGTGGGACGTCGATCGACCGCACCGACGACATCCACCCGGACAACGTCGAGATCGCGCGCCAGGCGGCGATGGTGGTCGGTCTCGATATCGCGGGCATCGACTTCATCACCGAGGACATCGCCCGCTCGGTGCGCCACAGCGGCGGGGCGATCTGCGAGGTCAACGCGGGCCCCGGTTTTCGGATGCACACCCATCCGACTGAAGGCCACCCCCGGCACGTCGGTCGCGCGGTGGTGGACATGCTCTTCCCACACGGTACGGGTAGCCGTGTGCCGATCGTCGCCGTGACCGGGACCAACGGGAAGACGACCACCTCCCGGATGATCGCCCACGTGATGAAGACGGCCGGGCGCAAGGTAGGTCTGACCACCACCGACGGCATCTACATCGACGGCACGCTGATCCGCTCCGGCGACACCAGTGGTCCGACCAGCGCCCAGATGGTGCTCAAGAACCCGGCCGTCGACTTCGCCGTGCTGGAGACGGCGCGCGGGGGGATCCTCCGCTCGGGCCTCGGCTTCGACCGGTGCGACATCGCGGTCGTGACCAATGTCGCGAGCGACCATCTCGGTCTGCGCGGCGTCGACACCCTCGCCGACCTCGCTCGGGTCAAGGCCGTCGTGCCGCAGGCCGTCCTTCGCGACGGCGCCAGCGTCCTGAACGCCGACAACGAGTGGACCGTCGAGATGGCCCGCAAGGCGCGCGGGGAGATCGTCTTCTTCAGCCTCGACGAAGAGAACCCTGTCATCCGGGATCACGTCCGAGACCGCGGCAAGGCGGTCGTCCTGCGGCAGACCAGGCAGGGGGAGATGATCACCCTCATCGAGCACAAGCGGGACACGAGCCTGCTGCTCGCCAATCAGATCCCGGCGACGTTCGAAGGGAAGATCCGCGTCAACGTCGCCAACGCCCTCGCCGCTGCCGCCGCGGCCTTCGCCGCCGACGTGCAACTCGAGCACATCCGGCACGCGCTGCGCACCTTCGCCAGCGACTTCTTCCAGACCCCCGGCCGGTTCAACCTGCTCTCGCTGAACGGCCGCCAGGTGCTGATCGACTACTGCCACAACGTGGCCGGCCTGGAGGCGATGGCCGACTTCGTCCGCCGGATGGACGCGCCCAAGACGGTGGCGATGATCTCCATGCCGGGCGATCGCAGCGACGCGGACATGGCCGCTTTCGGGGCACTTGCCGGTCGGACGTTCGATCGGATCGTGATCCGGGAGGACGACAACACCCGCGGTCGGCCCCGGGGCGACATCGCGGCGCGACTGCGCGAGGCGGTGGTCGGCTCCGGCGCCGGCGACGAGAAGGTGTCGGTGGTCCTCGACGAGCTGGAGGCGAGTTCGGCGACGGTCGACCTCGCCGACAAGGACGACCTGGTGGTGCTGATGGTCGACCACCCGATGGCGGTCTACGAGCGGCTCACCGGTCGGGGCGGCGGGAACGGCCTGGCCGGGTAGCCGGACGTGCAGGCCTCGAGATCGGCGCGGAACGGCACAACCGGTCGCTGGTGAGTCGGTGGGTCGGTGCTACCCGACCGGCCGGCCGATCTCGCGCAGCCGCTCGGCGACCTCGACCGGTTGGTCGACCGCCATCATCGCCACGACGTCGCCCGGCCGCGCGTCCACCAGGGCCGCACCCAGCGCCGCGACCTCCGACTCTGCCCGCGCGGCTTCGGTGGCGCCCGCGTCGGCGATGCCCGCGGCGATGATCTCGTCCATCTCTCCGGGCGCTCGGCCGCGGAGATAGTTCAGCATCCCCTTGATGATGACGCGGTCGCTGCCCTCGGCGGCGACACGACCGATCGCCCGTAGCGCGTCATCCGTCCGGTCGCCCGCCGTGCCGACGACGGCCGTCAGGCGTCCCTCGTCCCCGGCCAGCGAGCGGCCGAGCGTGAGGAGGTATCGAAGACCTGCCTCGTTGTGGGCGTAGTCGGCGATGACCGTGACTCCGTCCACGTCGTACACGTTCAGCCGTCCGCTGTTCTGCTCGGCGCTGTTTCGGAACGAGACCAGCCCGTCGCGCACCTGCTCGGGAGCGAGTCCGATCGCCAGGCACGCGGCCGCCGCGCAGAGGGCGTTCTCGACCATGTGGGGCGCACGACCGCCAAAGGTGACCGGCACGTCGGCCAGTGGAACCAGCGCCTGCTCTTGCCGACCATGCCAGAAGAGCAGGACACCGTCGCGAAGCGAGAGGGCATGCCCTCCCCCGGCGCGGTGAGCCGTGACCGTCGGGTTGTCCGGTTGCTGGCTGACGAAGAAGATGGAGGCTCGGACGCTGCCGGCAACGCCACGGACCAGAGGGTCGTCCGCGTTGAGCACGGCGAAGCCACCGGACCTGGTCACCTTGACCACCGTCGACTTCACCTGGGCCAGGCTCTCCACGGTCATGATCCCGTGCAGCCCGAGATGGTCGTCGCTGACGTTGATGAAGACGCCGACGTCGTTGCTCTCGTAGGCCAGGCCGCGGAGCACGATCCCTCCCCGGGCCGTCTCGAGCACGGCGACGTCGAGTCCCGGCTCGTCAAGGACCCGCCTTGCCCCGCCGGGTCCCGTCCAGTCGCCTTCGAGGACCTGCTCTCCCTCGATGTAAACCCCGCTCGTCGACGACCATCCGACCCGTCGATCGGCCCCGCGCAGGATATGGGCGATCAGGCGAGTGGTCGTGGTCTTCCCATTGGTTCCGGTCACGCCGACGATAGGGCGCGTCCGGTCCTCATCGCGGACGAGCGCCGGCCGATCGTCGTCGTCACCTGGCCCGTGCAGGAGCGTCGTCAGGGCGGACAGCCGTTCGGGCATCCCCGCCGCGTCGGCCCTAGCCAGGGCGAGGTCGGCCGTGAACTCCGCCACCGCCCGGGCGAAGCGGCGACGCTCCCACCCGAAGGCGACCGCGATGTGCCCCGGCGTGTCCAGCGTCACCCAGTGAGAGATCGGGGCGGGCGCGCCGACCCGTCGATGGACCTCGGCGACGACCTCAACGAGGCAGTCCCCGAGGTCGCCGAGTTCCGCCTCCGCATACACTCCGGGCGACGCGCCGGCGGTTCCGAAGCCGGCGTCCCGGTCGGTGTCCTCGTCCGAACTGTCGTCGTCGAAGCCGAGGCGGTCGAGGACGGCCCGAAGCGCTGCCAGCGTCTGTCCCGGCTGCTCGCCGCCCGCGAGTCGAAGCTCGAGCTTGATCGTCGGCTGGAGGAGGAAGCGGTTCGGGCCGTCCAGCTCGCGGATCTCGACCAGCTCCATGTCGCCCCCCCAGCCGACCGGATCTCCCGCGTCGTCGGCGCTCGAACGACCGGCCTCGCGCACCCTGGCCAGCTGACTGCCCCCGCACCAGGATGCAAAGACCCGGCGATGACGGGGACGTTAGCCGACAGACGATAACAGGACCGAGAGCGCATTGTAGGCGGCGTGGGTGACCATCGCCGTGACCGTCCCGAAGCGCATCCGCTCGTACCCGAGCAGCATCCCGATCCCGAAGAGGCCGAGGATCACGAAGGAGAACCCGTACTGCGTGTGCACCAGCGCGAAGAGGGCTGAGGTGAGCACGATCCCGAACCGGGGCTGCAGGGCGCCACGGAAGAACGCCTCTTCGC
>CADCWG010000001.1 GCA_902806335.1 uncultured Thermomicrobiales bacterium | reverse complement strand
AACCGTACGGGCAGCCGCGCGGCTGCCCGCGCGGCTGCCCCATTCACAACGGACGTTGGCCGGAAGCGCCGTGGTCTCTTCCGGCGCGGGTCACGACGGGCGCCACCCGGCAGCCGGGCAGGTGGGCTACGCGGCGGGACCGGTCCCGGGCGAGCGCCGGGACACCGGCCCCGGGCGAGGGGCGCCACGAGCGGCGCCCGCGGGGGCGCGGTGATGCGCTCGTCGCCGGCGGCCTCCGGTGCCGCCCCGGATCACCGCGGTGCTAAGGAGCCCGCCCTGGCGCGTCGACCAGCACGGCAAGGGGCGGCGTGGGCGGTGCTGGGGCCGTGGCTGCTGCCCGGGGCCCTGCTCGCGCTGGCCGGGACGGTCTGGGAGGTCTGGGTGCGCTGGCGGGAGGTGCCGGCGTGGCTGCTGCCGCCCCCGAGCGCGATCGCGCGGACGCTGCTCGACGACCGTGGGCTGCTCGCCGAGCACGCGCTGGTGACGCTCTGGGAGGTGGTGCTCGGGTTCGGGCTGGCGCTGGCGGTCGGGGTGGCGCTCGGGGCGGCGATCGACGCCTCGCGGGTGCTGGAGCGGGGGGTGTATCCCCTGGTGGTGGCGAGCCAGACGGTCCCGGTGATCACGCTCGCGCCGCTGCTGCTGATCTGGTTCGGCTACGGGCTGCTGCCGAAGGTGCTGATCACGGCGCTGATCGGCTTCTTCCCGATCGTGGTGACAACGGTCGACGGGCTGCGGGCGGCCGACCGGGAGGTGCTCGACCTGCTGCGGACGCTGGGGGCGGGGCGGTGGGCGCGGTTCCGGCTGGCGAAGCTGCCGGGGGCGCTGCCGGCGGTCTTCTCGGGGGCGAAGGTGGCCGTCGCGGTCTGCGTGATCGGGGCGGTCTTCGGCGAGTTCGTCGGGGCGAGCCGGGGGCTGGGCTACCTGCTCAACCGCTCGACCGACCAGTTCCTGACCGCGCGCGTCTTCGCCTGCGTGGCGGTGCTGGCGGGGATGGGGGTCGGGCTGTTCGGCCTGGTCGCGCTGGCGGAGCGGCTGGCCCTCCCGTGGCGGCGGGCCGGCGCCGAGGGTGGGCCGGACCAGGGGTGACCCCGACCCCCGGGCTAGCCGGGCCGGGCCGTTGGCCCATCCCGGGGTCATCCGGTGCGGCCGTCCGTGGTCTGTCACCGACCACGAGACCCGGCGGCCCCAGCGATGGCTCCACCGACCGACCGGGACCGCACCGGGCGACCTTCGTCCGCCCCCACGACCGGGCCGACCGTGGGCTGAACGGATCGGACCGCCCCTCCGCCCGTCGCCCCAGTCACGCCCCGCGCCGGACTCCCGTTGTCGCGCACTCATCGGGTGACCCACCGGGCGCCGCCCGTGTCCCCGGAGGCGCCGTGTCCCCGGAGACGCGGGGTTCTCGCCGCCGTCCCCCTCGGCGTCGCGCGGTCGCCTGGCGAGGAGTGAGCGCTGGCACCGGTCGCCGAGGCGGAGCGCGCCGAGGCGGACCGCGCCGAGGTGGTTCGCGCCGAGGTCATCGTCGGCCGAGGGGCCAACCGCCCGGGGCCCTGCCGGGCGCGGGCCCGGAGATCGCCCGGCGTCGTGGCCGGCGGCGCGGTGGGGACTGGGGGGACCGCGGTCCGATCCGGGGGCGTAGCGCGCCGATCCGTCGGTCCCTATAATCCGCGGCGGTCCCGGGTCTCGACAATCCACCGTGATGAAGGAGTAAGGACGATGGGTATCCCGTCCCCGGAGAAGGCGCGCGACCTTCGCCACTTCGACGCGCTGCTCGACCAGGTGCTCCAAGGGCGGATCGGCCGTCGCCAGGTGCTGGCCCGGGCGGCCGCGCTCGGCATGTCGGCCGCGTCGCTCGCCACCCTCTCGGCCGCGGCCGGCGGGCCGCTGGAAGCGGGTGGGCTGACGGCCCTGCCGGCGCGCCAGGATGCGACGCCGAAGCCGGGCGGCATCCTGAAGGTCGGGCTCCAGGCCGACCCGTCGGCCCTCGACCCCCACCGCCAGACGCTGACCGCGATCTGGCACGTCATCGAGCACGTCTACAACCGGCTGCTCACGATCAACCCCGACCTCACCGTCGGCCCCGAGCTGGCCGCGGCGATGCCGGAGATCTCCGCCGACGGCCTGACCTACACCTTCACGCTGCGCCAGGGCGTCATGTTCCACCCGCCGGTCAGCCGGCCGCTGGTGGCGAGCGACGTCGTCGCCTCCTACGAGCGGTGGCGGGCGCCGGAGTCGGCGGCGGCCAGCGACCTCGCCTCGGTCGATACCATCACCGCCCCGGACGACGCGACGGTCGTGATCACCCTCAAGCAGCCGGACGCCTCGATCCTGCCGATCCTGGCCACCTCCAGCGCGATCATCTTCGCCCCGGAGACGATCGAGGCGAACGGCGACCTCTCCCAGGTCGCGGTCGGGACCGGGCCGTTCCGCTTCGTCGAGTACGTCCCCAACACCCGGGTCGTCCTCGAGAAGAACCCCGAGTACTGGGAGGAGGGGCTGCCCTACCTCGACGGCCTCGAGATGACCTTCGTCTCGGAGGACACCCAGCGGACGAACGCGATCATTACCGGCGAGGTCGACTTCGTCGAGTACGCGCCGCTGCGCGACATCGACCAGATGGAGGCCGACGACGCGATCGCCCTGGCCGGCGACGAGAACATGAACATCCGGTTCATCGCCTTCAACCTCACCAAGCCGCCGCTGGACAACCCCCTCGTCCGCCAGGCGATCGCGGCCGCGATCGACCGGAACACGATCCACGTGCCGGGGACCTTCGGCCACGGCACCCCGACGGTGGGGCTCTTCCCGCCGACCTTCTGGGCGGCGCTGAACGAGGAGATCCCGGGCCCGGACGTCGAGCGCGCCAAGCAGCTGATGGCCGAGGCCGGCTTCGCCGACGGTCTCAAGACGTCGATCACGTCCTGGTCCCAGTACTCGTTCCTGTCGGCGCCGGCGCTGGTGGTCCAGGAGCAGCTCAAGCAGATCGGGATCGACGCCGAGCTGAACCTGGTCGAGACCGCGACGATGATCGAGGTCGTCCACAGCGCCGACCCGGCGCTGCGGACCTACGAGATCGCGGTCACCGGCACCAGCGGCCACATCGACCCGGGCGAGGTGGCGAACAACTTCAAGACCGGCGCGAGCGGCAACCTGGCGTCCTACAGCAACCCGCGGGTCGACGAGCTGATCGACCAGGGGATGGCGGCGACCGACGTCGCCGAGCGGACCGGGATCTACCAGGAGATCCAGCGGATCCTGCTCCAAGACCTGCCGTGGATCAACCTGTTCGTCGCCAACCAGTACGAGGCGATGCGGTCCGACGTCAAGGGCTACGTCCACGTCGCGACCGGGACGAACGTGGCGCTCAAGCAGACCTGGCTGGACCGGTAGCGGACGGCTGAGGGCTCTCAGCTATCAGCCGTCAGCCGTCAGCGTTCTGGTTCTGGTGGCGCCGAGGGGCGGTGGCGGGACCGAGCGCGGGGATCGGGGGGCGTGGGGGCGATGCGTGTGTCGCCGCCCACGCCCACGACCACCGACGTGCCTCGCTGGCGGGACGACGGTGAGCACTGAGCGGCGAGAGTGACCGGCGGATAGCCCATGCTGACCTTCATCCTTCGCCGCCTGGCCCTGTTGGTCCCCGTGCTGCTCGGGGTGTCGATCCTGACGTTCGCGCTGGTCAAGCAGATCCCGGGCGATCCGGTGTCGCAGATGATCGGCGTCGACCAGCGGACGACCCCCGAGCAGGTGGCGGCGATCCGACGATCCTATGGGCTCGACCAGCCGCTGCCGATCCAGTACGTCCGGTGGCTGGGGCACGTGGCCCAGGGCGACCTCGGCCAGTCGATCCGGAGCAGGAGGCCGGTCACCGACGAGTTGCGGCTGCGGCTGCCGGTGACGGTCGAACTGACGCTGCTGGCCGCGCTCTTCGCGACGGTGCCGGCGCTGGTCGTTGGGACGCTGGCGGCGGTGCGGCGCAACTCGGCGCTCGACTACGGCGCCACGATCGCGACGTTGATCGGGATCTCCCTGCCGAACTTCTTCCTGGCGACGCTGCTGGTCCTGCTCTTCTCGCTGCGCCTGGAGTGGCTGCCGCCGCTCGGCTACGTCGAGTTCACCCGGGATCCGATCCAGAACCTGCAGCGGATGGTCCTGCCCGCGCTGAGCCTGAGCCTGCCGCTGGCGGCGGTCTTGATGCGGAACACGCGGTCGGCGGTGCTGGAGGTGCTCAGCCAGGAGTACGTCCGGGTGGCGCGGGCGAAGGGCCTGGAAGGTCGGAGTGTCCTCTGGCGCCACGTCCTGCCGAACGCGGCGCTGCCGATCGCTACGGTCGCCGGGATCCAGGTCGCGGCGCTGCTGGGCGGGACCGTGATCATCGAGCAGATCTTCAGCCTGCCGGGGATCGGGCGCTACATCTTCGACGCGATCGCCAACCGCGACTACCCGGTCGTGCAGGGGGTGACCCTCGTCGTCGCCGCGATCTTCGTCCTGGTCACGCTGGTGGTCGACATCCTCTACGCCGTGCTGGACCCGCGGCTGCGGACGGCGCGGTAGCGGGCGTGGCAGCGGGCGTGGCAGCGGGCACGGGGAGCCGAGCGGTTACGGTGAGCGTTCGGACGACACGGGGAATCCCGTCGGCCGAGGTCTGCTCGACGCGGGGATGGGGGCGGGGCGATGGGTAACCGAGGCGAAGGGGTTCCGGCGAGTCTGCCGCTGGCGCCGCCGGCGACGTCGCCAGCGGCGCGCGTCCCCGCCGCGCCGCGCCTCCTCGACGTCGCCTCCGCGCGGCGGCCGACCCGTCCCAGCATCTGGCGGGCGATCCTGCGGCAGCGGCTGGCGCTGACCGGGGCCTGCATCGTCCTCTTCTTCGTCGTCCTCGCGGCGGTCGGCCCGTTCGTCGCGCCGAACGACCCGACGAGCCTGGTCGGCGTGCCGCTCCAGGGTCCGAACGCGGAGTACTGGCTGGGCACGGACGAGATCGGCCGCGACGTCTTCAGCCGTCTGCTCCACGGGGCACGGGTCTCGTTCCAGGTGGGGCTCGTCGCCGTCGGCATCGCGGGGACCGTCGGGACGGCCCTCGGGCTGGTCGCCGGCTACCGCGGCGGCTGGGTCGACAACGTGCTGATCCTGCTGATGGACATCATCTTCGCCTTCCCGGCCGTCCTGCTGGCGATCGCGATCATCACCTTCCGCGGCAACAACCTGCTCAACGCGATGATCGCGATCGCGGTCGTCTTCACGCCGGCGTTCATGCGGATCGTGCGTGGGGCGACGCTGTCGGTCCGGCAGACGCAGTACATCGAGGCGGCGGTCTCCATCGGGACGCCGCTGCCGCGGATCCTGGCCCGCCACGTCTTCCCGAACATCACCGCGCCGCTGATCGTCCAGGTCTCGCTCGTCTTCGCGTTCGCGGTTCTGGCGGAAGCGGCGCTGGCCTACCTGGGGCTCGGCAACAAGCCGCCCGCGCCGAGCTGGGGGTCGATGGTCAGCGGGTCCTACGGCTCGTTGCGGCTCGCGCCCTGGGCGTCGGTCATCCCCGGCGCGGCGATCGGCCTGACGGTCCTTGGCTTCAACCTCCTCGGCGACGGTCTGCGCGACGCGCTCGACCCCCGCCTGCGCTCGGCGCACTGACCCCGACCGCACTCCCTATCCGCACGCGGCGGATGCCCCCGGAGCGTTGAGAGCCACGCCCTCAGGCGCCCTCGTCGGGGTGGGCACCGCCCCCACCCATTGCACCCCGGTCACGACAAGGCGCGGAGCGTGTGGGCGTGGTGCTCCGCGCGGTGTCGGCGCGCCGGCTGGGTGGTCAGGACGGAGCGGTCGTTCCTCACCGTCCGGGTGATCGGTGGAGGGATCGGGGCGGGGGCGGCGGAGCCCGCCCGGGGCAAGCCCCGAGGTCAGGCTCAGGGACGAGGCCGGCTCAAGCCCGCCGGGGTCGGCAGGTACGCAAACCACAGCAACCATCCGAAGTCGGTACTCGGTGACAGCAGGGTCGATGTGGAGGCGTGCTAGACTCGGCGTCCCCGCTGTCCACCTATCAGCCCTTGATTCGCCGTGCCGCTCCGTGGCGGCGGCCGGCGCCGTGGGAGACGTCCGCCCGTGAGAGCCGAATCGCCACGCGAGGTGTCGCCGTTGGGCGCGACGGTCGCCGTCCGCGTCGGGCGGCGCGACAACCGGATAGCCGAGCGGGTCGGGGTCGGTGTGCCGACACCAGGCCGCGTGCCCGACGGCGTCTCGATCCTGACAGGGGATACCGGTTTCGGGCCGTGGGCGGGTGGGGCTGGGGTCGTCCGATGAGCCTCGGAACGTCGCCGCGGCGCGGCGACCCGACGCCGCCGACCGCTCCGGACTGCGCGGGGTGCGGTGTCGCGCTCGGGGAACCGTACGGGTGGTGCGGCAACTGCCGCGCGGCCTACTGCCTGGCCTGCGGGCGGGCCCACTTCTGCACCCCGGGCTGCCCGGCGCAGGGGTGCCACGTCGGGCTGTGCGTTCGCCTCGTGCGGGGCGGCGAGCTGGCGGCGGTGTGGGGGCTGCCGGCGGAGGGTTCGGGCTAGGCCGGGATTGCCCCCGCGGCGCGGCGATCGTCCCGTTCCGGGGCGATGGACGTCGAATCCACACACCACCCGAACGGCGGCCAGGTTCCCGCCCGGTGACGAGCGGCCGCTGGGGGCCCGTGTCGTCACCACGGCCGGCGGCAGTCAGAGACGACGGTCCGGACTGCCGGGCGGCGCGGGGTCAGAACACCCTGCCGTGCCCCGGCCACAGACCGCGGCGCGGTTGCCGGCGGGCGCGACGACCTGGGCGAGGGCCTGACGGCCTCGTCGCGGGCCGCGCGACCGGCTACTTCTTGGCGCCGACCATCCGGAACAGCTTGGTGCCGCAGACCGGGCAGGTGCCCTGGACGGCCTCGCGGCCGTTCTTCATCGTGACTTCCTGGGGGTCCTTGACCTCGCGCTTCTCACGGCACTTGACGCAGTAGGCCTCGGTTGCCATCGGTGTCGCTCCTTCCCAGCATTTGTGGCGCGGGCGTGACCCCGCAGCATGGGACCACGGGGTGCACGAACGGTGCCAGGCCGACCATTTTTCCGCTTCGGCGGGCAGTTATCGGCCGTTCCTGGTCTGATCCGCGACGTCCTCGTCCGAGGCGCACGGACGCCCCGGACCGGGGCGTCCGGGCGTCACGGTCTGGAGGCGGCGTGGTCGGGCGTCCCCGGGGACGGGCCGGGAACGGCGACCGGGTCATCCAGGGGTTCGATGCCGTAGCGGGCGCGGAGGCGGGGCCCCGCGGTGAGTTCGGGACGACGCTCGCGCGCCGGGCCGAGGGCGGCGGCGGTGGCGCAGAGGGCGGCGAGGGTACCGGTGCCGAGGAGCGCGGCGGTGACCCCGAAGCGCTCGGCGAGGGCGGTCACGCCGGCCGCGCCGAGGGGACCGGGCGCGCTGAACACGATCCAGAAGGCGGCCGTGACGCGGCCGAGCAGGTGGTCCGGGGTGATCTCCTGGCGGAGCGACATGGTGGCGATGCCGCGGATGGTCTCGCCGAAGGTGTAGGCGATCGCGAAGAGGGCGACCAGGGCGACGGTCGGGGCGAGACCGATCGCGGCCATGGCGACGGCCTGGGTGGCGAAGCCGCCGGCGAAGCAGGGACCGAAGCCGAGCCGCCGGCGGAGCCGGGGTGTGATCACCCCGCCGACCACCGACCCGAGGCTGGCCACCCCGAAGACGAGACCGACCGCGCGGTCGGTCTGGCCGAGGTCTTCCTTGAGGTAGAAGACGAACAGGTCGAGGACGCCAGTGGTGACCAGCGCCAGGCCGCCCATGAGCAGGGTCAGGGAGCGGAAGAGCGGGTCGCCGAAGAGGAAGCGCATCCCGACCGCCAGGCCATCGAACATCGCCCAGCGGCCCCCGGCGAGGTCCCAGCGCGACCTGGCGCCGGCCCGGGTGCCGACGGCCTCAGGGTCATGCGCGGGCGGAACGGCGGCGGCGCGGCGGAAGCGGACGAAGGCGAGGGAGAGGGCGGAGGCGGCGAAGGTGAGGGCGTTGAGGCCGATCGCGGTCGCGGCGCCGAAGCGGTCGGCGACGAGGCCGGCGAGCATCGGGCCGAGGACGAACCAGACGGCGAAGGTGGCGTGGAGGCGGCTGTTGGCGTCGATGAGCTGGTCGCGGTCGACCAGGTTGGCAACCGCGGTGATGTAGGCGACGCCGAAGAGCATCGCGAGGGCGGCGCCGAGGAAGGTGACGAGGTAGACGAGCCAGAGCTGGGGGCCGAGCATCCACCAGCCGAGGGGGACGGCCCCGTAGACGGCGAGGCGACCGAGGTCGCAGCGGACCATCAGGCGGCGGCGGTCGACGCGGTCGACGATCGCGCCGGTGAAGATGCCGGCGACCAGGGAGCCGAGACCGTAGACGGCGGTGACGAGCCCCATCTGGGCGACGGAGCCGGTCGCGTCGAGGACGAGGAGGGGGACGGCGATCAGCACGAAGGCGTCGCCGAGGACGGAGAGGGCCTGGCCTGCCCAGAAGATGTTGAACGGGCGGTTCTGGGACAGGGGCACGCGGGCGGCCACGGGAGCGCTCCTGGGGCGTGGAGGCCGCCGGCGGCGGCGAGATGGGGAGGCGGCCGGCGCCCGAATCGGTCCAGGAACGGGCGGCGGGAGGGACGAGACCGAGCGTCGTGATGCTGTTCGGCCATCGACTATCACGGCGTCCCGGCTAATGGTACTGGAGTATCACAACGGGCCTGGCAGACCTGGCCCGCCGCGGACGTTGCTCCCCGGTGCCAGGACGGCTCGTGCGGACACGCGAGGGACAGCCCGCCCACGTGCCGAACCGGTGGCCGCCGCGGCTGACCCTTGGACCGGTGACCGTCCGTCGACGTCGTCGTGACGACCGGCACGCCGTCGGACCGCGACGGGGGGCGGTGACGCTCGGGGCGCCCAGGGCGCCGGCCGTCACGACCGGGCGTCGAGCCAGGCGAGCAGGTAGGCGAGGACCTCGGCGCGCTCCGGCTCGTTGAAGAGTTCGTGGCGGAGGCCGGGCCAGAGCTTGAGGGTCTTGTCGGCGCTGGCGGCCACCTCGACGGCGAGGACGGTGCCGTCGGGGTCGGTGAGCTTGTCGTCGGCGCCGTGCATCGCGAGCAGGGGCAGGGTGAGGTCGCCCAGGCGGGCGGTGGCGTCGGCGGCGGCCCCGACCATCTGGTGGCCCATCCGGGCGCGGAGCTTCCCCTTGTAGGTGAGGGGGTCGAGACCGAAGCGGCGCTCGACCTCGGGGTCACGGCTGAGGATCCCGGCCTCGCCGGCGCGGACCACCGGCAGGGTTGGGACCAGGCGGGCGAGGATCCCGCTCGCGCGGCGGAGCGCCGGCGAGACGTCGTTGCCGATCGAGAGCGCGGCGCCGCTGAGGGCCAGGCCGGCGAGGGCCACCGCCGGGTCGGTCCCGTGGCGGAGGGCGTAGCGGACGGCGATCAGGCCCCCCATCGAGTGGCCGAGCAGGAAGAGCCTCGCGCCGGGCGTGGCCACGGTGGCGCGGGCGTGGCGGGCGAGGACGTCGAGGTCGGCGACGTAGTCGTCGAAGCGGACGACGTCGGCGCGGCGGCCGGCGCTCTGGCCGTGGCCGCGGTGGTCGAGGCCGGCGACGGCGTAGCCCCCGGCGGTGAGGGCGGCGACCACGTGGGCGTAGCGGCCGAGGTGCTCGCCGTAGCCGTGGGCGAGGAGGACGGTCGCGCGGGGGGCGGCACTCGCGCCGGCGGACCCGGCGGACCCGGCGGGGCGCCAGACGGCGCCGTAGAGCCGGACGCCACCGCCCCCGGCCAGGGAGAGGACCTCGGGCTCGGCCGCGGTCGTCGGCGCGGGGAGGGGCTCGGCGGCCGCGGCCGCGCCGGTCGGTGCCTGGGCCATGGCCGTCGCTCTCCCCTTCGCATCGCCGTGCCGTCACCCAACCGTCGGGTCCCGGGGTCCGCGCCGTCACAGGCACCCGCCGCGCGCGACGTAGCATACGGGCGATCCGGTCTGGGGGACGCAGCTCCCGCCGACGAGTGCCGCGCGGCGTGCAGGACGGGCAACACGCCACCGCGTCGGGCCGGGACGCCGGAGGACGTCGCCGACGTGGTCGGGCTCCTCGTCACCGAGCGGGCCCGGTGGGTGACGGGGCAGGTCATCTACGTCGGCGGGGGGCACCGCATGGTGTGAGCGCCTCGCTGACCATCGGGACGCCGGGGCGCCGGGGCGTCTGGCTCGGTGGGACGTGGGGGACGCGCGGGCCGATGTCGCCAGGAGGCCATGCGGCGGGCCGGGGGCGGCGTTCTCCTCCGCGACGGGCGAGGGGACGCCCGAGACGGTCGATGTCCCGGCGGCCCGCGAACCGGCAGATGGGGTTCCACCGGCCCGGTGACGCCGGGCGGGAGGCATCCCCGCGGGCAATTTAGGGCTCCGATGTCCCATTTTCCTGCGCTGGGACCGCCCATAGAGTAGAGGCCGATAAGAACATATGTTCTTATCGGCCCCGACGGGAGGTCGGAGGAGGGCGGCGGGGCGAGGGCCAAGGGGCGGACAGGTGAGCGGTCGGTGCGAGGCGCCGGGGTGCGGACGGTTCGTCGGGGCGGGGGCACGGTACTGCGGACGCCACGCGGCGGGCGATGCCGGCCCGGATCCGATGGGGCCGATCGAGCCGGGCGGGTGGACGGAGGACGGCGCGGTAGAGGCGCGCGCCGAGCGGCGGGCGGCGGTCGAGGAGTTCCGGCGGCGGCTGGCGGAAGGGGACTACCGGACGCTCTACGAGCGGCGGCTGGGCGAGGTGATCGCCCAGGCGGCGGCGCTCGGCGGACTGGCCGACGAGATCGGGGCGCTCCGGTTCGTGCTCGCGCGGCTGCTGGCCGAGGAGGACGACGTCTCCAAGCTCGCGACGGGGGTGGCGCGGGTGACGGCGGTCGCGGTCAACGCGGCGCGGACGCAGCGGGCGATCTCCGGCGACGCGGCCGAGGGGCTGACGGCGGCGCTGACGCAGATCCTGATCGAGCTGGACGGGGAGTGACCGCGGTTCGCGGAGCGGTTGGGGGCGGGGCGGCGATCCCGCGGCGGGGCGGGCGGCGGCCGGGCGGGGTGAACCCCGCCCCTACCCGCCGCGCGACCGTTCGGCGAACCGTTGGGATGCGGCGAGGCGGCGCCGCGGCCACGCGGCCACGCGGCGAGGGGCGACGCGGCCACGCGGCGAGGCGGCGAGGCGGCGAGGCGGCGAGACGAGGGGAGCGGGGGACCTGGTGCAGCGGGGAGAGGCGGCGACCGCCGAGTTGCGGACGCGGCTGGGGCGGCTGCGGGAGCGGCCGGGGGTCGAACTGGCGCCGGCGTCGGCCTACGAGGCGGTGACGCGGCAGATGGTCGAGGAGCTGGCCAAGGACCTCGACGAGATCAAGGGGCGGCTGAACGGGCTGCTCTGGATGGTGGCCGGGGCGATCGTGGTCGACGTGGTCTCGCGGCTGGCGGTGGGCGGGCTCGGGCCGTAGGCCGTGACCGCCGGGCGGCCGGGCTGCCGGGAGACAAGGCAAGACGGACCGGGACGGGAAGGACGGGGCGACGGTCGGCACGGTGAGCGGGGTGGAGCCGGGGCAGGGAACGGTCGGATTGGGCGCCGCCGGACGGAGCGCCGACGGATTGGGCGGCGCCGGATTGGGCGGCGCCGGACGGGGATTGGCAAGCATCCGGGCGGGTGACGGGGCGGGCGCCCCGACCTATCCGCCGGCCGTGGTGGGCGGGCTGCGGCGGACGGTCACGGACGTCGCGGCGTTCTCGGCGGCGGCGCTGCCGGGGTACCGGCTGCGGGCGTACCAGTCCGAGCCGGCGCGGGCGATCGCGGCGAGCGTCGAGCGCGGGCTGGGGCGGCAGCTGGCGGTGGTCTTCAGTCGCCAGGCGGGCAAGGACGAGCTGCTGGCGCACGTGCTGGCCCACCTCCTCGCCCGCCACCGGCGACGGGGCGGGAGCGCGGTCGTGGCGATGCCGACCTTCCGCCCCCAGGGCGCGCTCTGCCGCGACCGGCTGGTCGAGCGGCTCCGACAGGCGGGCGCGATGGTCGGGCCGTCGGGCGTGCGCGACGGCTACGCGGTCGAGGTTGGGCGGGCGTCGGTCCGCTTCCTGAGCGCGGCGCCGGGGGCCAACGCGCGGGGGCAGACTGCCAGCCTGCTGCTGGTGGCGAACGAGGCGCAGGACATCGACCCGGCGGTCTGGGACGCGGTCTTCGACCCGATGGCGGCGAGCACCAACGCGACGACGGTCTTCTTCGGCACCGTCTGGAGCCGGGAGGGGCTGCTCGCGCGGCAGATGCGGCACCTGGAGCGGCTGCAGGCGGCCGACGGGGAGCGGCGGGTCTGGCGGGTCGCGTGGGAGGAGGTCGCGGCCGACCTGCCGGCCTACGGCGAGCGGGTGCGGGCGCGGATCGCCCAGCTCGGGGCCGACCACCCGTTCGTGCGGACGGAGTACTGCCTGGAGGAGCTCGACGGCGAGGCGGGGCTCTTCCCGCCGGCGCGGCTGGCCCGGATGGAAGGCGACCACCCGCGGCGGCGGCGGGCGGAGCCCGGCAAGCGGTACGCGCTGCTGCTGGACGTGGCTGGCGAGGAGGAGTCCGGGGGCGGTCCGAACGCCTTCGCGGCCTTCGACGACGGCGGGCGGCGGGACAGCACGGCGCTGACGGTGGTCGAGGTCGACCTCGACGAGGGACCGGTGAGCGCGGTCCACGGGCGAAGCGGGGC
This sequence comes from uncultured Thermomicrobiales bacterium, assembly GCA_902806335.1. Classification (GTDB taxonomy): domain Bacteria; phylum Chloroflexota; class Chloroflexia; order Thermomicrobiales; family UBA6265; genus CADCWG01. The sequence goes on along the minus strand of CADCWG010000001.1, from coordinate 771 downwards.
GACCGGTCCGCCGGCGCCCGGCGCGTTCCCGTCGGTCCGGCGGCCCACCTACCGGGTCGTCGACCGGATGGCGTGGACGGGGGCTGGGCACGCGGCGCTGCTGCCGACGCTGGTCGACCTGGCGCGGGGCGTCTGGCGGGCGAGCGCGGTGGTGGTCGACGCGACGGGGATCGGGGCGGGCCTGGCGAGCTTTCTGGCGGCGGAGCTGGGTGGGGGGACCGGCGTCCCGGGACTTATCCGGCGGGGCGGGCGGATCCCCGTCGTGCCGTTCGTGTTCACCGAGGCGAGCAAGAGCGCGCTCGGCTGGGATTTTCTGGGGCTGATCGATGCCGGGCGGTTCAAGGAGTACGCGGACGACGGCGAGGCGCTGACGCGGCGGTACCGGGCGCAGCTCGCGGCGACGACCTACGAGACGCTGGCGGGTCCGGGCAAGCGGCTGCGCTGGGCGGTGCCGGCCGGTCGCGGCCACGACGACCTGGTCGTGAGCGCGGCGCTGACGGCGGTGCTCGACGGGATCGACTGGCGGCCGCGGCGGGCGGTCGGGCACGGGGGGTGACGGAGCGGTCAGCCGTCAGCTATCAGCACTCGGGGAGGTCGAGGGGTCGGCGGGGAGATCCCGATCGGCCCCGTGGTGTGGGTGGCGATCGTCGAGGGCGCGGAGTGGCCGCTGGGGAGGGGGACGGAGAGGGATGGTGAGGGAGACACCAAGCGACGAGGCGGGGCGGGCAGCGGCGGGTGACGGCAGCGGCGGGCTGGCTCGGGGCAAGGCCA